>JAWLEU010000201.1:0-4344 GCA_041685965.1 Desulfosalsimonas sp.
AAAATAGCCTCATCCCCCAGAGCCTGCCAGTATAATATATCAAATGACCGGCTGTCATCTGCTATTCGCTGATATTTTTCCTCTATTTTTCTCATCTCTCAATCCATGAAAACATTTCAAAAGTTTAAAAAATCTTCCTGTCTTTTGTAGATTATACCATGGAAAGCTGTTTTCAAGCAAACAAGGTTATCAAACCCGATGCCGGAAAGGATTTACCTGCAGGCGGAAAAATGTTATAATTATATCAAATTCTAAAGAATTTAGAACCAGATTCCCGCCGGCGAATTAAAAACGGAATTATTCCCATGACCGCCCCGAAAATACTCATAGTTGACGATGACAAGGTGGCCAGGAAAAATCTGGTCAGGATCTTTTCCAGGCAGGAGTTTGACACGGCACAGGCAGGCAGCGGAGCCGAGGCAGTGGAACAGATCTCTGCAGGCGGCGTCGACCTGATCATCACTGATCTGGTCATGGATGAAATGAGCGGCCTGGAACTGATCCCCAGAATCAAGGACACTGACCCTGAAATCGAAGTCATCGTGGTTACTGCCTATGCATCTATATCCACGGCAATAGAGGCCACTAAAAAAGGCGCCTACCATTATCTTGAAAAGCCATTCCGCCCTGAAGCAGTCATTCACCTGGCACGACAAGCTATTGAAAAAAAGCAGCTACGAAAAAAAATAAGCGAGCTGGAATCCCGGCTAAGAGACCAGCCCGGGGAACCGGGTTTCATTGGTGAAAGCAGCGAAATCCGAGAGGTAATCAAGGTAAGCAGGCAGGTGGCAAAGACCGGCTGCAACGTTCTCATTACAGGCGAGTCAGGGACCGGAAAGGAACTGGCAGCCTCCATGATTCACTACCACAGCCACAGGCGGGACAAAAAATTTTTGGCTGTCAACTGCGGGGCATTCACAGAGGAACTTCTGGCAAATGAGCTTTTCGGCCATGAAAAAGGCGCGTTTACAGGAGCCTCCGCATCCAGGGCCGGGCTGCTTGAGGCTGCCAGCGGGGGAACGCTTTTCCTTGATGAAATAGGCGATATGCCCCTTAGCATGCAGGTCAAGGTGATGCGGGCACTGGAGGAACAAAAGATTATCCGGGTCGGCGGCAACCAGGAAGTTCCGGTTGATGTAAGGATAATAGCAGCCACGAACAAAGATTTGAAAAAAGCATTAAGCGCGGGAATTTTCCGCCAGGACCTGTATTTCCGCTTAAACGTGATTTCCATCTACATACCTCCTCTACGGGAAAGAAAACGCGACATCCCGCTGATGGCCGGATTTTTTTTGAGCCGGGCCGCCAGCAGGACAGGAAAAAAATTCACCGGATTTTCAAAACAGGCCATGAAAGCACTGCTGGATTATGATTTTCCGGGCAACGTAAGGGAGCTTGAAAACATCGTGGAGCGGGCCGCGGCAATGGCCCATGATGAGGAAATCCAAATAAGGGACCTTCCGGCAGACATCTCGGAAATGGATGTTTTTTCATTCAGCCGGAGTGATTCCGACATAAAGACACTTGAGGAAATCAAACACGAATATATCCAGTGGGTATTAAACAAAGTCGGCAGAAACAAGACCCGGGCGGCAGAGCTTCTCGGCATAGACAGGGCCTCTTTGTGGAGGCATCTGCGACGACATGAAATCGAGGAATAAAACGTTGCAGAATTCAACACCGCGATGAAATATGCAACATAGTTGATTCTCTGCATAATATCAAATCTTTAAATACCACACAAAACACCGTTGTTGAATAATGCAACGGCATTCCTTTTGCTCCTGAATCAGGCCTCAGATTATTTATCCTTTATTTTCAGATGCCTTTATTGTTCTTCCTTTTCGGCACTCTTGTTGCATCCTTATTAATAACAGCAACCAAAATAACGGCTTTCTTAAACCGATCGTTTCAACTGTTAATCAGAACACGGGGGTAAGCCATAATGGAGGATAACCAAAAGACAAGGGTTCTGATTCTCGATGATGAAGCCATAGTGTGCAAGCGGCTTCAGCCCTTTTTGGAGAAAAAGGGTTACCACGTGGAGAGTTTTTACCAAAGCAAACTCGCCCTGAGGCGGTTCATGAAAACCCCGTTTCACATAGTCGTCACTGACCTGAAAATGAAGGGAATAGACGGCATGCAGTTTCTGACCGAGGTTAAAAACAAATCACCTGAAACTGAAGTAATCGTGATCACGGGATTCGCAACGATGGAAACTGCCCGGGAATCGTTTCACAAGGGTGTATTTGATTTTCTGGCAAAACCCTTCAAACCGGAAGAAATCTATGAAGTCATAAAGAAAGCCGAGCAAAAGTTCAAAGAAGAAGCCAGGCAATAAAGCATTATTATCCCAAGGAGAGGAATCAATGGTAAAGGCCCTTATTCCTATAAATGTCCAGCTGGAATCAAGCATTGCCCTAAGATATGCAAAAGAATTATCCCGCTGGGTGGATCTTAGGCTGCAGGAGATCCATGTGATAGAAGCAGCACAGAAGGGGCCGCCCCCGGGTCACGGGTGGGTCAAGCAGACCTGGGAAAATGCCTCGATTGATACAGCAGGAGAAGAGATCCGGCAGTTTCTGGCCATGGAAAACCTGGATCTGAAAAGGATCAGGGAGACCGAGATCATTGCAGGCGACCGGAACGAAACCGTGCTGGAAAAGCTGCTCACCAGGCAATACCACCTGTTTATTGAAGGCGCTCTTCCGACCTTTGACACTGCTGATTTTTACTCAAGACTCCGCTCGTCACTCTACCGCAACATGCCCTGCCCCGCCCTGGTGGTCAAAAACCTGGTTTCCCTGGATAAAGCGGCAATGCTGGTTGATGCAGAGGACAGCCGGTCACCGGTTTCCGCTTTTCTTAAAATTTTCGCATCCTCGAAAATCAGCGTTGACGCTGTTGTCTGCAAAACAAAAGACAGCGGAGATCTGCGGGTCACGGATGCAGAGGGTGCTCCGGCCTGGATCGATGAGGCCTTTAAAGAAGCAGAAGAACAAGGGGTGCAGCCGGGCATTAAAACCATGCTTGAAGGGCCGGCTGATGCTGCAGCCCAATACCTCAGGGAATACGGACTGGTTGCAGCATCCCTGCCGAAAAACCCTGAGCCGAATGAATCGAAACTGGATATTCTGGCCAGGATGCAGAGCCCGGTGCTCATATGCTGGTCTGAGAAGTAATTTTAAAGGGAGGTTGCCATGAAGATCCTGGTTGAAGTGGACCAACAGCAGGACCCGAGCTTCATGGTCCGCCAGGTGGCAGAGCTGGCCGGAAATACATGGGCAAACATAACCTTTCTGGGTATCTGCCCTGATGAAAAAGAGGCAAAGGAAACTGCAGCAAAACTTGATGCCTGCAGGGACATGCTGCTCTCTGAGATAGAAGGTGAGGTATCCCCCTATGAATCCCACAGTTCCGAATACACGCTTGTAAAGCTGGAAAAGGGTGTATGGGAGCAACAGTATGAAGGCAAAGCCGGCAGAAAGGACCTTAGCTTCCGCATCCGCTGCGGCAATCCTGGCAGGGCCATCGTTTCCGAATCAATGGATACCAATGCCGACCTTATAGTTATGAGCGGCGGAAACGGCGGCAGTGGATTATGGACGGGTGATACCCTCAAAAAGGTTGTAAGAAACGCAAGTTGCTCGGTACTGGCTCTCAAGGAGGAAAAAAAACCGCAAATGATAGTCTGCTGCCTGGATCAGGACACCGTAACACAGTCTTCAATAGAATTGATCAACCAGCTGGTGACCCTGTACGGCGCTGAACTGGAAATCGTGGGGGTCACTGACTCCGCGGGACTGCCCGGCGAAGTGGACCGGCGCATGGCAAGCATACTGAGCTACTACACCGATCGCGGGGTAAAAGCGTGGGTGAGACTGGTTGACTCTGCGTCTTTAAAGGCTTTTGTGGCACAGGCCGAGAAAAACAACCTACTTGCACTCTGGATGGGAAAGGAATCGCTGCTCGACAGGATATTTTCAAGACAGCGCCTTGCGGAAATGGTGAAAAGCGCCGAATCATCCATACTGATTCTGAGGTGATGTTATTGAGATTTATTTGCGTTAATCCGGAATTTTGTGCCGGCGGCGGCCGCCGGCCCGGTATGTCTACCGCCATCCGAGGTGAGCATGAAAGGCAAAATAATGGTGATCTTTGATTCCCTGCAGGTACGGAAAGAAGCCCTGCAATACGCAATAGAGCTGGCAAAAAGGACAGACTGCTCGGTGATGAGCCTGGTCCTTCTCGATTCTTCAGAATGCGTGCATTTCAGCCCGGGGCATCTTGAAATCCTGAACCGGCAGACAATTCACGAGCTCACAGCCCCGGTCAGGCAGGCGG
>JAWLEU010000202.1:0-4332 GCA_041685965.1 Desulfosalsimonas sp.
TGAAGAGTTAAGAGGCATCTATAACGGAGACATAACCAACTGGAAGGAAGTGGGGGGCAATGACCGCGAAATAACCCTTGTTTCCAGGGATTCATCCTCGGGCACCTACGGGGTCTGGGGAGACATAATACTTAAGGGCGACAGAGTAACTCCCAGAGCCCAGACCGTGGCCTCCAACGGAGCAGCCGTGGAAACCGTAAAAGGCAACAAGTATGCAATCGGCTACATAGGGATCGGCTACCTGGAAAAAGGCCTTAAAAACGTCAAAATCGACGGGGTGGAGGGTACGCCCGAGACCACGGCATCAGGAGAATTTCCTGTCTCCCGCTATCTCTATTACTTCACCGACGGGTGGCCCTCGGGCACGGCGCTGAAATTTATCAACTTCGCTATGCATCCTGAAAAGGGTCAGCCGCTGGCTGAAAACGTCGGATACGTCCCCCTGTATTAAAAAGATACATCACAAGTCCCCAAGATAAAAAAAGGGAGTGCAGGTTTCAATCTGCACTCCCTTAATGCCGTTAATGGACAACTGCATAAACCGCACAAAACCAAACAGGTAAAAAACATGGGCCTGCAGAGCTGGCAAAGGGAAAAACTGGTACACGGATTTTTCCTGCTTGTGGGAGCAAGCGGGGTAATTATCCTGCTTTTGATCTTCCTCTTTCTTGTAAGAGAGGGACTGCCGATTTTCGAGGTGGTTTCGGTGGTGGATTTTATCTTTGGAACCCAATGGTATCCCACCTATGATCCAGCTGACTACGGGATTTTCTCGCTGATCGTCGGATCCCTGTGCGTGGTGGGGATGTCCTCTTTGATTGCGGTTCCCGTGGGCGTATGCACCGCCATCTACCTGGCCGAAATTGCACACCCCAGAACCCGCTCGATCCTCAAACCGGTAATCGAACTCATCGAGGGGCTGCCCACGGTGGTAATAGGCTTTTTCGGAATGGTGGTCATGGCACCGTTTCTGCAAAACCTGCTGGATCTAAACACCGGGCTTAATATCTTTAATGCCTCGATTATGCTGGCATTCATGGCAGTGCCCACCATAGCAAGCATATCAGAAGACGCCATATACAGTGTTCCCGGCCATGTAAAAGAGGGCTCCATGGCCCTGGGGGCCACCCACTGGGAAACCATTTCCCGGGTAATTCTTCCGGCCTCTCTTGCGGGAATCTCTACCGCGGTTGTCCTGGGAATAGCAAGGGCCATAGGCGAGACCATGGTGGTGCTCATGGTGGCAGGAGGTGCAGCCATGATGCCTGAATCCGTATTTGATCCGGTGCGGCCCATGCCTGCAAGCATCGCAGCTGAAATGGGTGAGGCGCCGTTTCGGAGCAATCATTATCATGCCCTGTTTGCCATAGGGCTTGTACTTTTTGTATTCACATTTGTCTTCAACCTGATAGCTTCCTGGCTGTCGGAAAGACACAGGCAGGTTGGGGAGGCCAATCTATAATGAATGAGACCCGGAGAAAACCGGAGGAATAATGAAACCGCTCTATAAGCGAAAATTCTCCCAGGGCATTGCTTTTTCCCTGTTCAGGGGTGCAAGCTATATCAATGTACTGGTCCTGGCTGTATTTATCGGTTTTATCGCAATAAACGGCATCAGCGCCATAAGCTGGGAATTTCTGACCCAGATGCCCAGAGAATCAATGACCGAAGGGGGCATCCTTCCCTGCATAATCGGCACGATATACATAAGCCTGGGTGCCATCCTGGTGGCCTTCCCGCTGGGGGTGGGCACTGCAATATATCTAAACGAGTTTGCAGGCGAAGGCAGGTGGACCAGGATTCTGCGCATGGGAATTATCAACCTTGCAGGGGTCCCTTCGGTGGTTTACGGCCTTTTCGGCCTGGGATTTTTCGTTATACTGCTGGGCATGGGAGTAAGTCTTCTTGCAGGCGCGCTGACCCTGGGGGCATTTATTCTTCCCCTGATCATTGGTTCCGCAGAAGAGTCCCTGCGAAGTATCCCCCAGTCCTACAGGGAGGCATCACTTGCCCTGGGTGCCACAAAATGGCAGACCATTTACAAGATGGTCCTGCCCGCTGCTTTTCCGGGCATGCTTACGGGATTCATACTGGGTGTTAGCCGGGCGGCAGGTGAGACCGCACCCATCATGTTCACTGCTGCTGTTTATTCCACGGGCAAACTGCCGTCATCCATTTTTGATGAGATCATGGTCATGCCTTATCATATATATGTTCTGGCAACCGCGGGCACCAGCATAGACAAGACAAGGCCCCTGCAGTACGGAACAGCCCTGGTGCTTATATGCCTGGTCCTGGGCCTTAACCTGGCTGCAATTATAATCCGAAACAGGCTGCAGAAAAAGCTGTAAAACTTTTTTCCCAGAGGTTATTTTTACTCTGCAGCCTAAATTGAAGTATAATTTACCGGACCCGAAGCCCGGAAGAAAAAAACCATGCAAGAAACCATACTGGTCATTGAAGATGACACAGACATTTTAAACCTGATCGCCTGGCATCTGGAACAAGATGGGTTCCGCGCCGTAAAAAAAAGCAGCGGCGATGAAGGCCTTGAAGCCGCCATCCGCGAATATCCCTGCCTGGTGATCCTGGACCTGATGCTGCCGGGAACAGACGGCCTGGAAGTGTGCAAAACGCTCAAACGCAATCAGGACACCCAAAACATACCGGTTATAATGCTTACAGCCAAAGGCGAGGAAGTAGACAGGATAGTGGGTTTTGAGCTGGGGGCGGACGACTACATTGTAAAACCGTTTTCACCAAGGGAGCTTATGCTTCGCATAAAGGCTGTGCTAAGACGCCACGCCCCGCAGCAGGAAACAGACGAAGAAAAGCTCATGCGCCACGAAGACATGGTTATAGAGCCTGAAAACTACAGGGTAAGGATCGGGGACAGGCAGATACACCTGACTGTAACCGAGTTCAACCTTCTTTTCGACCTGCTCAAAAACAGGGGCAGAGTCCGGTCAAGAGACATTCTGCTCGACCGGGTTTGGGGATATCAGTTCGAGGGCTATCACAGGACAGTTGACACGCATATAAGGCGGCTCAGACAGAAAATCGAGCCCTATGCCGACGACATTGAAACGGTACGGGGCGTGGGCTACCGGTTCAGGGAAAAATAGATGAAATACATGAAGTTCAGAAACAGGCTTTTCCTTGCATTCTGCGCAGTGCTTGCCATGGCGGTCGTACTGCCGGGCATTTACTTCTACACGGCATTAAAAGGCGAAATTCTTAAGGAATCAAGGGAAAACGCCCTTGAACAGCTCGAATTCCTGGAATGGACGATTGAAAAAGACGCCCCTTTTGATGACAACGAGGAACTGGACCAGTGGTGCAGCGCCATGGCAGAAAAGCTGGGCTACAGGATAACCGTTATTAAACCCGGCGGAAAGGTCATTGCCGATTCCTCGGTGCCTTTTGACGAAGTCAGATACATGGAAAACCACTCAGACAGAGAAGAAATCCTTGAAACCGGAAAAAGCGGGCACCCGGCTGTCAGCATGCGCTATTCCTCCACGATCAGGCGCAACCTTATCTACGCGGCCAAACAGATCCGCACTCCTGAAGAAAAACAAGCCCTGTACCTTCGTGCCGCATACCCTGTCTCTTCTGTTGAAAACAGGCTCAACTCTTATACGCGGCGGTTCTTGGCGGGAATGGCACTTATTGCGGCAGTGGCCTTCCTGGCAAGCCTGTATCTGGCAAGAAAACTTGAAAAACCCATACACAGGGTAATGGACAGGTTAAAGTCAATCGCGTCCGGGGATTTCTCACATCATTACATAATGGATTCAGGCCGGGAGTTCTACGATCTCTCTGTCACGCTCAACGAGACTGCTGACAGAATACACGAACAGATGGAGGTCATATCGGAGCAGAATACTGAAATGGAGGCTATCATTGAAAACATGCGCGAAGGCGTGATGCTCCTTGACCGCGGCGGCAGGATAAAGACCATCAACCGTGCCATGGGAGATATTGCGGAATGCAGGCTTTCATGCATTGGAAAACGCCCCCTGGAAGTTCTGCTCAACAGCGAGGTGCAGGAGGTGTGCGAAAGGATTCTCGGAGGCGAACACGAATGCAGTTTTACCGTTTCTGCAGAAGAAGAGCGCTATTACGAAGTATATGCCCTGAAAATACCTGAGGGCGGGGCATTGATCGTTTTCTACGATATAAGCGCCCACAGGCGCCTGGAGAAAATCAGGCGCGATTTTGTGGCAAATGTATCCCACGAGTTAAAAACACCACTTACCTCCATAAGGGGATATGTGGAGACACTTTCATCAGGGGGGTTTTCCCTGGACGAACAGGCGGAATCATTTC
>JAWLEU010000203.1:0-4318 GCA_041685965.1 Desulfosalsimonas sp.
GTTTTGTGCTCTGCTTCGTGCTTCGTGTTTCGAATTTCGGATTTTTCAGCGTCGCTTCAGCTCCCGATAGTGAACTTGCTGTCGGGATTGTAATATCACTGTATTTATGACTGCGGGTACTTAGCCATGAGTGATTCAGAAAAGGACAACCCTGAAATCAGATGCCCCAGACTGGGCAGCATAATTTCTTTCCGCTACTGCCTCATAAGCGGGGAAGAAGATATGCCGTGCTTTAAAATACTGGACTGCTGGTGGGAAATCTTTGATGTGCAAACCTACCTCAGGCAAAACCTTCCTGCCGGGGTATACGAGAATCTGCTCAGGGCTCAGCCCAGGCCAAAGGTGGCCTCAATAGTAGAAATTGCAGAAAAGGCCGAAAAAAAGAAATAGATTTTAAATACTTCAGAAACAGATCCGGATATTGTTTTGCGTTTCGAATCCGGCATTAAACAAGGAGGTTGATTTTGATTTTAAAAGCGCTCGCCGTAGGCCCAATAATGGCCAATTGCTACATTCTCGGATGTGACCGCACGAAATCTGCCGCCGTGATAGATCCCGGCGAGGACGCCGACAGGATACTCATGAAGCTTTCCGAGGAGAAACTTACGCTGAAATATATCATAAACACCCACGGCCATTTCGATCATGTGGGCGGCAATTCGCAGCTGAAAAACGCCTCGGGCGCCGAGCTTTTGATACATAAGGCAGATGAACCCATGCTCGCGGAATTGGGAAGAGCGGCCGCGTCTTTCGGATTGTCCGCGGAAAACTCCCCGCCGCCGGACAAAACCGTTGACGAGGGAGACGTTATATCCTTCGGAGACATCTCCCTGAAGGTGCTGCACACCCCGGGTCACTCCCCGGGCGGAATTTCACTGCTCACGGACAAGATGGTATTTGTGGGAGACAGCTTGTTTGCCGGCTCCATAGGCAGAACCGACCTGCCTGGCGGCGATTACAACACCCTGATTACAAGCATCAAAACCAAGCTGCTTGCGCTCGACGAAGACACAAAGGTTTATACAGGCCACGGCCCGGCCACTACCATCGGACAGGAAAAGAGGGTCAACCCGTTTTTAAGATAAATGGAGCGAAAACCCTGCTAAAAAGCCCCGAGCTGGCAGGGCTTGATCTTTATTCCCAGGGCCTCGCAGGTACCGCTTACATCCATTTTCCGGACCCCGAGCTGCCCGGCTGCGTCAAAAGCCCTGCTGCAGGCAAGATGCCCGTTTTCCAGCCGCTCCATGACAGCGGCACGCAGTTCGTCCGGAACCGGCCGGCGGGGCTTTACAATCTTTTTTTCAGGCTCGTAGCCGAACAAGCCGAGCTGACACTTGACAAGCCTTATATCCATCTCATCGGCATACTCGCCGATAACCGCCGGGGAGACCCCGATTTCCTCTGCCAGGGCAAAAGCCACTGCACACGGCAGCTTTCCGTCTGAGGCCCGCTCACCCATGCGTTCGCGTATACGGGTGTCATTTTTTTCCATGGCCGCGTCTCCGTTCCAGGTGTTTTTCCGCTCTCATCCTCGTCGGTATAAATATAATGATAGACAGGAGAAAAATTGTCAATGTCTGTTGATGCGACATTTGGCTTGAACAAAAAACACCCGTTTGTTAACTAATTAAAGATATGTAAATGTTTGCGTGACTGCCTTCGTGTGCCGTCGCCTCACTAATTATTCCAGTTTCAGAATTCACAGTAAGCAATGCCTCTTGCCGTAAAAAGAAAAAATACCCGTCGAATTCGGGTCGGTTCTGTAGATATAGGAGGATACGCCCCTGTTTCGGTGCAGTCCATGACCAACACGCATACCGCGGACACAGCATCCACAGTTGCCCAGATACTCCGGCTCGAACAAGCCGGATGCGAAATCATACGGATTGCAGTACCAGACATGGAGGCCTGCGCAGCACTGCCTGAAATAAAAAAACGGATCTCCATCCCCCTGGTTGCAGACATTCACTTTGATTACAGGCTTGCAGTGGCAGCCGTGGAAGCCGGGGCGGACTGCATAAGGATCAACCCCGGCAATATAGGTTCAAAAACCCGGGTAAGGGAAGTGGTCAAAGCAGCGGCAGACAATCAGGCTTCAATCCGAATAGGTGTCAATTCAGGCTCACTGGACCGGGATCTCCGGCAAAAATACGGAGGTGCAAATGCGGAGGCGCTTGTGGAAAGCGCCCTGAGACAAATCGGTTTGCTTGCGGAAATGGATTTTCACCAGGTCAAGGTCTCTATCAAGTCCTCGGATGTATTGCAGACAATCGAGTCATACCGGCTTTTTTCCGAAAAATCCGATATTCCCCTTCATGTTGGCATCACGGAAGCCGGGGGACTTTACTCGGGCATTGTCAAATCCGCAGTGGGCATAGGCGGCATCCTGATAGACGGAATTGGTGATACAATTAGGGTATCGCTCACACGCGATCCGGCAGAAGAAGTGCGAGTGGGATATGAAATCCTGAAGGCGCTGGGAATAAGACACAGGGGCCCGGAAATAATCTCGTGCCCAACCTGCGGAAGATGCAGGATTGACTTGTTTTCCATTGCGGAATCCGTGGAAAAAGCACTTTTAAACAACCCCGCACCCATCAAGGTTGCCATAATGGGGTGCGAAGTAAACGGCCCGGGCGAGGCCAGGGAGGCCGATGTGGGCATAGCAGGCGGAGACGGCACCGGAGTGCTGTTTAAAAAGGGACGGGTTGTGAAAAGATTCACCCAGGACCGCCTTGTGGATGAGCTTCTTTCAGCAGTCGAGGAAATAGCTCAGGAAGAAAGCTGAAAGGCACAAGGCCCGTACTCCGGAAGTAAAAGGCATGCTTCCCGCAGGCTTTCATTCTTGAGCCTTGCGCCTTGAGCCTTGAGCCTTGTAGCTTAAATCTTAAAACTTGCATTGTAACGAGGAAAACTGATGGCAAAAAAAGATGAAACCGCGATCCGCCCCACCCGGGCGGAAAACTATCCTGAATGGTATCAGCAGGTGATACGTGCTTCTGACATGGCAGAGCTTTCGCCCGTGCGGGGCTGCATGGTTATAAAGCCGTGGGGCTATTCTCTTTGGGAAAACATATCGCGCAGCCTGGATGACATGTTCAAGGCCACGGGCGTGAAAAACGCCTATTTCCCGCTTTTTATCCCGATCAGCTTCCTGGAAAAAGAGGCAAAGCACGTTGAGGGATTTGCCAAGGAATGCGCAGTAGTAACGCATCACAAGCTTGAAAAGGATGAAAACGAAAAGCTTGTGCCTGCTGCAAAATTAAACGAACCCCTGATAATACGGCCGACCTCGGAGACCATTATAGGGGACGCGTTTTCCAGATGGATCAGAAGTTACAGGGATCTGCCTGTTCTGATAAACCAGTGGGCCAACGTGGTTAGGTGGGAACTTCGCACACGCATCTTTCTGCGTACCAGCGAGTTTTTGTGGCAGGAGGGCCACACAGTGCATGCCACAAAGCAGGAAGCCATTGACCGCACTTACATGATGCTTAATGTATATAAGGACCTTGCGGAAAAATACCTGGCCATACCAGTGCTCACAGGGGAAAAGACAGCCGCGGAGAAATTTCCCGGAGCTGAGGTCACCACCTGCATCGAGGCAATGATGCAGGACAAAAAAGCCCTGCAGGCCGGCACCTCTCATTTTCTGGGCCAGAATTTTGCTAAGGCCTCGGGCATAAAGTTCCAGTCCGCAATGGAGGCTGAGGAATACGGATGGACAACGTCCTGGGGCGCGTCCACACGCCTGATAGGCGGGCTTATAATGGCCCACAGCGACGATAACGGTGTTGTTATGCCGCCCCGGGTTGCCCCGGCACACGTGGTGCTTCTGCCTATTTTAAAAAAGGGCACCGATAACGAAAACGTTATGGCATATACCATGGACCTGGCGGAAAAACTGCGCGCACAAAACTATCACGGCACTTCTCTGCGCGTGGAAGTAGACGACCGCGATATCGGCGGGACCCGTAACTGGGAATGGATCAAGAAAGGCATTCCCCTGCGCGTGGAAATAGGGCCCAAGGATATAGCCGGCGATGCTGTTTACGTATCCAGGCGTGACAGGGACAGAAAAGAAGGTGTATCAATGCAAAAAAACCGTTTCGCGGAAAACATATGCGGACTGCTCGACGAAATACAGGAAGAGCTTTATAATAACGCCCTGGAATTCCGGGAGCAAAACACCCGCACCATAGACAGCTGGGATGAATTCAAGGCTTTTTTCACCCCTGAAAACACCGAACGCCCCGAAATACACGGCGGTTTTGCAAAATCCCACTGGTGCGGGAAAACAGAGTGTGAAACAGCAATA
>JAWLEU010000204.1:0-4289 GCA_041685965.1 Desulfosalsimonas sp.
GTAAATGTAATATCCTTTGACCCGGTCGTCATCAGGCTGGTCCCACTGAAGGGTCACTTCCGCGGCATACGCGGAGACACCCGGGAGCACAAAAAGCGCGATAATTATAAAGATGATGGTTTGAGTAAGAAAGTTAACCGGAGATTTTCCGGGCATTGTAGTTTCCTCCTGAAATGTTTTTGTCTTTACAGAGCAAGTTGGGTGCCATATTATTAAAAACCATCAGCAATTGGTTCCGTGGCTGATTTTTATCCTTATAAAACAGGATGTTGTCAGTGTGAAAATATGGGGGCTGAAAAATGCAAGCAAAAATCTTACGTATATTTTAGTGCACAGTTGAACATAAAAATATACGTTTTCAGCGTCCGGGGAGTTTAAATCAGGGGGGTGAAGCGCATGAGCGCTGAAGAGCTCAGGCAGATGATCGGCAGGGCCGCCAGGATGGTTGCATTCACCGGCGCGGGGATTTCTGCTGAAAGCGGGATTCCCACTTACCGGGGTGCGGGCGGGGTCTGGAACAAATACGATCCTGACAAGTATGCAAACGTAAATTACTTTTTCAGGGATCCGTCCTATTACTGGAGCTTTTTCAGGGATGTAAGATACGGGGTTTTAAGGGACGCCCGGCCCAACGAGGGCCACAGGGCGCTTGCCCGCCTTGAGCAAAAAGGGGTTTTAAAGGCGGTGATCACCCAGAACATCGACGGCCTGCACCAGGAGGCCGGCTCAGAAAATGTGTTTGAGCTCCACGGTAACACCCGCAGGATAGTCTGTCTTAACTGCGGTGCCGGATACGGCATAGACGAGGTAAGGCGGCAGATTGAAACCGAGCTTCCGCCGTCGTGCAAATCCTGCGGCGGGATGTTAAAGCCTGATGTTGTAATGTTCGGCGAGGCACTGCCTGAAGATACTGTCGAACTGGCGGCACAGGAGGCAGGGTCCTGCGATCTCATGGTTTCTGTGGGAAGCTCCCTTGTGGTCCAGCCCGCGGCGTCCATGCCCGTGATTGCCAAAAGGGCCGGGGCGGCCCTGGTGATTGTAAACAGGGATCCCACCCCTCTTGATTCCATGGCTGATTTAGTGATCCGGCAAAGCGCATCAGAGGTTTTATCCGCCCTGCAGGATTAAGCCGGTATCAGAAAGGTCTCAGGCAACCGTATTTGCCAGGGTGTCAATTTTTTCAATGCTTATTTCTATTCTGTCTCCCGGGTTCAGAAAAACCGGGGGTTTTCGCGCGACCCCGACTCCGCTGGGTGTGCCTGTTAAAATAACCGTGTCAGGCAAAAGAGTGGTATCTTCTGAAAGATACTCTATTAACCTGGCAACTGAAAATATCATGTCAGAGGTGTTGCTTTCCTGCATGGTTTTTCCGTTTACCTTGCACGAAATCGCAAGGTTTCCGGGGTCTTGTATTTCATCTGCGGTTACAAGGGCCGGCCCCAGGGGGCAGAAGGTGTCAAAGCTCTTGGCCCTGACCCACTGGCCTCCGCCGGCATGCTTCTGCCACCACCTTGCAGAGACGTCGTTTCCTGTTGTATAGCCCTTTACGTATGAAAGAGCCTCACTGGCGGCAACGTTTTTCGCCTCCCTGCCGATTACAACCGCGAGTTCCGCCTCGAAATCCGCCTGGGCCTTGTTCCTGCAGGATTCAGGCAGCACGATGTTCTGCCCGTGACCTGCGGCGGCAGCAGGGTTTTTCATAAACAAAATGGGGTATGACGGCAGTTCCATGCCTGTTTCCTCTGCGTGCTGCCTGTAGTTCAACCCTATGCAGAACAGGGCTGCAGGCTGCACCGGCGGCAGGTAATGTTTGATTTCCACAGTCCGTTCCGTTAGAGTCCATCCTCCGTCACCGGTTTGTGAAATCTCATCTGCGCGGCCGCCTTCAGCGGCGGTTCCGAGCCTGGTTATACCCCTGTAGTCTTTGAATCTGATAATTTTCACGCGTTTTCTCCTGTTCCGGCTCTCCATATTTGTGTCAAGTGAGGCTGAGTTTTGATTTTCTTATAATCTTTGCCATGGGAGTCAACCCATTTTTTTGTTGACACTGGAATTTTACGCGGTTAATTTGGTTAACACCATGAACGAAAATTCTGCTGCAAATAAAACAAATGCCGGAATGCCGGATCATCAGCTTGCAAGGCTGGGCGACCTGATCGAGGAAGTCCGGCGCTGCTGCGAAGACAGGCAGTTGCTTGAAGCCGAAGAATTAGGGATACCCTGCTCGGAAATCAGGTGTCTTCAGCTTTTCGGAGACGAGCGCTATCTCACCGTCAAAGGAATCGCACAGCGCCTGGACGTTGCAAAGAGCAGGGTGACAAAAATTGTTAACAGTATGAATGAAAAAGAATTAATTGAGCGGGCCCCAGATCCTGCAGACGGACGGGTCAGGCTGCTCAAACTTACTCGTGAGGGCCGCAGGATAGTGGAGAGAGTCCGTGATTTTCAGAAAACAATGCAGGCAAAAATCCTGGAAAAGCTTGATCCTGAGGAAAGAAGGCGCGTGATTTCAGGCTTGGAGCTTTTGCGCTCGGCCATGCATGAGGTAAAGGATGAAGTAAAAGAATGCGGAGCCGGTGATGTTTCCGGTTTAAAATCAACACACGGAGTAAAAGATGTCTGAGTCGTTTTCAAGGCGTAAATTTTTAAAAAGCGGTATTGCGGCGGCCGGATCTGCCGCCGCCCTTGCGCTGCCGTCTTCTGTTTCAGGCGGCACCGGAGGTGAAAACCAGCTTGCAACCCTTATTGACATAAGCAGGTGCATAGGGTGCGGTTCGTGCGTGGAGGCCTGCCGGGAGGCAAACAGTCACAAGTTTCCGGAGCCTAAAAAGCCGTTTCCCGAAATGTATCCTTCCAGGGTCAAGACCGAGGACTGGTCTGATAAGCGCCATGTAAGAGACAGGCTCACGCCTTACAATCCGCTTTTTGTCCAGCAGGCCGAGGTGAATGTAAAAGGTGAAAAGCAGACCTTCAACATTCCCAGGCGCTGCATGCACTGTGTCAATCCTCCCTGTGTAAACCTTTGTCCCTGGGGTGCGGCAAGGCAGTATAAGAACGGGATTTCCAGGATCGATTATGACGTGTGCCTCGGCGGATCCAAGTGCCGCAAGGTATGTCCCTGGCATGTGCCCCAGCGACAGACAGGAGTAGGTTTGTATCTTGATGTCATGCCCTCTTTTGCCGGAAACGGCGTGATGTACAAATGCGACAGGTGCTATGACAGGGTTAGGAAAAACAAAAAGCCCGCCTGCATAGAGGCATGCCCTGCAGATGTCCAGCAGATCGGCCCCAGGGGAGAAATTGTAGCCCGCGCCCGTGAGCTCGCCGAACAAATAGGCGGCCATATTTACGGCGAAACCGAAAACGGGGGGACAAACACTTTATACGTTTCTCCTGTTCCGTTTGAAAAGCTCGATGCAGCCATTGAAAAGGGAAAGGGCAGACCGCACCTTGCTGCCGCCCAAAATACCATGGACAGGGCTGAAAATCTGACCGCGGCCATGATCATAGCACCGTTTGCGGGAATAGCTGCCGCTGCTGCAAAGTTCTACAGCTTTATGAACAAATCCGGGCAATCGGAAAACAATAAGGGGGAATAATCATGACAGACAGGACTTACTCCATTAACCGGGGCGGCACGATACTCGGGTATGTCTATGGACTGACCCTGTTTCTGCTTGCCCTTACAGGGTTTGCGCAGATGCCGATTTTCAAGCGCTACTATATTGCAGACATTCCCGGCTTCGGATGGCTGGCAGAGTTCTACACCACCCACTTTCTTCACTATGTCGGCGCGAGTGCGATCCTTGCGATTGCCGCATATTACGCGGCTGATTACTTTCTGATAACCCGCAGGCACCGGAGGCTTTCGGCCTCGGGCACGGTACGGGCGGCGCTTTTATCCGTAATCATTGCCTCCGGGGTCCTTCTGGCAATAAGAAACAGTGTTTTTGTACCGTTTTCCCCGGCAGTGGTCACGGCGCTTCTTTTGACCCACATGGGACTTACAGTGGTTTTTCTCCTGTCCATCCTTTACTTCAAAATCTCGGGCAGGCCGTGGACAAAAAAGATCAGACACTGACTTTTGTCTTTTGTTTTTTTTCCCCGATTTCCTCTACCCGTTTTTTTAAGGTGCAAACCGCGCAGGTAGCGGAAAGCGAAGGCTGTCCGCAGATGCCGCATTCCGTGAATTCATCGTTTATGTGAAGATCCTTGGGCTTTTTGAGATAGGAAAAAAGAAAGCCGCGCTTTATCCCTGGCATGTTTTCGTCGAGGTATTCCAGGGCTTC
>JAWLEU010000205.1:0-4286 GCA_041685965.1 Desulfosalsimonas sp.
GATCATGTTGATACTTGCTCAAATATATGCAGCCTGTCGAAATCATACTCATAGCCCTATCCCTTGGCATGGACGCCTTTGCCGTCTCAGTGGCCGCCGGCACGGCCGGAGACGTGTCAAAGAGGGCCGTGTTCAGGCTGTCTTTCCACTTCGGCCTGTTTCAGTTCATGATGCCGGTTATCGGCTGGTATGCCGGGGCAAACATCGCGCCCCTGATATCAGCCGTGGACCACTGGGTTGCCTTCGGGCTTCTTTTGTTCGTGGGCGTACGAATGATACGCGAAGGCCTCTATCCGGACCGGGAAAAGCCTTCAAAGGACCCGTCCCGGGGCCTGACACTTGTCATACTGTCGGTTGCCACGAGCATAGACGCCCTTGCAGTGGGTTTTTCCCTTGCCATGATCAACGTTGCCATCTGGTATCCAAGCGTTATGATAGGCGTAATCACTGCCGCCATGTCCCTTGCTGGCATCCGGCTGGGCCGTTTTTTCGGAAAAAAACTCGGCCCGCGAATGGAAATCGCAGGCGGGGTTGTGCTGATTTTAATAGGGCTGCGAATACTTGCGGCAGACCTTATTTTTTAACCCCCGCTGCCCGAATCACCGCGAATCCATTCATTTATCCTGTATACAGTCTTTTTGTCCCAGTCCGTTGACACGCGCTCCTTTATAAACCGTGAATAAAGATTATGCAACAGCGCCGAGACGCGCTCGGTGAGGTAGATTTTTTCCAGCACCGCGCCTTCGGTGTCTTCTGCTGTTTCTATCTTTGCGGTCTGGGGGGTCTTTAAGCTGCTCAAGCTCAGGCTTTCGCCCTTGATGTTAAACCTCCATTCCAGGCCCGCGGAACGAAACACAAGATGCATCTCCGTGACCTTGGCCCCCTTGGTAAGCGCGATCACCCCTTCTTCCAGCCCGGCGCCGTCGCCCCGGATGGTGATGGTTTCATCGCGGTTGTGGCGGCGGTTTTCAAGCACAATCCTGTTTCCTATGGACAGCGACTCCATCTCGGGATCGGCTTTTTTAAGCTCCTGCGGCCCGGTATCGATCATGTACCACAGCCAGGTCAGAAACTCGTGGCCCAGAAACTTGTAGCGGTTGTAGGCAACTGATACATCAAGCATGGGCGCCTCCCCCGGTAAAATCCGCTGGCCCGGCCTGCTTTACAAGATCCCGCTGTTCATCTGAAAGCCCGCACGCAAGGTCAGCCTCGGTATAGGGAAACATCCTTAAAAGCGACAGCCTGAAGGACTTTGCAAACAATGTTTCAAGCTCCTCGTTTGCCTCCTTTAAATTGGAGAAAAACCAGAGGCTGCCGGCCTCCACGTCCCACACAAGGTCATAGACGTTGGGCGCTGCAGGCACCCGGGTGTAGAGCCTGTTTGTTACCTCGTCCTTTATCTGGCGCTTTTCGGTTTTTGAAAGCTGCTTTTGCTCGGTTTCGGCCATGCGCTTGGCTTCGGCCATGTTTACGTGCTTGTTTACGATCTTTGCAGGCACCGACTTCTTGTCAATGCGCAGGGAAAAGACCATGTGGGTGCCGAACATGAACTGGGCCTTTTCAAAATCAGGGGCAAACGGCCTGCCTGATTCGGTCCAGCCGATGCTCTTTGCCGCGGGGTCATTGTCGATTTCCCGGATAACCTGGTTTTTAAGCCCTTCGCGCACCGTGTCCATTACCGGCTCGGCGAGCTTTCCCTGCACCAGGTACCGGGTCAGGGATAGGGATGAAGACAATAGCTGCATAATAAATCCGTTTCAATTTTATTTGATTGCCGATTTTCTGATCAGAGTTCACTTCATAACCCGCCCCCCTGCCCCCGGGCAACCCTTTTTTCAAAAAGGGGGGACCCCGTAAAATTATAAAATTTTCAATTTCCCCAAAACGCGGTCAAACTATCTATAAAACAGCAATCTTTATTGCACTCCCCGGATATCTGCCCAAAAAACTCATATTAAATATCTTTATTTAAGAAAAAATCTCTAACTTTGAAAATTTTTTGTTGAAAAATACCCGATTTTATGCTTTTATTGCGTAGAATCTAATCGGGGGACACCATCCTTATTTTGACGCCTGAACCTGAAGACAGAAGAATACGATGCCCAGAATAGCCAGAGTAATCGCACCGAGTTATCCCCATCACATCATCCAGAGGGGCAACCGGCGCCAGCGAACCTTTTTTTCTGATGCGGATTATGCCGCATACATTGACCTGATGGGAGAGTGGTGCAGGCATCACGGTGTTGACATATGGGCCTACTGCCTGATGCCTAACCATGTTCATCTTATAGCCGTTCCGCAAACCGAGGACTCTCTTCGGCTTGCGATCGGAGAGGCCCATCGTCGTTATACCCGTTACATCAATTTCCGGGAAGGCTGGCGCGGGCACCTTTGGCAGGGAAGGTTTGCATCATATGTGATGGATGAGAGATATCTCATTGCGTGTGTGCGCTATATTGAAACCAATCCGGTACGAAGCGGACTTGTCGAAAAACCTGAAGACTGGCCCTGGAGCAGTGCAGCAGCCCATATAAAGAGGAAAAACGATCGGTTTGCAGACGTCGCCCCATTGCTTCAGATGGTAACCGGAGATTGGGGCGACTTTCTCTGCTCTGCCCGTACAGGGAAAGACACAGAGCTATTGAAAAAACATGAGCGCACCGGCCGTCCGTTGGGCGGTGAGAAATTCATTGATCGCCTGGAGGTAACACTGGGCATGAGCCTTAAGCCTCAAAAGCCGGGCCGTAAGCCGAAAAATGAAAAATAGGTATGGTGTCCCCGGAATTACAAATCACCGGCGCGGGCATATGATATCAATGCGCCCGTACGAGTTTGCTGCCAGACATTTTCACGATGGGCCGCTTCATAAACGGCTCTTTCGTCCGGGAACCTGTCCGCCACTGCCCGGATGACCCCGATTTCATCGTCTGAAAGCGGCTCAGCGTCATTTTCATCCGAGGCCATGATCGGTTTAATCAAGTCCCTGTAATTATTAAGCTGGGGGCCGTATGTAAGGGCTGCATAGCTGGCGCCGGTCAGCCCCCTGCCGAGTTTGTGAAAAGCCAGCATATCCGCGTACCACAGATATTTCGCCAGAAACAGAAACTTGTCGCCGGGCCTGAGCAGCTGTTTTCCCAATATCTTTTCAAACGTTGCGGCAACGCACTTGATCCTTGGAAGGCTGATTTCACGATTTCCCGTATAATGGTCCTCACAGCAATCATTCTGCAGAAGGGTGCGCAGTGCATGATCCATGGATTTGCTCTGGATCGTGCCGGTCTCCCAGCGCTTGATGCTGGCAATGCCGATTTTCAGGGCGTCTGCCAGGTCCTGCTGGGTGAACCCCCTGGCTTTGCGCAAATTCTTGATTTCTTCTCCGATCAACAGCCCGACCTTTGTCCGGTAAGCATCTGCTATAGCACGTTGCACCTCTCCGGCGGATTGCACAGTTCCGGCCTCAAGACCGCACTCGGGGCAAACAAAGGCCTCAACCCGGTATTCAATGTCCACACCCCGGAATGCCTTCTGCTTTTTCAGTTTTTTCTGTTCCATGGCCCCGTGTCCCCTGGGACAATTCAGCGATTTCATGTCGGCTCCTCCCCCGGCCGGTCCTTGTGCAGAGAAACCAGCCAAAGCGATCCCTCACTGACGGCAAACTTGAAATATACCCTGCAGCCGAAACGACGGCTCTTTACAACAAACGGGAACAATTCAAGACCATCAATATCGTCCTTATAAGACTTCTGTGGCGGCCGTGCGCCGGCGTAATGCCCGATCTTTGTTTCCGCCAGCAATTCTTCCAGAACCTCGAACAATTCACTTCCGATATCATAGCCCAACTCTATTGCGTCTTCGGCAAGCGATTCCTGGTGGAGTAAAAACACCGCCTTTTGCTGCACGGCGGCTCCGGCGGCCCGCAATTTGTCAAAGAGTTCTTTGTTCGAAGGTCTTTGCATTGATTATAGTATCAATTGATACTTTGTCAAGAATTTATTGTATAATTTCAGCCTGAAATAATACTGCACGATAAAATATTCTGCATAAAAACACCGCAAACTGTCAAATTATGAGTCGGGGGGCACCATCCTTATTTTGACGTCTGAAAGAGTGGTGCAGGCATCACGGTGTTGAAATATGGGCCAACTGCCTCATGCCTAACCATGTACATCTTATAGCCGTTCCGGAAACCAAGGACTCTCTTCGGCTTGCGATAGGTATGCTGCCCCCGGAATCTAATAGTTTTATACAACGTACCCTGATTGGAAGGTTGCCACATCCTTGATCAC
>JAWLEU010000206.1:0-4275 GCA_041685965.1 Desulfosalsimonas sp.
AAGCCTCGGAAAACGGATTTTTAAAACCCTTGCCGCCCTGATTGTCCTGGCCCTGATAGGCGGAGGCGCATTCATGTATTTCACGGGCACGGATCTGCAAGAGCTGCGGGAAGTGCGGAATCTGCAGGATCTGCAGAGCCTGTGGCAGTCTTCCGGCCAGGAGGCCGGAAATATGCGGATTGCGGTTTCCTCGCCGGATTACAGGATCGTTGAAAACCTCCAGGAAGGCAGCCTGCTGGTTGCTTCCGGCACGGTCACCAACAGGTTTGATCATCCAAGAAGCCATATACTTGTCCGGGCCAACCTTATGGACGCAAACGGTGAAAGGGTTGGCAGTGCAACCGCTTTTTGCGGCAACATTTTCGAGGAAAACCAGCTTAGAACCCTTGAAATGGACACCATTAATGAACGGCTTGCACGAAGGCAGGGCGAAGGAGGGGTGAATTCCGGCGTAGACCCCGGCCAGAGCCTGCCCTACATGGTGGTGCTTTCTGATCTGCCGGGCAATATGCAGAGACTTACGGTAGAGGTTGTGTCCTCTGAAAAAGCCGAATAAAGAGTCCCTGTTTTTACCTTGACTTGAAAGGGATTGGCTGGTATAGATCCATACTTTTATAATCGGCTGCCCCAATGAAGGTGTATAGCCTGAAAAAAATAAAATGGCGATGTAGCTCAGACGGTCAGAGCATGCGGCTCATATCCGCAGCGTCCGGGGTTCGAATCCCTGCATCGCCACCACATATAAACATTTACAGGCCTCTTCGTGTGAATTGCGGAGAGGCTTCTGTATTTATGGGGAGTGTTTGCGATGATACTTACAGGATTTGAAAAAATCGTGGAGGAACGCATCCTTGCAGCCCAGAGAAAAGGCGAATTCGACAACCTGGAAGGAGCGGGCAAACCTCTTGTACACGAGGACTTAAGCCGCATTCCGCAGGAGCTTCGCCTTTCCTATAAAATACTGAAAAACGCCGACTGTCTCCCGCCGGAAATAGAGCTGAAAAAGGAAATCATCCGCACCGAGACCCTGCTTGAAGGCATGGAGGACGAATCGCTGAGATACCGGACCTTACAAAAGCTCAATTACCTGATAATGAAGTTCAACATCATGCGCGGCGGCTCAGCAGCCCTGGAAATTCCGCAGCAGTACGAGCACAAGGTTATGGATCGCCTGTCGGTGGCAGGAAAAAAGAAATCGCCTTAGTATTCGGCGGAAATCGGGAAAAAATGTTTAAATCAAGACAAAACGAAGGCAGTGTGATGGGAGGCGTTTTTATAGCCTTTTTCATACTGGTTTTTCATGTGGCACTGCTGGCGCTCATAGGCGTTTTAGTGCTGTTTTTGAGCGGACTTTTGAACTACCTGCCATGGCTGCTGCTCGGCGGCCTGGTGGTTTTGGTGGCCTCCGGCTACTTTTTGTTTCGCAGACTTGCAGCAAAGAGCGGATCCATTGTAAAGTTTCTTAATCTTCCTGAATTGCAGGGAAAGGATATAGAGCTCAAAGTGATGGGCGGGCTTGCCTCGGTAAAGATAAACAGCCCCGAGGAACACGGCCGCCGGCCTGAGTTGGAACACTCAGCCGAAGAGCCTCTCAGGCTGCAAAATCCGGATACCGAGCAGGTCAGGGAACTCACCCGGCTGGCTGATATGCTCGAAGACGACCTGATAACCAGGGAAGAATACATGCAGGCTAAAAAAAGGCTGCTCGGCGGAAGCTGACCCCGGGCTGCGAACCTTAAATCCAAATAAGGGCCTCTGCTATGAAAAAATTAAACCTGGCCCTGCTTTCCGGCGGGACCTCGGGAGAGCGGGAAGTCTCGTCAAAGGGCGGAGACCAGGCATATGAAGCGCTTGACAAGTCAAAGTATTCCGTCATGCGATACGACCCGAAAACCGACCTGGCCCGCCTGGCAGCAGAAGCAGAAAGCATAGACGCGGCGCTTGTTATCCTGCACGGCGCCCCTGGCGAAGACGGCACGATCCAGGGCATGCTGGATCTGCTCGGCATACCTTACCAGTGCACCGGCGTCATGGGCAGCGCCATTGCCATGAACAAACTGGTGTCCAAGTTTTTCTATGAAAAGGCGGGAATTGCCGTGCCTGCATATGAAAGCTGCAGCCGGGGACAATACGTGGATTCAGAGGGAATAATGGAGCGCCTTGGGCTGCCTCTTGTGATAAAACCCGCCAGCGGGGGCTCCAGCCTGGGCATGAGCATAGTAAGGTCGGGAAATGAATTTGAAGGGAGTCTTGAAGAGGCGTTTGCCTGCGATGATACCGTGATTGCAGAGCAATACTTAACGGGTACGGAAATCACCGGCGGCGTGCTTGGAAACAGTGAGCTCCGGGCCCTGCCGATAATAGAGATCGTCCCGAAGGCCGGCCACGAGTTTTTTGACTATAACGCCAAGTACCAGGCAGGTGAAACAGACGAGATCTGCCCCGCACGGATTGATGAAGATTTAACCAAAACGGCACAGGACCTTGCGTTAAAGGCGCACAGGGCGTTGTTTTGCAGCGGATGCAGCAGGACCGATATGATCATAAGCAGCGGCACGATCCATGTCCTGGAAACCAACACCATCCCGGGGATGACACCGGTAAGCCTTCTGCCGCTTGCGGCAAAGACAGCGGGCATGAGTTATTCGCAGCTCCTGGACCGTTTAGTTGAGCTGGCCCTGGAAAAAAAGCAGTTTTCAGGATAAAGCAGGGTCCCCATAAGAACCCGTAACTTAATCAGGAGAACAAAAAGGCATGAAGATTTTAATCGTGGGCGGCGGGGGCAGAGAGCACGCCCTTGCCTGGAAAATCGCACAGAGCCCCGAAGTGGAAAAGATTTTCTGCGCGCCCGGGAATCCCGGGATAGCCGAAAAGGCGGAATGCGTGGATATTTCCGCGGACAGCACAAAAGAGCTGGTCGCATTTGCCTCAGATAATAACATAGACATGACCGTGATCGGACCGGAAGCCCCGCTTGCCGAGGGAATAGTGGATGCCTTCCAGGCAGCCGGTCTCTGCGTTTTCGGCCCCACTGCGGCAGCCGCGGCCATAGAGGCCAGCAAGTCTTATGCAAAGCGGTTCATGGAAAAATACGGCATTCCCACTGCAAGGGGAAGGGTTTTTACGGATTTTGATGCGGCCTGCAGCTATGTTGAGCAGCAGGGCCTTCCCATAGTTGTAAAGGCAGACGGTCTGGCCAGCGGAAAGGGTGTGTCCGTGTGCAGGACCCGCAAGCAGGCGGTGGATACTCTTAAATCCATGATGGTGGACCTGGAGTTCGGCGGCGCTGGCAGGACAGTGGTCATAGAAGAATGCCTGACAGGCGAGGAGGCTTCATTCATAGCTTTCACTGACGGCAAAACGGTGCTCGAGCTTCCCTCGTCCCAGGATCACAAGGCGGTTTTTGACGACGACAAGGGCCCGAACACGGGCGGCATGGGCGCATATTCCCCAGCACCCGTGGCTGATGCGGTGATCCGCAAAAAGATCATGGACCAGGTCATGAAGCCAGCGGTACGCGGCATGGCTGCAGAAGGGCGCCCCTACAAGGGGTTTTTATATGCAGGCCTGATGATAGAAGCCGACCGGGTCAGGGTCGTGGAATTTAACTGCAGGATGGGCGATCCCGAGGCACAGCCTCTTCTCATGCGCATCAGGTCCGACATAGTTCCCGTGATGAATGCGGTTGTAAACGGAGGGCTGGAAAACTGCACCATGGACATTGATCCCAGGGCCTCGGTATGCGTGGTCATGGCTGCAAAAGGCTATCCTGGCTCCTATTCAAAAGGCATGGAGATAAAGGGCATAAACAATGTCCGGCGCATGAAGGACGTGGAGGTTTTTCACGCAGGAACCGCGCTTAAAGACGGCTCCCTGGTAACAGCCGGGGGCAGAGTCCTGGGAGTGACAGCCCTGGGCGACGATATAGAAAAGGCGGTATCGCGGGCATACGAGGCCGCGGGCAAGATCTCCTGGAAGGGCGAGCACCACAGGACTGACATAGGCAAAAAGGCCCTGGAAAGAAAGAAAACAGCCCCGAAAGTCGGGATAATAATGGGCAGCGATTCTGATCTCTCCGTGATGATGGCTGCGGCCGAACTTTTAAAGAAATTTGACGTGCCCTACGAGATGACCGTGGCATCAGCCCACAGAACCCCTCAAAGAGCGGGAGAGTTTGCCGCATCCGCCCGTAAAAGAGGCATGAAGTTGATTATAGCAGGCGCAGGGCATGCAGCCCACCTTGCAGGGGCAATGGCTGCGCACACAACCCTTCCC
>JAWLEU010000207.1:0-4264 GCA_041685965.1 Desulfosalsimonas sp.
GCGAAAATTGCCCCGTAGGACATGCCAACGATCGTGGAGAGCACCACGATGATGCCTGCAAACGTGCCGGTTTTTTTCCAGCCCATGACACTTCCGATCACAATGAGGTTTGGCAGGGAAAGCGCCGGGCCGGCCAGAAGCATGGTCAGGGCCGGACCCTGACCCATTCCCGAGCCCAGAAGTCCCTGGAGAATGGGCACTTCGGTGAGTGTGGCAAAATACATAAGGGCCGAGGCCAGGGCCGCGATAACGTTTGCCTGGACAGAGTTGCCCCCCACAAGATCCGCAATAAAGCGCTCCGGGATCAAAGCGGTCTCACCGGGGCGGCCGAGGAAAAACCCCGCAAAAAGGACTCCTGCAAAAAGCAGAGGAAAAATCTGCTTCATAAATCCCCAGGTGGAGTCCACCCATTGGGCAAGTTCATCGCGTTTGAACCAAAAATAGAGGATGAAGCCGAGGATGACCAGAAGAATTGCAGTAACCATCCACTTGGCGTTAAATATGGCCTGCCATAGCATGGCAGCATCCTGTGAGGGCTTGGCAAAAGCCGCAAATATCAGGATCATGATAAGCACCAGCATAAACAATGCTTCCTGGGCAAGGGATCTGCCGGTGTCTTCTTCTTCAGGCAGGTGCATGGCGCCGGCTGCTCTCTGCTCATCTTCTTTGCGGAAGATAAAGTGCATGGAAAGCCCTACAATGACGGCAAAAAATATGGCACCGATTGCCCTTGCCAGGCCCAGCTGCCAGCCCAGAACCCGGGCGGTGAAAACTATTGCCAGTACGTTTATGGCCGGACCGGAGTAAAGAAATGCGGTGGCCGGTCCTATACCTGCGCCCCGGGAGTAGATGCCTGCAAAAAGAGGCAGCACCGTGCAGGAACAGACCGCCAGGATGGTGCCTGATACCGATGCCACGGAATAGGAAAGCAGCTTGTTGGCCTGTGCGCCGAAATACTTGAGAACCGAAGTCTGGGAGACAAACACCGCAATGGCGCCGGCAATGAAAAAGGCCGGGATCAGGCAGGTAAGCACGTGTTCCCGTGCGTATTCCCGAAGCATCATAAAGGCTTCCAGGCCGGCCTGCCGGATGATTTCATGATTCCATGGCATGTAATAAGCCACCAGAAAAAAGATTACGAGCAGCAGGAGTTTGTAGCGTTCCTTGATATTCATTCTGTTTCTCCCGTGTGTTATGGTCGCGAAACTATATCGTTATATCGGAATATATAAATAAAAAGCGGGTCTGTCAACCGGGGGAATCCTGAAATATACAAAAAAACAGAGTTTTTTCAGCCCAGGTTCTTCACGCCAGCCGGCCGAAAGCTGCGCCATTTTTCTGCCGGGGCCAAAACACGGTTCGAATCAGCAGGTATACAGACAGGGCCAGAAAGCAGATATCCCGTATCACTGTCCACAGGTTTGCCGGCCCGTGCGTGGTCTGGGTGCTGAAGCAGCCGCAGTGTACATCCAGGCCGCGGATCTGGTTAAATACAAGGGCGGACGTAAACGCAGCCATGAGCAAAGCTGCAAGCATTGCTGAACCCGGCAGCCAAATCCCGGTTATCAGGCACAGCCCAGCCACCAGCTCAATCCACGGCAGTACCAGGGCCGCGGCGTTGACCGCGGCATCCGGAAGGATCTGGTAATTGTATACTGCTTCTGCAAAAGCCTGCGGGTGAAGGATCTTGTCATAGCTGGCATATAAAAACACCGTGCCCATGAGGATTCTGGCTAAAACAAATCCGATTTTTTCTGTTTTTTCAAAAAACCGATTATCCATTGTCACGGCCTTCCCCTTGCGTTGGAAGCCCTGCATTGCGCCATTTTGCCCAGCCGTTTACAAGAACGCGGACGTCTTCAAAGCCCATATCTGAAAGAAACAGCGCAAGTTCATGGCTCAGTTCGCAGTTTTCCCCGTCGCAGTAAGTAATGATGGTTTCTTTGCCCTCCAGCCGGTCTGTGACTTCCAGGAACCGATCGTCTGCATCCTGCCAGGGCAGGCTCACCGCCCCTTTGATGCGGCCCCGGTCATACTGGTATTCGGGCCGCGCATCCACGAACACGGCCTTGTTTTCCGCATACAGGCGGCTTGCCTCTTTTAAACTGATCACCAGGCTTTGCCCTGAATCATCAGTAAACCGGGTGTCTGCGGACCAGTCGCCCAAAAACGGGATGCCGCTGTCGCGCAGCAGATTCACAGAGGCGGCAAGGAAGCATGCAAGCACTATTATTCCAGCTGCCTGCCATATAGCCTTTGTCAGCATAATCACAGGTCCTGATATTGTTCCGGCGGCTTTACTCCCAATTCGGAAAGATTCTGTATGATTGTTTCCTTGCCCATGAATCCGGTGTGTCGCTTTACTTCCTCGCCTTTTTCATTGAAAAAAATCTGGGTGGGAATTGCACGGATGCCGTATTCTTTTGCCACCTCCCGGTTTTTCCATACGTCTATGAAGATTATTTCAGCCTGTCCTTCATAGGCTTCTTTAAGTTCTTCCAAAATAGGGGCCATCATTTTGCACGGCCGGCACTCGTCCGCGCCCAGATCAAGCATGGTGGCTTCACCGGGAGTCGGCGATTGCCCCGCTGTTTCCTGCAAAGCGTCCCGGGAACCGGATTGAAATGAAGTGCCGGACTGAAGCAGTCCCCAGGCAGCGGCTGCTGCAAGAATCACTGCAGCTGCTGTAATTGCTATTTTTGTTTTTGACTTCATAAGTGTCCTGCTTTTCCTTTCTGCAAAAACATGGGATTATGTGAAAAGCTTTTTACGATTCTGTAATTGGGTTAACTAGTGGCTGAACGAAAACCCTGTTCAGCCAAAACCCGAATATCGAAATCCGAAATCCGAAACAAATACGAATATCGAATGTTCAAATGATAAAAACCAACAGCTTAAAACAGGATGTTTCTGTCATTGATGCATTTAGGGTTTTGGTCATTGTTTCGGATTTCCTGAACGAAAACCTGGTTTTCGTTCAGGCACTAACTATGAGAAACGTTCCATCTGTATCTCTTTTAGTCGTCGCATTGACCCGTTCTCCTGCTTTTCCATAAGCCTCATTCAAAAATAAAGCCTGCAAGATAGGAATTCAGCTTTTCCATGTTTTCCGGGTCGATCTCGGGGCAGTCATCAGCCCCCCGGCCGCCGTCGGCGGCCTGGGCGGCAAAGACCATGCATGTTGGCTGTCCGCATTTTCTGCAGTTGGTTTTGGGCAGCAGTTTTAAGATCTCAAAGACCTGCGGCTTCTTCCGTCCTTCCTCGCTGGGGGTGATGGTGTCTTTTTCCGCCCAGACCCGGTTGATCTCGTTTTTGAGCCATTGCAGAATTTTTTCGGCTTCGGCCTCATCCCCAAGAGCGTTAATGGCAATTTCGGTGGCTCCGACCTTGATGATCTTGCCGTGGACATGAAGCATCACAGCAGGCGGATCCTTAAAATACTGAGTGCCGCCCAGCTCTGCATTCAAGAAGGGCAGGGCGGCAGAGATATCCTGCTCCAGCCGGGCAATGCAGTGAACCGATTCAAAGCTCGGGTTGCACTCCGGCCGGAAAATGCTTTTTGTGTAGGACTGCAGCAGCATTGTGTTTCACTCTTCTGGCGGGTTCTTTCTACTTGATCCACTCCAAAATATCTTCTTTTTTCGGGATCTTGCCCACGGACTTGACCTCTCCGTCCACCACCACTGCAGGAGTTCCGAAAACGCCGTATTTTGCAATTTCCATGGTGTCTGTGACCTTTTCCAGGTCTGCCTCAACGCCCGCCTCGGCTATGGCCTGTTTTACGGTTTCCTCGGTTTGTGCGCATTTCGGGCAGCCCGGGCCCAGTACTTTAATATCCATTTCAAACCTCCTCTTTTTGGTAAAATTTCAGCCCCGTGCCTGCTTGGCCTGGGGGCTATGTGTGCAGCAGATTTCTTCGCGGCGGATAGCCGGAAGCCGGCGTACCAGCTCTTCCACCTCATGGTCGTCTTCGAGCCAGTGCCTCAGGTTTCCAAGCATGCTGGCAGCATAAGGACTGTCAGATCCGTCAGCCAGGGTGTAGTTCACCCACAGGCCGTCTTTTTTGTAGGTGGCAAGTCCGGCTTCTTCAAGGGTTTTTAAGTGTTTGCTCGCAGTGGACTGTGCAATCCCGAGAGCCTCCTGGATTTCGCATACGCACATTTTTTTGCGCTGCAGCATTTTTACGATTTTGACGCGGGTCGGATCAGACAGGGCTTTCATGACCCTGGTGAATTTTTTCATTTTTTGAGCCTCCGGCTTCGAA
>JAWLEU010000208.1:0-4190 GCA_041685965.1 Desulfosalsimonas sp.
TGATCTTGAGGAAGGCTACACACTCGGAGAGGATCTCGTTCAGATGGGCGCTTATGACTTTCCGACAGAAGTTGCAGCAGAAGCATGGATCCCTGCGGTTTCCCTGAGCTATTACTATGAAACTCCACAGGTGGACTGGCTTGACTACATGATCCCCTACGTGGAGTACAGCTCCATTGTAAAGGAAGAAAGCTCATTTAACGACAGCGAAATGTTCGTGGTTGGCTCTGCATGGGCCAGAGGCGGATGGTACATCTACACTGACCTTGCGTACTCTAATGGAAATGATTTTGTCGGGAAAGATGATGTCGATCCCTACAACAGCCTTTTCGGTGAAAACCCAAACGATGACTGGAAGTACCGCTTTAACATCAACTTCGGCTATTATTTCTAAACCTAAAACATGACGCTTTTGAGATGGCAAAGTAAAAAGTTCAAGATCAAGGCGCGCAAATCCCGAGGAATGCAGCGTACTTTATCGTACGTGAAATTCCGCAGGGATGCAGCGCAACGCAGATATTGGACTTTTTACGAAGCCATCAAATATAAAGCCGTTATTTCTTAACAAAAGCGCCCGGATCTTAAAACTTGAGATCCGGGCGCTTTTTATGCTTCAAACAAACAGTCTTTAATTTCCAGTCTCCAGCTTCTAGTTTCTAGTTTCCAGTTTCTAGTCTCCAGTATCTAGTATCTAGTCCTTAAAAACCAGCTTCCCGCCAATAAGACCCGCAGCAACCGCTGCTGCAAGCATCACCAGGTTGACTATTACAAAGCCGGCCTTTGCCCCGGTGTCAGAGGTCACTACATCCGGGCTTACCAGGTACCATGCAACAACTATAAGGCAGGTGACTGCCACCACGGCTGCTGAAATGATCTTGGCTGTAAACAGCCCGGAAAGGTTGCCTCCGTACTTTAACTGCCAGGCATTGTAGCCTGAATAAAGCACCGCCGGCATTGAAACAAGCACCACTACTGAGTTGTAAAACGCCGCGTCCGCGATTGACCCCGCGGAAAAAAACACCGCAACCAGAACAAAAAGCACTGACACCGGCAAAACCCCGTTTGGTATATGCACCGATATGGGATGTGCGTGGTGCCTTAACATCTGCTCTTTTACAAACTCCAGCCGACCCTTCGGCGCTGCCTGCTTTTTCGATTCATCCGTCTGCTGCTCCTCCGACTCCGCACCGGTGCGAGCCTGCGTTTTATAGCCGGCCTTTTCGAGCATCTGCTTTTCCCGCTCAAGCTGCTTTGCGGTCTTGGCTCCCTGCACTCTTTTTGCCTCCTGGTCCGAAACCTCAACAAACTTGCTTTTGTCGGCACCGCAGACCGGGCATTTGTCCGGAGGCTCATCAGCCTCGTGAATATAGTTGCAGACCGTGCATCTCCATTTCTTCATAGCCAAAACAGCCCTTCTTTTATTTTTCCCTGTCACCTGCTCCCACCAGAGGCAGTACCCTGTCTATTTTGAACGTAACCAGAAAAAGATCGGTTTTGTCAGGATCCGTATCAGTTGTCGGGCATCTTCTTCTGAGCTCGTTTATCCTCCGGGTATCAGTGTCCTCACCCGTTTTTGTCATATACAGACGGCAGCCCTTGTAGCCCGGCCCCTTTTCAATGAACAGGTAGGACGCCTTCGGGTTTTCAGTGAGATTTTTGCGTGTGAGCCTGTTTCTCATTATAAATGCAGCAGTGCCGTCATCGAATATATGCGGTCTTGCATAAACGGCGGAATTTACCTGTCCGTCAGCACCCGCGGTTGACAGCACGCCCGTGCCTTCAGTGTTTTCAAAATATTGCTTAAGATCCGTTTCCATTCCTGTCTCTCCTTTCAAACAAGTTTAAATCAAATAACATCAAAGCACATACAAGATAACTGCAATGCGGCGGGTTTTCAAAATTTTTATGCTCATTTGAGCGAATTTCAGCAGTATCCCGGCAAAATCATGACAATGGCATGCCTGCAGGCAGTAAACGATTTGCTTGACACAAAAGCACGCGTGGATATACTGATTTTATTTGCGCCCTGCTTTCAGGCCCGGACAAACAGCCAGGATTCGCGCCTGACAGACTCTAAACCTCAGCCGCATGGAGAAAAGGCGAAATGACAGAACAAAACACGTCAAACAGCGGTTCATTTCTTTCCCACCCGGAAGTAAAAAGGGCAACAGGAAATATAAATTCAGCGCTCACTGAAAGGCTGGGATTTGTTCCCCCGCTTTGCAATGTGTTTGAATCCCCTTATACAACCCTGGAACCGCTTTTTGACCACGGCTTCCAGATCCATCCTTCTGCCAGGGAAAAACTCGGAGACATAATGGACAATTCAGTGCAGCGGGTGGCCGCAGCCCAAAGCCCTCCTTCAGCCACAAAACCTGCAGACAGGGAATTGAACATCGGCATTGTGTTTTCAGGCGGGCCTGCGCCGGGAGGGCACAACGTAATAGCGGGCGTGTTTGACGCCATGCAGGCAAAAAATGCCCGCAGCAGACTTTTCGGGTTTCTTCTGGGCCCTGACGGGATACTTGAAAACAACTGCATCGAGATCACGAAGCAAAAGGTTGACTCCTTTAGAAACCTTGGCGGGTTCACCATGATAGGCACCGGCAGATCAAAAATCGACACCCCGGAAAAGATGGAACTTGCAAAACAGACCTGCCGCAGCCTGAACCTTGACGCCCTGGTGATAGTGGGAGGCGATGATTCAAACACCAATGCCGCTTTCATGGCCCAGGAGTTCTACAGCGAGGGAATACAGGTAATAGGAGTTCCAAAGACCATAGACGGAGACATCCAGATAAAGGACAAAAACAGCGAAACCCTTTGCGCGGTATCTTTTGGATTTCATACTGCAGCCAGGGCTTTTTCCCACAACATCAGCAGCCTGAGCTCTGACTGCAGCTCAGATCTTAAATACTGGCACGTATGCAAGGTAATGGGCCGAGTTGCAAGCCACCTGGCACTGGAAACAGCCCTGCAGGTGCATCCCAACATCACCCTTGTGGGAGAGGAAATAGCCGATTTTGTTGACGAGGAAAGAATCAGGAAGGCTGAAAAACAGGGCACTGTTGATTACACCGCCTACGGAATGACACTCAGGCGGGTTTCGCGCATGATCTGTGACGGCATAGTCAGGCGAGCGGCAGCAGGAAAAAACTACGGCGTAATTGTAATGCCCGAGGGGCTGCTTGAATTTATAAATGAAATACAAGTATTTATCATCAAGCTAAACACCATTATCGCTGACTACAACGAAACCCATGACAACGACTTTCACTCCGAGTTTCCGACCCTGGATGACAAGCTGGATTACCTGCGCCGCATGGCAAGAATGGCAAGGGAAAACCACACATTTTCGGTCTGGAACACCAGGGACGACGATCTGTTTAACGTGCTGCCCCCATTTTTCCAGGAAGGCCTGTTAATAGAGCGCGACAGCCACGGAAACTTTCAGTTTTCGCAGGTTGAAACCGACAGGGTCATCATGGGCCTGGTAAAGGATTATCTCAAGATCCTTGCAGAAAGGGGAGACTACAAGGTCGGCATTGAGCGGGACTGGTACTTGCGCACCATGGAAAAAGGCGGCCTGGACCCGGAAAACTTCGGCCCCGCCCTTTTCAGGAACTACAGATCACAGGATCGGTTTCTTATGGTTAAAAAATCGATTGTCTCGGTGAAAACCCTTAAACAGACCCTGGCAAAACAAGGCCTGGCTGATGAAGACAAAAGCATCCCTTCAGCTGTTGAAAAAATCTACAAGGCATCGGTTCCGGACTTCAAGACCCAGAACCACTTCTACGGCTATGACGGCAGGGGCAATGACCCAACCTGGTTTGACTGCACCTATACCTACAACCTCGGCCACACGGTCTTTTCACTGATCGCCGGCGGAGCCACCGGCCAGATGGCCGCGATAAAGAACCTTGAAAAAACCTTCGGCGAATGGGAGCCCATCGGAATACCCATAGCACCGCTCATGCATCTTGAGGAAAGAAAAGGCCGGCTGGCCCTGGTGCTGCAAAAGGCGCTTGTAGACATTGAGTCCCCGTCTTTCGGGGTGTTTTCAGCCATGAGGGAAAAATGGCTTGCCCCCCACCCGGGCCCGGACTGCTACCGCCGCCCCGGACCCATACGGTATTCAGGCGAAAGCGAGGACGCCCGGCCCATAACCCTTGTTTTAAACGACCTGG
>JAWLEU010000209.1:0-4175 GCA_041685965.1 Desulfosalsimonas sp.
CGTCTTTGTCAAATACCGGGTGCTCGAAATCAAATCCCACAAACCCCTCGACTGTATCGATTGCACGGCTGACAACCGGCTCCTTTGTTTGATGCAGGCGTTTGATCTGCTCCTGCCCGCTTATGTCAGCGCCTATGACGTCAGTGTATTTTTCAGGCGCCACCTTGATGATACGGCCCTGCTGATCAATAGTGGCACAGTCAAATGCATAGGGATTGTTCTCATATAAATCCTGAAGCACCGCTTGCGCCTCCGGGCCCTGGATCCCGGTTTTTGAGAGCTTTTGCGCAGCAGCCTCCAGGCTTTCATCCATGTCATGGAAAATGCGGGTAAGCTCCTGACGGGCTTTTTCCAGCAGAAGCGCGAACTGGAAGTCCGCAACCTCAAAGCTGCCTTCACGGACCTGCTTGTACATATAGGGGTAGGAGGCATCCCCGTTTTCATCAAAATGCACTTCACCAAGCGCACCGTTGTAGGTGCGGCCCGCATACCAATCAAAAAGCATATCCGGGGAATCATTGTCTGCCTTCAGGGCTGAAATCAGCGTGGTGACGGCATCATAGGCTTCAATTCCGAAAAAGGTGGGGGGAGTGCCGTGAGCTTTTTCATACTCGGCCAGCAGGGGATGGCTGAAGCTGTGGGATGGGTAGGTGTATACCAGACCATTGGCCGCGGGTTCATCCAAAAGCCCGGGGCGTTCAATCGGGCGTGTGCCGACCAGTTGGGCGTCAATGCCCATTTTTTTGGCCTGTTTAGCAATAAGGGCTGCGTTGCCCGCGCTCAAAAGAACCAGGGCATCCGGATTTTCTTTTTTAATTGCTGACAACTCCGGGGCAAGGTCCGGGCTCTGGGGGTCATAGGCAATGGAAGCAACAATCTTGTCCTGAAAATTATCCTTTATAATGTCTGCCCAGTTGTTTCCATAACCGTTATCCATGTTGTAGACGGCGATGCGATTGAACTTGGAAAGATATTCTGCCAACTGGCGCTCTTCCTGCTCGGCATCAAGGGTGAACCGAACGGTGCGCCGTGAGTGTTTCCGGTCGATGATCGCACTACCGATGGCGATATGGAAGATATCGGCCTTTGCCGCCAGGGGGTGGATGGCATTGGACGCCCAGCTGGCACAGCTGATGACCGCCACAGGTTTCTGCTTTCTTTCTGCAAGAGCTTTGAATGCCTGGATCGCGCCTTCGGGGTCATTCCCGCCGTCTTTGAAGATTACTTCTGCCTGGCTTACGGCTTCAGCCAGGGCCATTTCAATGGCATTTTTTTCTTCATTGGCAATGTCTTTAAATGCCGAGGAGAAGGGAAGAATTACACCGATAACCGATTTTTTCGGGGTTTTTGATTTCTGACCGGACTCTGCTGATGCTGGCTGAAACCAAAACAACAGCATAAAACCACTCAAAAACAGCGCAAAAAGCATTTTTTTCATGAGTACTCCTTGTTCTCACCATTGTCCGGTGGGTTTTTGCATAAGGTGGCCCTTCATGCTCTTTGAAAAAAAACGCGGTAAACATCCATAATTTTTTTTGGCACAAAAAAAATAGCGCTTCCTGGCTGGCCAAGAAGCGCTATTCATTAACTGCTTTTTTTGGCAACCCGGCTGTCTTCATGAGACCCGTGGCTTTCCGTCCCAATTTCACAATTGGTTTGGCTTTTACATTTTTTTCACTGTGCACCGGCCGGAACTCAAAGTCAAATAATTTTTTGAAATTTTAAAAAATGCGGGCTTCAAAAATGCACATTCCGGCTATTCCAGGCCAATATTCCCGATTTGGCAGCACTGAGGAATGGCGAATTCAAGGTACAGTTTCGTGGATGCCCAGGAATCCTGTCCGGAATGGGCCATTACCTTCACTAATTTTTAGGACGCTGATTGTGCTGATTCCGGCGGCAAGGCTGGAGAGCACCACCACGGCCATTGCCTATCCCATGGCGCCCTTGTCAGCCTCCACTTCTTCATACAGGTTCGCCTCGAGTTTGCTTGCGCGTATCATCCGGTCCACGAACTGATTCATTTGTCCCTGCTTTGTGTTTCGGGTCAAAGGTTCGCATGGCTGAAAGAAAGGCCGGCAGATGCTTTGCCAGGTATAAAAGGCTGTGTCTGTGCTGCCAGATGCGCCGGGCAAAGCGCCTGCGCCATTTGGGATCCGAGTAAAACCGCTTGACGTGCCAGTTATACAGGTTGTCCAGGGCTTGCCTGGAGTCCATCTGTTCGGGCACGAACACGAAATTCAGGCAGTTCATTTTGCGCCAGTCTTCTTCCATTTCGCCCTGGTCAAATATGGTCTGCCATACCGGGGCGCCCGGAAAAGGGGTGAACTTGGCCATGTTCATGTCGTCGAGATCCAGGGAAAGGACGAAATCGCTGGTTTTTCGTATCGACTCCGCGCTTTCGCCGGGAAGCCCCATCATGAAAAGCCCCTTGGCCCGCAGGCCGGCTGCCTGGATTCTTCTGACCGTATCCTTTACGCCTTCAAGATATACCCCGGGCTTGTGTATGGCAAGTAATTCCGGGTCCCCGGTTTCAATTCCCAGCGACACCATGAGGCACCCGGCTGCCTTGAGCATTGCCAGCAGGTCGTCGTCGGCATGCCCCACGCGCACCGCGCAGTTGAAATGGATACCCAGGGGCCGGGAGGTTAAAAGTTCGCACAGTTCGGTGATTCTTTTGCGGTGAAGCGTAAACAGGTCATCGTAGATGTTGATGTGGCGCACCCCGAATCGATTGCGCAGGTACCGCATGTGCTCGTAGATGTATTCGGCCGAGTTATACCGGTAACCGCTTTTGAAAACAGACCGGTCGCAGTAGGAGCATTGATACGGACAGCCCCGGCTTGTGACCATGGTGGCCCCCGGTGTCCGTATATAGCTGAACAGCGGAAGATTGTATTTTTTGGGAAAGCCGGGCAGTTTCTCATATGCGGGAAAGGGCAGGGCATCCAGCTCCGGCAGGTGGCCGCGGGGCGGGTTGGAAACCGCATTTCCATCAGGGCCGCGCCATACCAGCCCGTCAATTTCGCCGGCTTCCCTGCCCCCTGCCAGTTCTGCCAGGGTCTGCTCGCCTTCGCCCATGCACAGGTAATCAAGGTGTGGATAGTCGTACAACAGCGGGGTGCCGATGGCAGATATGTGCACTCCGCCGAAAACCGTCCGGATATCTGGCCGCGATGCCTTGATTTGAGCGGCCATGTCGTATCCGTCCAGAAAACCGGCTGTGGTGGCGGAAAATCCCACCAGGTCGGGACTGTGGTTCAGAATCTGCTGCGCATTGGCGCGGATTCCGGGGGCGGCCCCGGGCCCCAGGCAGTCATGCACGATCACGCTGTGTCCCTGCCGTTCCAGGTAGGCCGCAATGGAAAGCAGTCCCAGCGGTGCCATGCGATTGGCCACGGCGGCGACGTCTTTTTCCCCGGCAACCCAATTGGAGCCGGCCGGATGGACAAGCACAATGCGCATGATTCAAATCCCTGAAAAACAAAAAGGGGTTGCAAACATATGCCTGCAACCCCTGGTCTTTCTGAAATTGGTAGCGGGAGAGGGTTCGAATAGGCTAATTAATTTATTGTTATTATTTCTTTTTAATTTTTCTATTTTTAAAAATGCCCCCAAAAATACCCCCAAATTCTTCTTCTGGATACGGTTTCAGGCTCTCCTTTAATCGTTAACAGGTAATAATTTTTGAAGGAAGTCTCACCCAACTGTGATAAAGGATAGATCGGTGTCCATTTCATGTCTTTGTTTTACAATGTACAGCAAAAAAAGCCGCTAATCAGTCGCGCGGCCTTTTTAGTTTTGCGTCGGTTGAAAGCGCCTGGTTCGACGAATTCCTCAGTGATAAAATCAATGTGATCAACCTCATGCGGTGAAATTGCTTTATTTATCGATAAGCGAAATCGGGTAAAAATCCTGCGCTCCGTGTCAGTGTGTGAGATATGATCCCGACCTCCCCATGGTGGTTTTGATGCGGCATCAGCTTTTATGAGCAGTCGCCGAGCTTTGTTGCCTGTAAACTCGACGGGAATAGTGATTCTTGATAGTTCTTCACCCGCAACTTCAGGCCACTGGGCAATCAAAATTTCCATGCCTTTCTCCAGAACTTCGGACGAAGGCCTGTCCTTTGAAGTAAAATCCCAAGCCCGATACATTCGACCACCCATCGGGCCGAC
>JAWLEU010000210.1:0-4167 GCA_041685965.1 Desulfosalsimonas sp.
CACGTATGCCTTTTTCTTTTCCACGCGGCGCACAGCCCCTGTGGTGGCAAGCTCGCCTTTTTCCAGAACTCTTAGGATTTTTAAGAAAAAATCTCGCACCAAAGTGGCGGTCCAGTCGTTCCAGGCCTTGGGCCCGGTTGCCATGGAGTCAGCCACGGTTAGAAGATAAAGCATTTTTAAAAGATTTACCTGCCCCACCTCCCGGGCGATTCTGATTGCGGTTTCCTCGTCGTTGATATCCCTGCGGCTTGCTGTCTTGACAAGCAGAAGATGGTTTTCTATCAGAAACGAGACAACACCTGCGTCCTTTTTCCCGTATCCAATGCGGCGCATTATCGCGCCAGCCATTTTTGCGCCGGTATCAGAATGCTTGCCGTCAGCCCTGCTCTTGCCGATGTCATGCAGCAGGGCCGCCAGCAAAACCAGGTGTTTTTTCTTCAGCCCGTTGTAAATCTTTATACAAAGCGGATCCACGCCTTCAGGGGGGTTGTCCGCAAAGGACCTGATGAAACTAACAGTTCTCAGGCTGTGGCGGTCCACCGGATACAGGTGGTAGGCATCAAACTGGATCCGGTCAACTATGCCGCCGAATTCCGGTATAAGGCGCAAAAGAAATCCGGTTTCCAGCATCTGCTCCAGTACGTTTACCGGCCCGGCGGGAATCTGCAGGATGTTTTCAAAGCAGCTCCGCACCTCAGGATCGGCCCTGAATTCATCACCTACCAGGTGGCCGAACTCGCGCACCAGGCGGCCGGCCTCACGGGTAAGGGGCATGCGGAGCCTGGCAGAGGTTTCGAAAATCCGTATCAGCAGCACAGGGGTTTTCACGATCCTGTTGGGGGACTTAAAATTCAACCCGCCGCGGCTTATCTCTATACCGGGAATCTCCGGATGGCGGCGGAAGCCGAGCCTGCGGCGCGAAGGCTTTTCAAAGCCCAGCTCAAAAAGAAGCAAAAGCAGCTGCTGTTTTACATAACCCATTTTGGCATGAAGCTCGCTCATGAGCCTTTCCACCGGCAGCTGTCCGTCTTTTTCCTCAAGCCCCATTTCCTCGGCCAGCCTTGCCTGGTAGTTAAAATAAAGCTGATCGCACTTGCGGCCGGTAAAATAGTGAAGCCTGTTTCGAACTTTCCAGATAAAACACAGGGCGGCGTAAAAACTTTCATATTCCTCGCTGGATAAAACGCCCTGATATTCCAGGTCCCGCAGTTCCTTGAGATCGTATTTGATCCTGGCAATCCAGCGCAGGGTATGATAATCGCGAAGTCCGCCCGCCCCTTCCTTTAGATTGGGCTCCAGGAGAAAGGTGGAGTCACCGTAATGCTTATGCCTGCCGCGGTTGCGCTCCACCAGCGAGCGCATCATTTTGCCCGGAGCCCGCGCCAGAACCTTTTGCCTGACCTGGGAGGTCAGGTCTGCATAAACAGATGATATCCCGCACAGAAAACGGGCATCGAGCACTGAGGTAAATATTTCCAGGTCCTCTTTTGCCATTCTCACGCATTCCCGGACCGAGCGGATTGCATAACCCACGTCAAGACCCAGATCCCACAGGGGGTATACATATTCCCTGACCAGATCTTCGGCCTCGTCAGGCACTGATTTTTCGAAAAGCAGCAGCAGGTCCACATCTGAAAACACACACTGCTCGGCCCGCCCGTATCCTCCCAGGGCTATGACAGCATAAGGGTTTCGGTTAATTGCCAGATCCGGCCCCACCCGGCTTGCGGCAAAGCACTCCCGGAAATAGGCGTCAAAGAGCTCCGCATGGGCCTGAATGAATTCCGCAGGCTTCAGCTGCATTGACGAGCCAAACAAATCCAGCCTCTGCTGCTTCAATGTTTCTGCAGGGTGCCGGACATTATTTTTCATTGTATCAATTGCCACTGCTCACTCCTCTGTTTTGCTGTATAGATATTAGCAACTCTCGTGCCATTAATACTAATAAGCAAAATTTAATTACAAAAACAATAATTTAAAAACATAAGCATTTCCCTGAAACATAAAGCAGGAAACAAAATTGTAAGATGAATTTACAATTTTGTAGATTCAGGTTTGCAGTGCGGAAATAAGAAGACTATACATGGGATGAGATGAAAAGCAAAAAAAATTTCAGACAGCCGCCCTGCAGGCTGCTGCAAAGTCCTCGGGATAATGGCCGTTTATCCAGCGAAGCTGGGACTCGGAAAAGGCTCCCGGCGATTCCGGCAGGCGGGGTAGAAGGGTGTAGAGCAGTCTCTGACCTGTATCTTCGGAATCAATGCGCCTGGAAACCTCATAAAACGTAATCATTTTCGCGCCGAGGCTGCAAAGGGCTTTTGCGCCTGCAAGTATGGCCTCATCCAGGGAACGCCGCACCGAAGAGTCTGCCTCCGCGATATTGCCCACCCGCCGCCGGCACACTACCTGAAGCTCCCACTGCGAAGTCTGGGCCTTGGGCGCAAACAAAATTACATTATCATCCAAATAAACTATCAGGCTGCTTTCGCCTTCACCCGAGCCCTCCATTCGCGTGTTGTTTTCAATGGCTGCCAGATAGGCGTCAAAAAAGCAGGCCCCGGTCTCAGCCTCATATTCAGAGACAAACTTCTCCACCAGGTCCCCGACGGCATATGAGGGAATGTTTTGCCCGAAACCCGGCGCGCGGGAAACGGTTTTCGGGATCATGGCATACTGCTGATGTATCTGTTGATGAGAGGCATGCAGGCGGTATTTGGAAGGTGCATAGTCAAAACCGTAGTTCCAGCCCCACAGGGTACGGTTAAAAACCAGGTTTTCCCGTTTTTCCGCGTGTGCCAGCGCATCCATGATTCGGCAGCGCAGGTCTTCGAGCTCCTGTTCAGCCAGCTGTCTCTGGCCTGTTATTACGTCGATTCCAAGGTCGCCGGCAAGCCGCACGTAAGTGCGCTGGTAATAAAGATGACGCATCCCGCGCATATCCTCAATACTCAGGTCGCGGACCGAATACCTTATGCTGTCTTCAGCCATGTTGGCGGCATAATGCCCCCAGGGGATATAACTGTTGCTCCTCAGGTATTCATATACATGGCATTTGCCGTCTGCGCCGGCGTATTCAGCGGTTACCGGGTTTGCGCCCTGCACGCCCGGCCGCAGCACCATGGCCTCCCTGTAGTCTTCCGGCAGGTGGGAATTGTTTGCCACCACCTCGAACAGGGTGTGATCGTAAATCCTTGCGCTGCTCCTGCCGCTTTTTTCCCTGGTGTATACAAGGCCTTCAGGACGGCCGGATTCATGGTCGAGCACAAAATCACAGGCAATGCGGGCAAGACAGACAAGATCTTCAGAATCGGTGCCTGTCTCTGCCAGGGCAAGCTGCATGGGCCCGGGCAGGGCGCGCAGCATTTTCATTTTTTCCATGATTGACAAGGGCTTTCCGCCTGCCCATTCAGACAGCACTGATGAAAAGGAAACCTCAGGGGCTTGAGGAAGGCGTATCTTGCCCTGCGGATCTTTTGCGTTTTCCTCCGCCCACCTGGTGTTGATATAAGTAACCCCTCTGAACGGAAAGGCGTTTGGTATTTCGAAAACAGCGTCAGCACTGGCAACCTCAATGTCTCCTTCCGGAAAATTTACACGGTTTCCGCAGGCCTCTCCGTCTTCAAAAACCCCCAGGTTATAAATACGGTCTTTCTGCCTCAGGTTTTTTACCCTGAATGCCGGGCTGTGTTTTCCGTATGCAAATTTTCCCTCGGGCAGCACGCATGTGTGAAGGTTTTTCATTTTTCCTCCGGTTGGTCATGGGTAAATTCGGGGTTCAAGGTTCAAGGTTTAGCAAAAAGCTTCTTACATAGCCCGATGTTTTTGCGGCAAGTAAGCCCTGCGGTCGGGATCAGTTTTTTCGCTCCTGACCGCAAGCGCTCAATGTAGCTTCAAAAACCGCTCCCGACCCTGGACTTCCTCAGAAGGCAATCTATCCTGATGCTGCCACGAGATCAACCCATGGATGGCAGTTTGGAAAAAATGCACCTTTTCTCACTCTGTATTCTTCTGCCTGAACCCTGCTTTTCCGCTTTTTATCTTAAAAGAGCTCTTGACAATTGCTCTGTTCGGCACATAATTTTGCTTATACTATCATGCCGGTTTTCCGGCAGAATCCTGTGTAACGGTTGATTCGGAATCTAAAAAAAACAGCAAAGAGCCGGACCA
>JAWLEU010000211.1:0-4163 GCA_041685965.1 Desulfosalsimonas sp.
CAGTGTAAGTCCCTGCGCCTGAATCCGGTCGATATCAGTATTGCCGAGGTCCGCACGATCCATTTATCCAAACCCCCTTGAATGTATTCGGTTTAATCAGCTCCCGGTTTAATATAATACCATCAAGCCTGATCCGTCAAATCACACCGGCTGATGGTGGTTCCGGCCGGTCTCGTCAACAATATGCAGGGCCAGCTTGAAAAGCACCGGCCCGATTATCTGATTAACTGCAATTACTGCAAGGACCAGGGTGTTTAGATGGGTGCCGATGTCGGGAAGTTCCCTCATGGCAAGCTGAGACAGCCCGATCGCAACACCCGCCTGGGTCAGATACGTCATCCACGCGCTGCGGCGGTGGGATGCGGGATCACGGTTTATCCATGCAGCAGTCCAGCTTCCTGCAAACAGACCGGCTGCGCGCACCAAAACCACGGCAAGAGCCAGCGGCCAGCAAAGCATAAGGGAATTGAAATTAAGCGCTGCACCTGCCAGCGAAAAAAACAGCACATATACCGGCATTGAAATCCGGTGGAGATTTTCCATGAAAAACCCGCCTTCATCCGTGGCATTACGAATAAAAAACCCCGCGCTCATGCAAATAAGCAGAGGCTCCAGATGAAGAGAAACCCCTGCCCGGGATTCCATGTACTCATTGAAACCCATTGATGCCCGGGTTATGCCGAATGCCAGAAATACCAGGAAAATCAGAAAATCGCGCCTTATATGCTTTATATAAAACGATGTGGCTTTCCCCAGCAGGACTCCTGCAAAAAGCGAAGCCGCGATTTCGCATCCCAGCAGCCCGAATTCGCCCCAGCTCACCGCCCCGGTGTCAGCTAACAGAACCCTGGCTGCTGAAAGCGCGGCGGTAAACATTATGATAATAAGAATATCCGTGACCATGGTTACGCTCAGGATGGTGTCAGTAAAAGGCCCTTTTGCCCGGCACTCGTTTATCACGGCAATGGTTGAAGAAGGCGATCTGGCAACGCAGATCACACCCGCAAGTATTGCGAACGCAGCCAGCTGATTGGATGAAAATCCGGCAGTTGCAGTGAATAAAGATCCGAAAACTATTATAAATACGCTTACGCCTGCAAAAACAACCGCTGTAATCAGCACGATATTTAACAGGATGGCCCCGGCGCGTTTTTTCATGGCTGAAAGTTCAAGCTCCGCCCCTGCGGCAAGTGCAATGACGCTCAACGCCAGCTCGTCTATGAGTTTGAGCCTGTCCACTGTGTCCGGGGATAAAAAGCCGCTTACAAAAGGTCCTGCCAGTATCCCTGCGGCTATGTATCCCGTAAGATTTGGAAGTCCTATCAGACCAGCCAGTTTTGAGATTACAAATGCCGCCAGCAGCGTTCCGCCCAGGGCAAAATTAATCCACCCGGCCTCCTGTCTCACTGAGCCCGGATCCACTCCTTTCATGCCAAGCGCCAGCAGGACAAGAAAGACAAGTATCATGGCATATGCCGGGTAATTTTCCCCGGCGTACAACCCGGATTTCATCATTCAGACCTCTTGAACAGCAGAACTGCGCAATACGGGCCTGCAAGCTGGGCAAAAACAATTGCCGCAAGCGCAAAACCCACGACATACGAGATCTCCGGCCCTGAAAACCTCTGCTGGAAATCAAAAAGTATCGCCACTGCAAGTCCTCCCTGCTCAACCAGGCCGAGGCCCAGCAGGCCCGGAAAGCCGCGCCTCAGGGCGGGAAGCAGGTGTACGGCGCTCATGCCGCCGGCGATTTTAGCGGCAAACCGCACAATAAAGTAAGCCAGGGCCGGCACTGCTATCCAGAAATCAGGCAGATGCCAGCTCGCACCCAGAAAAATCAGCAGCACTAGATATACCGGTTTTTCAATGCTTGCCAGAAGATGGAAAATCTTTTCCTTTTCCATGGTCAGGTTTACCAGGCAGACCCCCATGCAAAAATTTGCCAGAAGCGGCGAAAATCCTGCTATGGCGGCAGTGCCGCTGGTTACAACAGTCATGCCTATAATGACCAGCGCAAGCTCGTCTGCATCCCTGCGCTGTGCAAGAAAAAACATGTAAATTATAAAAATACCCGCAAGTGCGGCTGCAAGCAAAAAAAGGATATGCAGCGGCGTGACAGATATCTCCCTTGTTCTTGCAAAAAAGATGAAAACCAGCACTGCCATTGGAACAAGCCCGTCAAGACTCGCCATGTATCGGACAAGGCGGACTGCGGCAGCCGTACTGCCGGCCCGCCCCTGGAACATCAATGCAAGCCCTGACTGGGAAGTGCATGCTGCAGTTGCAGCAAGAACCAGGGGCAGCAAGACCTGCAGGCTGCCGGGCAGTGGTAAAAATACAGGCAGAAAGAAATAGAAAAAGCAGAAAGACACCAGCACTGTAAGCGTGCTTTCCACCAGCATTGCAAGGAAAAATGCAGGCGGAAATTTTCTCAGCTGAAAGATCTCGAACTGAAAACCCAGCAGCAGACCTATCCATCCGAGCGCAAGGGCTGTAAGCGGCTCAAGGCTGCGCGCGGTGGATTCATCGAGCACATTTAAAAAACGCGGCCCCAGAAGAAGACCTAATGCCAGAAATTCAAGGCCTGTAAGATGAATCCATGCAAGCCTGCTTCTGCCGGCCACCCGGCGGAAACTTAAATGATAGCCGCCGAACGCAGCGAGTATCACCAGAAAGAATGCAAAAAAGATTTTCATACATACAGATATCACAAATTCTCAGGGTTTTGTAAATAGCCTGCAAATAACAAGGGCTTGCGGAATCGGAATGAGGAGTTATCATTGACCTTCGGGGATAAATGATTTAACAGCAATTTCAGTTGCAGGAGGAAACTCAATTGGCAGACACGGTCAAACATCCTGAAACATATTTTTCCGGTCTTGTCCCGAAGCGGGACGAAATTTTGCAACAGCTTGAAAAAGAGGCCAAAGAAGAAGGCATTCCGATTGCAGGGCCGGTTGTGGGACAGCTTCTTTTCGTGCTGGCCAGGGCCGCCGGGGCTGCAAACATCCTGGAGCTGGGGGCGGCCCACGGCTACTCTGCCATCTATCTGGGCAGGGCTTGCACCCCGGGCGGCAGGGTCGTCACCCTGGAAAATGATTCGGAAATGGCGCAAAGGGCGCGTGAAAACATTGAAAAAGCAGGGCTTTCAAACATTGTTTCCGTGAAGGAGCAAGATGCGCTCGAATCCCTGGCAGAGCTTGAAGGGCCTATTGATCTTGTGTTCATGGATATTGAGAAAAAAGACTACCGCGCGGCCCTGGATCTTTTTACACCCCTGGTTCGCCCCGGCGGCCTCCTGGTTGCAGACAACACTGCATTTGTGGATGCAAAAGGCTTTAACGGGGCCATTTATAACGCTTCAGAATGGCAGAGCGTGCAGATTTTCTCCTATCTGCCCATGCATTCTGCAGCACACGACGGCATCTGCCTTGCAGTAAGGATGACAGGGCAAAAGTAAAAAAAGCTCAGTTTTCATGGCAATACCAGCGGCGGATTTTCACCTTTGTCCGGCAGGCGGCTTTCAACCTCTATCACCGAATTGCGGCTTCCGAAAACGTTATCACAGGAACCCGTGCAGGCAGGATCCATGCACCAGCTTCCGTCCACAATGAACTTGTATTCATACCTGCCAGGGGCAAGCATAAGTGTTTTTTCCCAGACCCCATCAGAGTTTTTCCTGAACAGATGCTTTTGAGCCTCCCACCCATTGAAATCACCGCCGATGCTCACTTCCCGTGCCTCAGGCGCGGCCAGCCTGAAGGTAATGCGCCTGCGGCCCCTGGTTGAAATACCCATACTCCACCCCCCGTAATCCGTAAATGAATCAACCACCTTTTAAAAACCGGTGATCGTTATGAAGCGATAATAACGCATTCCGCATTATTTATCCACTTTTTCCGGTAAAATATAATTTTTAAATACACGGGGGAGGGGTATCTCCGCGGCAGGATTGTGCCGCAAAAAAAAACGCGGAAGCTAAAGCTCCCGCGCAATATACCCGATTGGCTGAGGGTCCAGGATTCGAACCTGGGTTAACGGGGCCAGAACCCGTCGTCTTGCCACTAGACCAACCCTCAGCATGCTGCTGTTAAATATATAAAATAGCAAAAAAGGCCTCGGTGTCAAGGCAATTTTTTCAAGCTTCCCAGGCCTCGCCGGAA
>JAWLEU010000212.1:0-4153 GCA_041685965.1 Desulfosalsimonas sp.
TTCAAACTGCTCAGGCCCCTTTGTATAGGGAATTGTTATCATGTTGCCGTAGCGCACGGTAACCCTTGAAAACGGTTTGGGGACCTGGAACCTGTCCCAGGAGTTAAGGTACCAGGCATTATCTGCGATGACAAATACCGGCACCACTGCTGCCCCGGCGCCCTGTGCCATTGCAATCGCCCCGTTTTTTACCACTCCTGCGGGCCCCCGCGGGCCGTCCAGGATGTGTGCTGCAATACCGGTTGTGCTGAGATGGGCGATCATTCTCTGCAGGCCTTCCCTGCCTCCCCTTGACGACGATGCCCGCACCACGTGCCAGCCGGTAAGTTCAGCAACGCCGGCAATTATTTCACCGTCCCTGCTGCGGCTGATCATAAGGCCGGGGCCGTAGCCCCTGTATCTCCTGAAATAACGGACAAGCGAAAAAAATTGCTGATGCCATACGCAAAGCAGAACCCTTCCCCCGCCTGCAAGATGCTCCATCCAATGAGCCTCGTTTTCCACCTTCAAACGCAGTGTAAGGGAATAACTTCTTATAAAATGATACAAAAACCTTACAAAAACTTTGGAACCAAAATTATTGACCCTTTTTCCAGCCATGCTGCTCCTTTTATGTCCCACGTAAAAAAGCGGGGAACCTGCCGGCACCCCGCTTTTTATTCAGAAAACAAATATACTGAGCATCAGGTCTTTTTGACCTCCCGCTCGGAATACTCGTTATATGCCAGCGCAACTGTCCTGTAGACAAGATGGGCAAGCTTGGAAAACGGCAGAAACGCGATCAGATGAAATACCAGCATCAGATGAATAAAATAGATTAAATACGTAAGAAACGCAGCATCCGCAAGTCTTAACAGCTGTGTGAGCATTCCTGTCAGACCCAGGCCGAAAACCAGCCACAGCAGGTACCAGTCCTTGTAGGTGGACACCTCGTCGGTCTTGTCCATGCGCTGCTTTACCAGGAGAATCGCGCCAATAATAAGGGCGATGCCGCTGACATTGGCAAGGATCTTTACCGGATTCAGCTGTGAATAGGGCCCGTGCACTCCGAATATATAAAGCGTGACAAAAAAGATCCCTGTTACTATAAACAGGCCTATAAAGGAAAAAAGCACCATCATATGCGGCGTCGCCCTATCGTTGTTCTCTCCGCACTCAGAGAACCTGTTGTGCTTCAAAATCATGGGTATTACCCGCACCAGCGCTGACAGGAAACCTTTTGTATCTATGCTTTCCCTGTCTGTTTTTCCTTCCGCCACTGCGTTTTTATGAATATCTGCAATAAAACGCTTCAGGCCCATGGCAAACACTGCCACCGCCCAGATACTCAGGGGGACGAAAACCAGGTCCACCAGCCAGTGGGAGAAAAACTCGGCATGCACAATCTGCCCGTCAACACGGTCCGGGGAGAAGTCAAGCAGGCCCGTGATAAGGCCGAGCACGATGAAAATAACAGCCGGCAGCACGAGCAGCAGCGGCAGTTTTTTCGGGTCATTGACCGCTTTGGCAAGGCTTTTGGGTGTTGCGTATTCTTCGATCGCCTTCATGCGGATCGCAGCCATCACATCGCCCGGCTTGGCACCGCGCGGGCATTGAGTGGTGCAATCTCCGCAGTTGTGGCAAAGCCAAACATCCGGATTGCCGATCAGCTTGTCTTTCAGTCCCCAGGATGCGGCGATCATTTCTTTTCTGGGAAAAGGCTTGCGGTCCGGCGCAATGGGGCAGGCCACGGAACAGGTGGCGCATTGAAAACATTTTTTCAGCGTCTCTCCGCCCGTTGCCCGGATCTCGTTTATAAAATCAATGTCTGGTTGAACCAGGTACTTATCCGCCATAATAAAACCTCCTCAATTGGGCTGTTTTTCGCATCATTGACTTCTAGAAACCCTTGAACGGGTTGGGGCCCAGCTCCTCGATCTGCTCGACAAAACCGTTGATGATGCCCGGGATACTGTCATAGTCGTCTATGGCCACCTGGTACTGGGCCACGCGCTCTTCTTCAAGTGCCAGGCTGGACAGAGCATCCCCGATCTTCTGCATTCGTATCTGGGCAAGCTCGCTGCCCTTTACAAAATGGCACTGGTAGTCGTCTCCGTGCTTGCAGCCGAGCAGAAAAGCACCGTCCAGGCCCTGGGAAAGAGCGTCCTTGATCCAGATCACATTAACCGATCCCAGACACCTTACAGGGATTATCCTGACGTCTGCAGAAAAGGACTTATTGTGCAGGCCCATGATATCCATGGCCGGGTATGCGTCGTTTTCGCACACAAGACCCAGAATCCTCAGGGGCGGCTCGTCGTAGTCGTCTTCAGACGGCACCTCTATGGCCTTGACCTGGGAGCCAATGCTGTCGATGCTGTAGTCCGCAAAGTTGATAATCCTCTCAGGGCATGCGCCCATGCATGTCCCGCACCTTCTGCACCTGGTGGGATTGGGCTTGGGAGTTCCCTTTTCATCGTCATCTATGGCGCCGAACGGACATTCATCCGTACATCTCTTGCACTGGGTGCAGCGCTGGAAGAAGAAGTCCGGGAAAGTCATATCTCCGGATCTGGGATGAACTGAAATACCCCTGTTAACGCATTCCAGGCATTGGATCGCCTTTAACGCAGTGCCGGATGCATCCTCCATTGATTCTTCCACCGAAAGCGCACGGCGCACACCGCCTGCAGCATAAATTCCGGTTCTCTGGGTTTCATACGGAAAGCAGATGAAGTTGGAGTCCGCGTACCAGTCAAAAACCTCATTGTCCCTGAATCCGGGGCCCTGCCTGTATGCAAGGTTAACCGTGGGATCATCATATGTCACCGGAACCATTCCGGTTCCAAGCACAACCAAATCTGCGCTCACGCCTATGTTTTCTCCCAGAAGCGTATCTTTGGCGGTAACAGACAGGCCGCTGCCGGCTTTTTCAACAGAGGCGATCTCTCCCTTGCTCATAAAGATCCCGGAATCCTGTTGAGCTGACTTGTAAAAATTTTCAGTCAAACCGGAGGTGCGCATGTGCTGGTAGAAAATATAGGCCTTGCCGTCCGGATAATCCTCGCGGACATACTGCGCCTGCTTCAATGCCACCATGCTGGTTACCACGCCGGTATACGGAAAATCAGAGTCGCTGCCGTTGCCCGGGCTCTGGACGAAAACCACGTTTTTGGCTTCCTTTCCGTCTGAGGGACGGGTTATTTTGCCTGCCGCGGCCATTTCCTCGAATTGATAGTTGGTTACAACGTCCGGGCTTGCCCCCCATCCAAGGTGCGGATACTCGTCATCTTTGGGCTGATATGGCCTCCATCCGGCAGCAAGAATAACCGCGCCGAATTTCTCGCCGTTGGGATCCGGCGTCAGGATATCACGCCTGCCCTCGTTGTATTCCTTGTATTTCTGCTGAAGGGTCTCGTGGTCGAGTTCCTTGCCGTTTTCATCCACCCGCATTTCCTCCGGCAGGGGATAAGGAACGTCAAATTCAATTTTTTCGCCGGGTTTTTTCAGGGTCACCGTGAAATCGCCGGGCTGGCCGGCAATCCTTGCAACCACTGTCTCTGTGCGGATTTCGATTTTCGGATGATCCTGAACCGCCTTGATCTTATCTGCCACCATTGAAGGGATCAGCTCTTCGTAGGGCGGCTGGATGGGCAGCTGCTTGCGCCATTTCGCGGTGTTTCCGCCTATGTTTTTTTCCTTTTCCACGATGGTGACTTCATAGCCGGAGTTTGCCGCATCCAGTGCCGCGCTCATGCCGGCGATTCCGCCTCCCATAACCAGAATCTTTCTGCTCATTGTTTCAAGCAGGTAGGGCTCGGGCAGCTTGACTTTTTCCACCCTTGCCATGCCCATGCGCAGGTAATCTTCGGCCATCATCTGCACGGAATCGAAGTTGTTCTCGTCCTGTTTTTCCTCTTCGGTGAGTTTCGGGAACTCTTTTCTGGGATGGGACCAGACCACGCCCTCGCGCAGGTTGACCCGCTCGACAACGCAGCCGTCAAAACTGAAGGTATTGTAGTTCACCCTGCGGGAGCAGGCTGCTATTACCAGCGTGTTTGTGCCGTTTTCTTCGATGTCTTTTTTTATGAAGTCAACGCCTTCTGCGCTGCAAAGAAAATCATGCGTTTTGCAGGGCAGGGCCTCTTCTTCCACCACATCGCAGATTGCCTCT
>JAWLEU010000213.1:0-4109 GCA_041685965.1 Desulfosalsimonas sp.
ACAGGGATGTCTTCCGGGTGTTGGTCCGGGAGGGTTGTAGAATTGAAACACCGCACCTGAAGTTTGAAACAAATGCAACATTGTTGAAACGCAAAGGATGAAAGCTGATAAAATCTCTATGATTCAATGGTTTGGGCATAAATGGCCTGAAAAACCGGAGGTGATAAAAGGCGTCAGGCTGAAAGCATTCTTTTCACCGCGGATAAGGCAGGGTTGCGGATTTCTTCCGGAACACGCACTTCTCCTGAAAGGTGTTGCAGGCTTGCTTCAATGTCTGCCAGGGTGATTTTTTTCATGTCCGGGCAGTACATCTGATCCGAGGCCTGGTAGAAGGTTTTTTCAGGAGCGGCCTTTTGCAGAGGATAAAGCAGTCCAGTCTCAGTGCCCACTATAAACTCGCTATGCGGCGATCGTGCTGCGTAATCAAGCATCCCTGAAGTGCTTGTCACAACATCTGCCATTGCGGTGACCTCGGGCCTGCATTCGGGGTGCGCCATGAACACGGCCCGGGGGTGGATCTGTCTTGCCTGCCGGACCGTTTCCGGGTCAAGTTTTTGGTGGTATGGGCAGAACCCGTCCCATGCGTGTATTGTTTTGCCCGTGTGTGCGGCGGTGTACGCGGCAAGGTTGCGGTCCGGCACCATTAGAATTTCAGCCGCGGCAAGGCTCTTTGCCACCCTTACAGAGTTTGCGGACGTGCAGCAGACGGTTGACATGGCCTTTACAGCAGCAGGGGAGTTGACATAGGTTACAACCGGCACGCCGGGCATGGATATGGTCTTTTCCTCCAGTGCCTGCGGCGTGACCATGTCAGCCATGGGGCAGCCCGCATCAGCCCGGGGCAAAAGCACGGTTTTTTCCGGGCACAGTATTGAGGCTGTTTCTGCCATGAAGTGAACCCCGCAGAAAACCAGTATTTCAGCCTCAGTGTCTGCCGCCTTCATGGCAAGCTCAAGCGAGTCTCCGCACATGTCTGCGGTGTCCTGGATTTCCGGGGGTTGATAGTTGTGGGCCAGGATAAGCGCGTTTTTTTGCTGCGCCAGTTTTCTTATCCTTTCCGCTGTTTGCAGGTTTTCGCGGTTCATTGGTTATTCCTCCATTCTGATGACATCAGCGCCTGAAGGAATCATAAATTCAAAGAGCCTGTTTTTCATGTCAGGGGCAAACTCCAGGTTTTCAAGGTAAATGCGCGTGACATCCCCGTAGATGTTTTCGCTTTCAACCTGCTTGATATCCATGGTGTTTCTGTCCACCTCAAGGTATACTACTGCAAGGTCCCGCTTTTTTTCCCGGGGTACCAGTTTTAGCCGGCATATGTTTTCTCCGCAGTCTTCGAGGCTGACTTCAAAGACTTCCTCCAGGAGCTTGAAATCCGCAAGAAAGCTTGCTCCCTTGCCGTTTGCAAACTGGTCCGCTGCGTCGCCGACCATGACCTGGCGGTCTTCGGGCCTGTGAATCCAAAGCCTGTCGCCGTCGGAAACTATTACCTGCCGCTCCGGCTCCAGATATTCCCAGCGCATTTTTCCGGGATGCTTGAACCACGCATGCCCTGAAGCCTCGTCTGTTATATCCATTGCTTCCAGAGTGGATTCCTGCCGGAAGTCTACTGAAAAATTTCTTCCTGTATATCTATCCTCCAGCTGTTTTAAAATCTGCTCTGATGAAGGAGACTTTTTGGTGTCGCTGTCCGCTTCATCCTGCTGCCGGGCCTGAGAGGGCCCAGCGCACACGGCCGCTGCTATGAGGCAAAACAGCAAGGTGGTTCGCATTTTTCTGCCCTTTCATATATTAGTATTGCAATTTTGCACCTTTGTTTTTCCGATAAGGAAAATAGAAAATAGCTGGAATGTCAATAACATTATTGCAGCGTTTTGCTTGACAGCAAAATTGTTTTTTTGATAGTAAAAAAGTTTTACTTTATACGCGGGGTATAGTTCGGAAATCACAGGCTTTCAGCCAACCTTTTACTTTGTGAGTTGCGGCAGCTTTTTCCCGTTTTTTTTGGTTTTAACTTATATAGTCAGGAGGTAATTATGCAAAGAAGGATCACAAAAGCAGGCGTTATCGGTTCCGGTATCATGGGGGGCGGAATAGCCGCCCTGCTTGCCAGTGCCGGCATCAAAACCGTGCTCCTCGACATCGTTCCGTTTGACCTGTCCGATGACGAGAAAAACGACCCCAAGGCAAGAAACCGAATCGTGGAAAAGGGGCTCAAGGATGCAATTAATTCCAAGCCCCCGCTTTTCATGGACAAGAAAAGCGATCCCGCACTCGTAACCACCGGCAACCTTGAAGACGACATAAACGAGCTTGCCGACTGCGACTGGATAGTCGAAGTGGTGGTTGAAAAGCTCGAGATCAAGCAGGACCTTTTCAAGAAGGTGGACAAGGTCCGCAAGAAGGGTACGGTGGTAAGTTCCAATACCTCGGGCATACCCTTAAAGGACATGTCGAAGGAACTGAGCGACGACATGAAGCAGCATTTCCTCGGGACCCATTTTTTCAACCCCGTGCGCTACATGCACCTGCTCGAAATCATCCCCGGTCCTGATACCAAAAAGGATGTGCTCGAGTTCATGGCTGATTTCTGTGAAAAATACCTGGGCAAGGGAATTGTCTGGGCAAAAGACACCCCGAATTTCATCGGAAACCGCATAGGCATCCAGGGCATGGGCAAGGCAATGCACGCAATGCTCGAGCACGGGCTGACAATACCCGAGGTGGACGCCATTTTCGGCCAGCCCATGGGCCGGCCCAAGACAGCCACGTTTAAGACCGCGGACCTGGTCGGACTGGATACCATGTATCACGTTGCAAAAAACTGCTACGACATGTGTCCTGAAGACGAGATGCGCGATACAATGGCTCTGCCCTCATTTGTCGGGAAAATGGTTGAAAACAACATGCTCGGCAACAAGACCAAGGGCGGGTTTTACAAAAAGGAGCTCACCGAGGAATGGAAAACCATCCGCAAGGTGATCAACCCCGAGACCCTGGAGTACGAGGAATACGGCAAGGCTGATTTCCCCTGCCTCCAGGAGGCCAAGAAGAAAAGCAGTCTTCCTGAAAAAATGCAGGCGATTGTATACGGAGACGACAAGGGCGCAAAATTCGCCTGGGACGTCATCGCAGACAGCCTGATTTACGCGGCCAACCGTCTCCCGGAGATTTCCGATACCATAGTGGACATAGACAATGCCATGAAATGGGGCTACAACTTTGAAATGGGCCCGTTTGAGGCATGGGAGGCCATCGGGGTCAAAAAATCCGTTGAAAGGATGGAAAAAGAAGGCCGCAAGGTTCCCGAAAAGATCAAGAAGTTCGTGGACGCCGGAAACGAGACCTTCTACAAGATCGAGGGCGGAAAGAAATACTTCTACGACTTTGCGTCAGGCTCCTATAAGCCCGTGCCTGTAAGTGACAAGGAAATCAGCCTCTACAACCTGCGACAGGAAAACAAGGTGGTCAAGTCGGTTCCCTCCTGCTCGCTCATTGACCTGGGCGACGGAGTGTTTAACATCGAGTTCCACACAAAGATGAACGCGGTCAACCGCGAAATGATCGAATTCATGATCGAGTCCCACGAATACGTCAGTGAAAACGGCGTTGGAGTGGTGATCGGCAACCAGGCATCTGGCATGCCCGCGCCTTTTTCCGCAGGCGGAGACCTGGCTTTCATGCTCGGACTTGCAAAGGAAGGCAAGTTCTCGGAAATAGATGATTTTATTAAAACCGTGCACCAGAGCATCCTGGGCTCCAAGTACGCCCCCTACCCGGTGGTGGCCGCACCCTTCGGCCTGGCACTCGGCGGCGGCGCCGAAGTCTGCCTGGCCTCAGACCGGATGGTTGCAAACGCAGACCTGTTCATGGGCCTGGTGGAAGTAGGAGCCGGCCTGGTGCCGGGAGGCGCCGGAATGATGCACCTGTGGCAGAACTACATCCGCTATAAGCCACAGGTGGCAAAGATCACCGACTACTCGGGATTCTTCATCCAGGCGTTTATGCAGGTAGCCCAGGCAAAGGTCTCGGGTTCGGCTGCAGAAGCCAGAAACGCCGGTTTTCTCAGGCCTGCCGACAGGATCGTTTTCAACAAGGATCTTCTCATAGGC
>JAWLEU010000214.1:0-4099 GCA_041685965.1 Desulfosalsimonas sp.
TATTGACAGCCCGATGGCTATCCAGATGCTGCTCATGCCGTCTGCGTAGAGTGCACCCGGAAGTCCGAGCAACAGCCAGCCGCTCATGTCTGAGGCGCCCGCGCTTAAAGCGGCCACCCCCGGGCTCAGCTGTCTGCCGCCCAGAATGTAGTCTGCAAGGTTTTTTGTCCGGTAGTAGAAAAATATTCCGATTGACATCATTACGGCAAGGTAGATCAAAAAGGAAGTAAAAGTCGGTGTGTTCATCTGTTTTACCCCCTTTCCGTGAACAGGGTTATGATGGATAAAACCACAACCAGGGTCATGGGGACAATCAGCCAGAACCATGTTGCCGCAGTCAGTGAAGCTTCCTGCATTTACAGACCTCCTTGGAATTTAGAGTTTTACGGAATTTAAAAAAACTATTCCACCCAGTCGTCGCCTTTTTCAATAGGCGCAAAGCCTCTTCGCATGGTGTTTTCAGTGTTGTTGCGGGGGTCCATGAACTGAATAAGGTAATCAGGACCACCTGACTTGGAGCCTATGCCCGAAAGTTTAAACCCGCCGAATGCATTTCTTTCCACCAGGGAGCCGGTAATGGAGCGGTTCAGGTACAGGTTGCCCACCCGGAAGTCCTTGCGTGCTTTCTGCAGATGCTGCGGGCTTCGGGAAAACACGCCCCCTGTAAGTGCAAAACGTGTTGAATTGGCCCATTCAAGCGCCTGGTCAAAATCTTTTGCCTTCATGACAGATAAAACCGGCCCGAAGATTTCCTCCTGTGCCAGGCGATGCTCAGGCAGAATGTTGTCGATTATAGTAAGGGGCACGTAATAGCCATCGCCCGGGGATTCAGTATCCTTGCTGACAAGGAGATCGCCCTCCTGTTTTCCGATTTCAATATATTCTTTTATCTTTTTCTGAGCGTCAGCATCGATTACAGGGCCCATATAGTTTGCAGGGTCTTCTGCAGGACCGATTTTTATGGACCTGGCCGCCTCTGCGAGCCTTTTTATGAATTTTTCATAAATCGGTTCCACCACTATAACCCTGGAGCAGGCCGAACACTTCTGGCCCTGGTAGCCGAAGGCTGAATATATAATGTCAACAACCGCATCGTCGAGGTCCGCGTCATCGTCTACAATAACCGCGTTTTTGCCGCCCATTTCCGCAACCACTGATTTTACAAAGTCCTGGCCGGGCTGAACCACGGCTGCCTTTTCAATGATTCGAAGACCCACCTCCATTGAGCCGGTAAAAGCGATCATGCTGATATCAGGGTGCTCCACTATGTAATCGCCTATTACGCTGCCGCGCCCGGGCGTGTAGTTAAAAACCCCTGCGGGTATGCCGGCTTCCCTGTAAATCCGGCACAACGTGTTTCCAACCACAGAAGACACCCCTGAGGGTTTATAGAGAACGCAGTTTCCCGTGACCATTGCGGCTGAGGTCATTCCGCAGCTTATTGCCAGGGGGAAATTCCAGGGGGCAAAAACCGCTGCAAGCCCCTTGGGCTGGTAGAAATAGTGGTTGAGCTCGCCCGGCGCTCTGCCCATGCGGCGCGGTGTGCCCAGCCGGATCATTTCGCGGGCATAGTATTCCATAAAGTCAATGGCCTCGGCCACATCTCCGTGGGCCTGGGCCCACTGCTTTCCAGTTTCCAGAACCTGGTAGGCGGAAAGTTCGTATATGTTGTGCCTGGCTATATCTGATGCCTTAAACAGGTATTTTGCCCTGTCCTCTGCTGAAAGATCCCGCCACTCCGGGAAGGCTTTTTTTGCCGCGTCAATTGCCCGGTCAACTTCACTCACCCCGGCCTGGCATACATGGCCTATTATTTCAGATGGATCCGCAGGGTTTACTGAGGCAATGGTATCATCTGTGGCAACCTCTTTTCCGCCTATATAAAGAGGATACTTGGCTGCTGTTTTTTTGCGCACAGCCTCAATTGCCGCGGGAAAGGCATCGCGCTCTTCTTTTTTTGTGAAATCAACAAACGGGTGATTGTTAAAAGGGTCGGAAGGCTTCAGCGGCTCAGGCCCCTGCGGTGGACGCTTACCCTTTTCGTATTCCTCCCTGACCAACTCCTCGGGATCTCTGAGAAGGGCTTCCATTTGCTCGCCTTCCACGAAGCTTTGCCTCAGAAAGGATTCGTTTGCGGTATTTTCCAGAAGCCTGCGCACCAGGTAGGCCATGCCCGGAATAAGCTCCCCGTAAGGGCAGTAAAGGCGCACCCGGCCGGCTTCTTTTAAAAGCCCCTTGCGCACCGGTTCTGCCATGCCGTATAAAACCTGGAATTCATATCTGTCCTCGGGGACCCCGAGTTTTCCGGCCATTTCCTGTACTGCGGCCACGGATCTTATATTGTGCGAGCCGCAGGCGAAATGGCAGATGTCGTGGTTTTCCAGGATTTTCAAGGCCTGTCTCTCAAATGCGGCATCGGTTTCAGCCTTGATTGTATAAACCGGGATTTCCCAGTTGGCCTGCTTGGCATAAATGGTTTCATAATCCCAGTATGCCCCTTTGACAAGGCGGATGGATACCTGCAGGTTCTGCTTTCTCGCCCAGGAAAGCAGCTGTTCAAGGTCTTGATCCGTATCTTTGAGGTAAGCCTGCAGGACAACCGTAAGGTATGGGTAATCGCGGAACTCTGCCTCCGAGCGAAGCCTTTTGTATACCTCCAGGGTAATATCCTTGTATTTGTATTGTTCTATATCAATGCACATGTGCGTCCCTGTTTCCATGGCCTTTCGCAGCACCGGCCTGAGCCTTTCGCAGATGGCGCTGACAGAGCCCTCGAGATCCGAGGGCCTTGCCTGGGAATAGAGCGCAGAGGGCTTGATGGAAATATTGATCAGCGGGGCATGTCCCCAGTCCAGGTTGTTTTCGCTGTTTATCGGTTTCCAGTTGCCTTTTTCTTCAGCCAGGGCATCCATGAGTTCCAGGTAATTCTGCTGGTACTGGACAGCCTCGTCTTCACTGACGGTTGCTTCTCCCAGGATGTCCACCGTAAAGGCAAAACCGTCTTTCCGGAGTTTGTTTAAGTTCTTAATGGCCTGGCCGGTGGTCTCGCCGATAATAAACTGCTTGGCCATGTTTTCAATATTGGCGCGTATGGTTTTGCCCATTACCCTGCCTGCAAGCCCTTTGCCGAAGCCGGCGCCTTTGGCCCCCCACTTGAGTACCGACGGCACATCATGATCGCTTGATCCGAAATATTCCTTTATGTGGCGGGAAAGTGATTCTCCTGTATTGATATAAGGCAGCACGTCGACAAAGCGAAACAGCTGGACCTTGAAATCTTCGTTTTTCATTGCCCAGTCCATGACTTTTCCAGTCCACCAGTCTTTGTTGAAAACCGATGGCGCCTGTCCTGAAATAGTGCGGAAATACTGCCTGCCTTGCTCTTTGATCCTGGCATCCAGTTGTTTGTCTTCCATAAAAGCATCTCCCGGGGAAAGAGGTTGTGTGTATGCTTAGCAGTTATCGAAAAGCCCGGCGGACCGGGGTTTGCTTCAGTCACGGGTGGAAATGAATAATCAGCCCTGCATTATTTATGCTGCCGGCGCGCAAAATAACCAAAAGAGCCGTTTTACACCGGGTTATCAAGGCTAGGGCTGCCAATATCAAAATTTTTTTTCCCATTGTCAATAGTAATTTTAGCTGCAGGGCAGTCATTTAAGCCTGCTTTAAAAGGCTTTCATCTGTCAGGCGGTTGTCCGGCAGGCTAGCTGAGCAGCGGGAGATTTTCAGGTTTTTTTTCAACTGCCGCAGAAAATGTTTTTAAGGATTTGCGTGCAGCCGGTTTGACGTTATGTTATGGAAATAACCGGAAAAAACAGCCTCAACATCGCTCCCTCCGCCCTGCGTGAGAAGACCCCAATTTAAAGAGGGAAAAGTGAAAAATAAAAGCAGTACATGCAAAAATGCCCCATGGGCGTGCTTGGAGCTGCCGGTGATGGACTACACCCGGGCCCTGTTGCTGCAGCAGAACCTGGTTTCTGCCAGGGCGGAAAGGACATTGCAGCAGGATGTAGTGGTCTTTCTCCAGCATTTTCCGGTCTTTACACTGGGCAACAGGGGCGGTGCCGAGCACCTGCATGTTTCAGAAGAATTTCTGAAA
>JAWLEU010000215.1:0-4081 GCA_041685965.1 Desulfosalsimonas sp.
CCCCCCCCTGCTTTACGCGTTTCATCATAGGCTATTGCAAGCCTGCTCTTTTTTCCTTCCCTGCTTTTAAAATTTGAATTTTTACTTGTATTGTCAATAGTTATGGAGACTTTTGCCCGGAAAAAAGAACAGTTTTTTTAAAAAAAACCCGCCTGGAGTCATAACCGCTTAATAACGTCTTTTTTTCGATTAAATGCGAAAAATTTTCAATGAGTTATATTAGCTTACAAGTGAAGGCCCGCCATAATGATCAATGGTCCCGTATGGTCGGTTGCGTTCGCAATCACTGTTTAAAACACCTGTCTTTTGTTTAACATGATATTCCAATTAAATCAACAAAATATCGCAAAAATTTAAAGCAAGGAATTTCCGGCATGGTATTTGGCTCAGATATCAAGAAGATTAAGGCCTGGATGAATGAAAACAGCCTCAATATGGGTCATCCGGCCGCAATGCTTGACGGTTTCGTAAAATGCTATCTGTCCCGCCACGGCGGTACAGATAGCTTCCAAGGAAACCCAAGGTCGGGATCGGTTTTTGAAGCGACATTGAGCGTTCACGGTCAGGAGCGAAAAAACTGATCCCGACCGCAGGGTTTCCTTCCCGCAAAAACATCGGGCTATGTGAGAAGCTTTTTACGGTGCCATCCTTTTTAATTCACAAGATCAGGTGCCAACAAAGGCTTTACATACCATTCTGAGCATAGTACAAATTTTTTCAAAAAAACCATTTTTCTATACTTCAGACCCGGGCATGAATCCGGTAGAGAAGGAAGAATCCACCAGTAAAAAATTGGAGTGGCGCCATGAAAAGCAGCCTGGTGTATGGACAAAAGAAATTGGATCTGGAAGTACCGGAGCATGCGCATCTATTGAACATGAAGGAAACCCCGCCCGTGCCGGATTCGGAAGAGGCCGTTCGTCAGGCCCTGGAAAACCCCATCCATTCCAAACCGCTCAGGGAGCTGGCAAAAGGCCGGCATTCCGCCTGTATCGTGATTTCAGACATCACCCGCCCCGTTCCCAATCATCTGCTTTTGCCGCCGATGCTGGAGACACTTGAAGAAAGCGGTATTGCCCGGCAAAACATCACCATATTGATTGCCACCGGCATGCACAGGCCCAACCAGGGAGAGGAGCTGGCCGGCATGGTGGGAAAATCGATTCAGGAAAACTACACCATTATAAACCATTTCTGCCAGCAGCAAGATGATGTCCGCTGCATTGACAACATTGAGGACTACCCAATAGAAATCAACAGGCATTACCTTGATGCGGATCTGAAAATACTGACCGGCCTGATTGAGCCGCATTTTTATGCGGGATATTCCGGCGGCAGAAAGTCCATTCTACCGGGCATCTCCAGTTTCGAAACCATGAAATTCATGCATTCCTACAAGGTTATCGATCATCCCAGGGTGGCCAACTGTGTTTTGGAAGGCAATATTTTTCATGACTATGGAATCCGGATCACCGAAAAAGCGGGTGCGGATTTTATCGTAAACGTTTGTATCAACCGGGACAGGCAAATCAGCGGTATTTTTGCCGGTCACTACAATGAAGCTCACCTGGAGGGCTGCGACTTTGTCTATAACCACGCGGTAGTTGAACTGGACCGGCCAATGGACCTGGTGATCACTTCCGGAGGCGGGTATCCCCTGGACGCCACCTTTTACCAGATAAGCAAAAGCCTGACCTGTGCCAAGGATATCCTGAAGAAAGGCGGCACGATTGTAGTGGCTTGCGAGTGCAGGGAAGGCCTGGGCAGCGACGATTTCTGCTCCATCATACGTTCGGTCTCCGATCCGGAGTGTTTCTTCCGGGATTATTCCGATCCTGACAATTTTGTCATCGATCAGTGGTGTGCACAAAACATTTACCAGGCCATTGATCACGCCGGCAGTGTGTATGTCTATTCATCCGGGCTCAGTGTGCAGGATGTTGAAAAAATGGGGGCTCACAAAATCGATAACCTGCAGCAAGCCGTAGACCTTCTGCTCCCGGACTGCCCAAATGTGGCCGTGGCCCCGGAAGGCCCTTACGTGGTGGGAATGCTGGTTTAGTTTTCATGCAGAAAGCGGTAAAAAACCCTTATGTATCACTGCATCGGTAGCCCCGCCGCGCCGCCCCCATATGCGGAGGACTCCAACCTCATAAATTACAAGCCATGACCGGCACAACACTAAAAATGCCGCAAGACCAATCGGCCCTGCGGCATTTTCAAATTTTATAATTTTATGGGCGTCCCTTAAATCAGATGGGTTCCCAGCGGTCTTCCAGGCGTTTCATTACCTGGGGCATGGTGGTGTATTCCATTTCCTCCATGGGCAGGCGGTGCGGCTCGAACGGGCCGTGGCGGCGCATATGGTCTGCCAGCTTGTTGCATTCATTGCGGGCGATGTCAAAGCTGGGATCGTCAAACATGTCGCGCGGTCCTATGAGGTGGCCGCCTGCAAGCTGAAAACCCAGAGCGGTTACTCGGGGCGGACCGTCAAAGCGTGAAGGATTGGCGTCGCGCACCGCAACCGGCATCAGCGGACCGCAATGAGAGCCGCGCATCCAGCCTTCCACAAGCTGGGCCCTTGTAAACGGCTCGAGCAGCTCGCCCACTGCAGGGAAATCCCCCTGGGAGCGGGTTATGTAAACCGGGTCGTCTTTGCCCACGTATTTGCCTGCAGTCAGGGCCAGACGTTCTGTTGAGGTGGCTGCGGCGATTTCGCCCTCCTTGGTGTAGACTGCCTTTACCATGTACTGGCTGGGCGCGCCTATGAATACCAGCAGATCGTAGATTTCCTCGGGGGCGTCAAAAAAGATCCTTTTATGCTTTTTCACATCGTGGACTTCGAACTTAAAACCGTCATGAAGGCTCGGCGAAATAATCAGGCCCGCGGTGTTGAACGGATCTGCAAAGGCCTTATAAATGGGCAGGTTCCAGGCACCTGCGGATGTCTTGTCAGCCATGTAGACGATTACCGGCTCGGATTTTCGCTCTTCGAATTCCATCTCTGCCAGCCCGGGGCCCATGCCCCGGATGGTATTGGCGAATGCATCGCTTAACAGGTCCTGGCCGGCGCCGTAGAGCTTGAGTTTTTTCGCGGTTTCAGCACACCCCCAGAAAATGTCCCATGCAAGCTGATGTATGTCTTTATTGTCTGATCCCTGCCGATGGGTCATTATCAGCTCAAGGTCGTCTCCGCAGGCGGTCACGTAATAATCCAGGATTTTCTCCTGGTGCTTGGCCCCTTCAAGTCCTTTTTCCGCCTCGTCGATCAAATCCTGGTGGATGGAAGAGTGGCCTACGAGTCCTCCCACATCTGCCTTGATTACGCTCAAAGTGACTTTGCTGTCCATTTTTTTGCCCTCCTTATATGGATTGGGAGCTATTGTTTGTAAAAAAACAAGGATGAACCGCGAGTCTGCATAATGCTTTGATATAAAAGCGGATAATTGATCATATCCTGATAATAATCATTTTTCTCAACATATCAACCATAAAAATTTTGCAAAACCCGGAAACATCCGCATCGCAGGAAACCGGCCATCCAGGTGAGCCGATGCTCATTCTTGACTTTGTATCCCGTTTAATTTAATGGTATTGGACATTCGGGTTGCTTCCGGAAAAATTTTGTCAAAATCATTCGTGAACAAGGAGACCTTTATATCATGGCACAATTGATTGCAGACCGAAGAGACGTGGACTTTGTTCTCCACGAGCAGATGCAGGTGGGCGAACTGGCAGCACACGAAAAATTTGCAGACTTCAAGAAAAAAACCGTTGACATGATCGTTTCAGAAGCGCGGAACCTGGCCATAAAGGCTATTCTGCCCACCCAGAAGGAAAGCGACCAGGTGGGATGCTCCCTTGAAAAAGACGGCACGGTCAAGGTCCCGGAGTCTTTTCACCAGGTAAACGATCTCTACAGGGACGGCGAATGGCTGGCCATGATAGACGAGCCCGAATGGGGCGGCCAGGGCATGCCCAAAACAGTGGCCCTGGCGGCCGAGGAATACTTCTACGGAGCCAACCCTGCGTTCATGCTTTACCACGGCCTGTCACACGGAGCTGCAAACCTGGTAAAGAC
>JAWLEU010000216.1:0-4077 GCA_041685965.1 Desulfosalsimonas sp.
GAGCCATCCGAAGATTGCAGACGCTGCAGTAATCGGCTCTCCTGACGAAAAATGGGGGGAAACCGTAAAGGCCATTGTTGTACCCCGCCAGGAGGAGTCACTTGACGAAGACGAGCTCATCGAGTGGTGCCGGGGAAAGATCGCGAAATTCAAGGTACCCAAAAAAGTTGTGTTTGCAACAGAAGTCCCGCGAACGCCCACCGGCAAGATATTAAAACGTGTTCTGCGCGATCAGTTCAACTGATCTTAAAGCCCGGCCAGAAAATCAGCAAGAGCTGAATTAAAGGATCCGGCGGCTTCTGTGTTAGACAGGTGAAAAGCACCGGCAAGGACAGCCAGCACAGAGCCCCGGATCTTATCTTTTATCTCTTGTGAGGCCTCCACCGGAGTGCCCGGATCGTTTTCTCCTACCATTACAAGCGTGGGCAGGGAAATCCGTGACAGGCGGCCGCTGACGTCAAATCCGCTGATGGCCCGGCAGCAGCCGGCAAAGCCGTTTACAGGGGTGCCCGTAACAATTTCGCGGATTTTCGCGGTAACCTCGGGGTTGTTTTTCTGAAATTCCGGGCTCAGCCAGCGCTCCAGGGTGCCGTCTGCCAGGGCTTCCATGCCGTTTTTCCTTGCGGCTGCAATGCGTTGTTCCCATAGCGGTGCGGAATCTTTTGGTATACTGCATGCAGTATCGCAGAGAACAAGGCTCAAAAGCTTTTCCGGATGTAAAAGAGCCAGGGTCTGGCCGATCATGCCTCCCAGGGATATTCCCATGAAATGGGCTTTTTCAATTTCCAGGGCATCCAGCAGGGCAGCAGCGTCATCTGCAAGCATCTCCATGGTATAGTCGCCTTCAGGCGCTGAGGTCAGGCCGTGCCCGCGCAGGTCATATCTTAGTATCTGATAGTTTTTTTCAAGAGCCTCCATCTGCGGATCCCAGATATTCATGTTTCCCGCCAGGCAATGGCTGCAGATAATCATCTGCCCGGACTTTCTGCCGGTTAGTTCAAAATTTACATTAATATCTCTTACTTTCATCTGCATGGCAGCCTCCCCCGGATTCTGGATCAATTCCGTGAAAAATTTGTACTCTTTTGTGTTTTTTACAAAATTAAGGCAAACCAGAGCTTTAATGCAAGTCCCTGATTCAGTCACCGGCAAAGGTTTAAAACCCTTCGCATCCATGGGGAATCTGTTTTTCCTGCTTGCCGGTTATGCAGCTTTGGTGTATAGTCTTTTGTGGTTATTGCTGAATAAGGTCAAAGATATATGTTTTTTATTGATATGCAAGTGCATGCCTCCCGGGGGCGATTCCGGGATTGTTGAAACAGGAAAGCGAATATGGTTAAACAGGGATCAGCAAAACACAGCATTCAGTATTCATGGTGCAAGGGATGCGGCATCTGCGTTCATTTCTGCCCGAAAAAGGTGCTTGAACTCGACAGCGGGGGCAGGGTGCGGGCCGTGCGGCCTGAGGACTGCATAGGATGCAGGCTTTGCCAGCTGAGGTGCCCGGATCTGGCCATCGAGGTTTTAACAGGGGATTCCCGTGACAAGCAGGAGGGCGGCAATGAGCAATGAGAACGCGGAATTTATCCAGGGAAACCAGGTGTGCGCGGAAGCCGCCCTGTATGCGGGGCTGGGGCTTTTTGCCGGTTATCCCATCACGCCTTCAACTGAAATAGCAGAGCACCTTGCGGTCCGTCTGCCCCAGACAGGCGGAAAGTTCATCCAGATGGAAGACGAGATTTCCTCGCTTTGCTCAGTTATCGGGGCCTCGCTCACAGGGAAAAAGACCATGACCGCAACCAGCGGTCCCGGATTTTCCCTTATGCAGGAGGCGCTGGGTTATGCAGTCATGACGGAGATCCCGTGCGTTATAGTTGATGTCATGCGCGGCGGGCCCTCCACCGGTCTTCCCACGCACGTGGGCCAGGGAGATGTCATGCAGTCCCGCTGGGGAGTGCACGGAGATCATGCAATTATCGCACTTACAGCCTCCAACCACGCGGATATTTTCCGCATGACAGTGGAGGCGTTCAACTTTGCGGAAACCTACCGCACCCCGGTGATCCTTCTTTTGGATGAGGTTATCGGGCACCTGAGGGAAAAGGTGCGTATCCCCGAACCCGGAGAGATTCCCCTTGTGGGGCGCCTGCGGACCGCGGTGGAGCACGGGGTGGATTATCACCCCTATCTTCCAAGGGAGGACGGCAGGCTTCCCATGTCTGATTTCGGAGATGTTCACCGGTATAACGTCACGGGTCTTTATCACGACATGTGGGGGTTTCCCACTGAAAAGCCGGAGGTGGTCTACGGCCTGATCAGGCACCTGGTGGACAAGATTGAAAACAACAGCGAGAAAATGACCCGTTTCCGAAAATACCATACAAAGGACGCGGAAACGCTTTTTATTTCCTACGGGGCCGCGGCCCGCTCCGCCCTGCACCTGGTGGAAAACCGCAGAAAAAGAGGCGAGCGAATCGGCCTGCTGGAGTTAAACACTTTGTGGCCGTTTCCCGGCGATATTGTACGCGAGGCTTCCAGGAAGGTAAACTTCGTGCTGGTGGTGGAAATGAACATCGGGCAGATAATGCGCGAGGTAAAGCTTGCAGTTGATGATCCGGACAAGGTGTTTCTGGCAAACCGTATCGACGGCGAGCTTATCACGCCCACTGATATCAGAAACATCCTTCGCGTCATCCAGGGGAAAGGAGTCTAGGCAATGCCTGCCAAAGATTACATAAGGGAGAGGTTTTTCCCGCACATGTGGTGCCCGGGCTGCGGCCACGGCACCGTGTTAAACGCCCTTTTAAGGGCGGTGGAAGAACTGGGTATAGACAAGCAGGACCTTGTAATGGTCTCCGGGATAGGCTGTTCGGCCAGGATTTCCGGGTACGTGGATTTTCATTCCATGCACACCCTGCACGGAAGGGCGCTTGCTTTTGCCACGGGCATAAAGATGAGCAAGCCCGAGTTAAACGTGATCGTTCCCATGGGAGACGGAGATGCCCTTGCCATAGGCGGCAATCATTTCATACATGCTGCAAGGCGCAATATAGACATGACAGCGATTGTTATGAACAACCGGATATACGGAATGACCGGCGGGCAGGTTTCCCCGCTTTCAGGCTGCGGAACCATGGGAACTACAGTGCCCTACGGCAACATTGATAATGAATTTAATATTGCGGACCTGTCGGTATCAGCAGGGGCAACTTTTGTTGCAAGGACAACCGTCTATCACGTGCGCGAGCTTGCCGGCCTGATCAAAGAGGCCTTAACCCACAAGGGGTTTTCAGTGCTCGAGGTTATGAGCCAGTGCCCCACGCAGTTCGGCAGGCGGAACAAGGCCGGGGATGCGGCTGAAATGCTCGAGGCCTACAAAAAGGGCACCGCCCGGGCGGGTTCGAAAAAAATCCAGGAAAATCCGGAACTAATCCAGCGCGGGGTTTTTGTGAAAAAGGAGCTTCCTGAATACTGCAGTGAATACAGCCGTGTGATTGAAAAGGCGCAGGGGAAATAGGTCATGGAAAAGCAAAGGTTTCTTTTTTCAGGCTCAGGCGGGCAGGGTGTGATCACGGCTGCCATTCTTCTTGCAGAAGCGGCTGCCCGCTTCGGGGATCTCAACGCGGTCCAGAGCCAGTCCTACGGGGCGGCTGCCAGGGGAGGCGCGGCAAGAAGCGATGTTATAATCTGGGACAAACCCATATATTTCCCAAAGGTTATCCAGCCAAACATTCTTATCTGCCTGACCCAGGAGGCGTTTGAGGCATATCATTCAACCATCCGGCCCGGAGGTTACCTGATAACCGATTCGGACCTTGTAAAAAAGCCCGCATTCGTGGATGCAAGACGCGTGGAACTTCCTTTTCAGAAAACAGTAATGGAAAAGATCGGAAAACCGGTTGTTTTAAACATCTGCCTGCTTGGCGCAATTGTGGAGCTCACGGGACTGGTTCAGCCGGAGTCCGTAAAAGAGCTTATCCGCCAGCGCTTTAACCCGTCATTCCACGAAATAAATCTTAGTGCCCTGGACCTGGGCGCGGAACTGATAAAAGACAGCTTACACTAAAAAAGGGGGCT
>JAWLEU010000217.1:0-4076 GCA_041685965.1 Desulfosalsimonas sp.
CTTGCCAAGCGGACCTCCCAGCGCTGCACCCAGCTTTTCGGAGAATACGGATTTTTCGAAGACTGCCCGGTTGTTCGTGGATTCCGCGACGTTCGGGTCATGCCGATCTTTGCGGGAACCAACGAGATAATGAAAAACATTGCAGCCAAGTTCATGGGGCTGTAAAGCCCGGCGGCTATCCGGTTACTTTCCTATTTCCCGCGCACGAGGCTTGAGCATTAGATGGTAAAGCAGATCACAGTAACGGTCCAGCTTTACCATTCCGGCCTGGGATTCGGTATAACGCCAGAACCCGTATAACTTGGTCAGGCTGAAAAGTTTTTCACTGTAGCGCTCCCAGGTAAAGGCCTCTTTTACACGGGCCATGCCCTGTTTTGAGATCCTTTCCCACTTCTGGCCATCCTTTGCGAATTCGGATACGAATCCCCAGATAGTCTCTGCCATAAGATCCGGCCGACTGGTATTCATGAGATATCCGCTTCTGCCGTCCCTGATTATCTCAGAGGGCCCGCCGAATATCGGGCCGAATGTCGGCAGACCGCACTGCATAGCCTCGAGAACGGTCAGGCCGAAGGCCTCGAAAAGCGCAGGCTGAACAAACACACCCCGGTTGTCCGCGATAATCCTGTAGACCTCACCGGTTTCCTCCTTGGCCACGCTCGGCAGCCATCTCATATGTCCATGCAGGTCATAGGTGTCAATGAGTTCATACATCCGCCTGATCTCGCCCTGCTCCTCGGGATCAGTGGATTCTTCGAGGTGAATCGTGCCTGCAGCCACCACAAGGTTGCAGTGTTTTTTAAGCTCCGGGTGCATGCCAAAGGCCTCTACCAGGCCTGTTATGTTTTTTATCCGGTCCAGCCTGGCCATTGTGAAAATCGGCGGCTTGTCGGGATTGTCAAGTCTGCCGTATATATCGAGATGTTCGGCTGAAAAAATACGGTTTTCCCAGTGACTGCGGCAGTTTGCCGATCTGCGGTCATTTTCGTAATAGGGAAAATAGTTGGCCTCATCCACCCCCGGAGGAACCACGTTGAACTTGGGATTAAACAGGTTCACCCCGTTTACAACCTGGTACAGTCCGGGCATTGTATAGAACTGGTAGGACTCATACTGTCCGAACCGTGTCTCGGTTCCGGCAATCTCCTGGTAGGTGCTTGTAATAATGAAGTCCGACTTGTTCATTGACAAAAGATCGGCTGTAAACTGGCATGAAAAATTGTAGTCCGGTTCCATGTCCTGCCAGTAAAGATCCGAGAAAAGATACTTGGTTTTTTCCAGGGCGTGGGCGATTGTGCACTGGATTACATTCATGCGGTCCGAAAGAAGAGTGGCCACAAGGTTGCCGTCGGAATAGTTGCCTATAATAAGGTCCGGGCGGCCCTGGAATTCCGCCAGAAGTTCGCGCTCGCAGTCAGAGGCGAACGTATCCAGATACGGCCAGATCTTAAAGCGCGAAACCCAGTCTTCCAGCCGGTGGCCGTTTTCGTCGTAAAACGGAATGCGAAGGATATAGGCATGCTCGGTGCCAACTATGTCTTCTCTGGGCTGGCTGCAGGTGGTGTTGCCCGCGTTGGGTATAAGCCTGGTTACCACAACGACCCTCGGGGTGACGTCAATACCTGCGAGTTCGAATTCGCGGAGTAAATGAGCCTCAAGTGCACGCACCTGGTCGAGGATATATATGACCTGACCTCCTGTATCAGGCTTTCCCAGCACGTTTTCCTGGGCAAACCATCCGTGCGGAGACAGGATGGCCACCTTTGAAATCATGGGCACGCGGGAGATAAACTCTTCCATGTCCGCGCTTCGCGGCTCGTGGAAAAGCGAGTGCAGCATACTCATGGTTTCGCGTATGCGGCCTGCGTTATGCCCCCAGCCCGGTTCGAACCCCCGGCTTTTTAAATCCGGCTTCAGATTCTCATAAGGCACCTCCGGGTCCTGGTGTTCCAGTTCGTCTATGGTTTCTTCCAGCGCGGAGAGAAAATCATCAATTCCTCCCAGGATATCCGGGTTTACCAGAAGCTGCTGGCCGTTGATCCTGTGAATCCTTACGAAATCAAAAAGTTTGCTGCCCCACTGATCCGGCTTGTGAAACAGGCTGCTCGACATGTATTTGTTTAAATAACTGATTCCGTTTCCCACGTTTCTGACGTTCTTGATCGTGGGCGCATAATCGTAGAAGGGCATGAAATCGAGCTCAAGGGCGTCGCGGTTGCTCCCGGGCCCGTTTTGCAGAACATGGGAATCCTTGTAGTCCAGGTACCGGTTTACAGAAATTTCCTCCATGTAAAGACGGTCCGAGCTCAAGCGGTAAATCCTGTACCTGCCCATGGTGTAGCGGTGCAGTATAAGTGCGATTCCGTCCGGAAACAGCATTTCCGGCACCCTGGAAAGAAACCGGGCGATGGCGGAATCTTTTGTGAACTCTTCATCCTTTTGGTTTTCACTGCACCACTCAAGCCACTTGAGCCAGATGTCGTTGCGAAGCAGGTAACTCTTCTCACCTGTTCGCAGCAGGTATATAAAGTCTGAAAAATCCTTCTGATCTTCTTTCGGAATCAAACCGGATATTGCGTTCGGTTTTGACATGGCCTCCTCCTGTGGCCTGTTTTCCGGCGAAGGGTCAATTTTTCCCTGAGGCCGGTTTTTCCCCTGCAAGTGTTTTTTGTTCCAATAATTCGGCAGGGCGGACTGAGTCAAGAGCAAATAACACTCTTATCCTCCTGGTGTATTCTTCGGCAGAAACACATAAATTTTTTAAAATTATTTTCGGGTATGAGCTGTGTGCCTGCAAAAAGGGAGTTGACAAAAAAGGCTGGTTCTAACGCCCCTTGCCCGAGCTTTTCCTGCGCGGAGGAGTCTGGGGCATTACTAGCCATTGCTCCGGAGGTTCAATGCATGGAAGTTTCCTGCCAAGGTAGGTTTCAATTGCAGGTATGTAGAATGCGTCGTCCTCGTCGGCGAAACTGATTGCCGTGCCCAGGGTCCCGGCCCGGCCGGTGCGCCCTATGCGGTGGACATAATCCTCGGGATCGTGGGGCAGCTTGAAATTGACCACGTGGTTCATCCCCTCGATGTGAATTCCGCGGCCTGCCACGTCTGTTGCCACAAGCACCCTGATCCTGCCCGCCTTGAATGCCTCCAGCCTTGACATGCGCTTTTTCTGGTCCACGTCTCCCGAAATCATTGCACAATCAATTCCGTAACGGGAAAATGTTTCAGTCAGGCGACGCACTTCGTCCTTGCGGTTGCAGAACACAAGTATCCTGTCCAGTGCCTGTTTTTCAATAATGTTGTAGAGAAGGCCGAATTTTTCCTCCATGGTAACTATGTAGATAACCTGGTCCACTGTATCAACAGCCACCTGTTCCGGCTCGATTTCAACTGTTACCGGGTCCCTGGTCCACTGCTCGGAAAGACGCATGATCTCCTTTGTGAGCGTGGCGGAAAAAAGCATTGTCTGGCGCCTGTCCTTGCCCGGTGTGCTTTGAATGATTTTGCGGACATCAGGGATAAACCCCATATCCAGCATACGGTCTGCTTCATCGATTACAAGGGTTTCGATCTGCCTTAAGTCAACCAGGCTTTTTCGCTGGAAATCCAGCAGTCGTCCGGGCGTTGCCACCATAATATCCACGGGTTTACCGCCGAGCTGCTTTTGCTGTTTTACATAATCCATACCGCCGAAAACCGATATGATGTTCACGCTGCAATACTTTGCCAGCTGGGCTGCCTCCTGGCTGATCTGGATCACCAGCTCACGGGTGGGAGCGAGTATCAGAACCCTGGGCGTGCCCTTTTTTCTTTTTTTCTCCAACGGATTGTTCAGCATGCGGGTCAGGGCTGAAATCAAAAAAGCCGCAGTCTTTCCGGTGCCTGTCTGGGCCCGGCCGCTTGCGTCCTTTCCTTTAAGCGCGGCTGGAAGTATATCCGTCTGGATGGGGGTGCAGTATTCAAACCCCATCTCTTCAATTGCCTTCATAATTGGATCCGGCAGGTCAAATGCATTGAACCGGGTCCGTGCTTCATTTGTCATAAACTGTCTTCTTTAGTTGTGATGGTGCCGTAAAAAG
>JAWLEU010000218.1:0-4016 GCA_041685965.1 Desulfosalsimonas sp.
AATTACCTGAAAGCTGCCCAGGTGGTCGCCGAAGTTGGTTTCGATCCCCCAGAACGCTATTATATAGCGGGGCGGAACCCCGTATTCGTAATATATTTCTTCCAGCAGGTCCCGGTGCTTGTCAAGAAGCTCGCGGCCTCGTTGCACACGCTTTTCCGTAACGCGCTTGTCGAGATAAGTCCAAAAAGTCTGGGTGAACTCCGGCTGGCTGAGATCCAGTTCTATCACGCGAATCAACGGCTCGATTCCGCCAAGAGAGGCATCCAGGGTCTCATCTGAAATGCCCTGATCCCGGGCCTCCTGCCGCAGATTCTCAAGCCAGTCCCGGAAATCCTGCTCCGAGTCTGATACAACAACCCCGTTACCGCCGCTGTTTTCCCCGGCCTGCAGGTTTTCGTTAAGCGGAACAAAAAGCAGCGCCATGCCCATGGCCGCGGCTGCAAAAAGCTGTTTACAAGATTGAAATCGCATTTTGATCACCAATATTTTCCTGCATTGGAAATAAACCTTCCGAAAAGAGCCACGAACAAAACAATCAAAATCAGTGCTGCAACAGGAACTGCAAGCCAGAGGGCTATCTTGAAGCCTATGATAATAAGCGGCACCAGCACGAAAACCAGAATGCCAAGCAAAACAAGCGCAGCGCACCCTACTGAAAAGTCCTTTAAAAAACCTGACCTTTTATATTGCCTCATAAATCTTACGCCATGATTATATCTGCGTTTAATCCTCAGGCCCGGTAAAGGGAAGAAATGAGTGGTTGATTCACCTTCAGTTTCTTGATTATGATTCCCTTTTTATTGCCTGTCAATTTAAACTTGTTTATTTGTAAAAGGCTATGGTAGCTTTATTAATAATAAAATGAAAGGAGTATAACATGAACCCTTTTGCAGACCGCATGATTCGCGCGGCAAAACTAGAACCCGCGCTCTACGAGGAAGTGGAGGCAGACAAGGGCGCACTCGGACAGGCCATGGGCGTGGTGGTTCTTTCCAGCCTGGCAGCAGGCATTGGCGCCGTAAGCATCCAGGGTGCCAGCGGCATTGTTATCGGCACTATTACAGCGCTTATTGGCTGGTATGTCTGGGCGTTTCTTACCTACCTGATAGGCACGAAACTGCTGCCTGAACCACAGACCCACGCGGACCACGGAGAGCTTCTGCGCACCATAGGTTTTTCAAGCGCCCCGGGAATAATACGGATCCTCGGCATAATACCGGTTTTGCGGGGAGTAGTGTTTTTCGCAGCCGGAGTATGGATGCTTGCCGCAATGGTCATAGGCGTAAGACAGGCCCTTGATTACACCAGTACGTGGCGGGCCGTGGGAGTCTGCGTAATAGGCTGGCTGATCCAGGCCCTGATACTTGTCCTGATTTTTGCCGCAATGGGCGGAGTCCCCACCCAGCAACCCGCCTGAGTCAAAAAGAGCTGACTCAAGCTCCTTACTGTCTCCGATATGCTCGCCGTCGGCAAGGCGGCACTTACCGACGGCGAGCGTTAAACCAATCTCTGAAGGCCCTTTCGCCTGCTTGAAATAGTTTTCAAGCTATAATTCATGCATTGACAATAACTTAATTGACCCCACAGCAGAACGCTGCTATAAACGCAAATCGCTTGTCACAGATTTTAATTCCGTATGTAAGATAAGACTTTACGGCAAAAGGCAAAGTGGGGAGCAACCACGATGGTCAATCTGCTTATAACACTTCTGCAAAATGCTTGTGTGATTATCGTATTTTGCTACGTACTTACCAGGACCCGGTTTTTTAATGAAATTCTTGAACGGCGGTTTACCAGGGAGAACAAGCTCTGGCTGATTTTATGCTGCGGTTTGTTCTCCATATACGGAACTGTCGGGGGGATGGAAATCCTCGGCGCATTCGCGAATATACGGGATCTGGGCCCTGCTATCGCCGGTCTTCTTGCCGGACCCCTGGTCGGCGTTGGTGCAGGACTTATAGGCGCGCTCCATCGACTATTTTTAGGCGGCTTTACTGCGGTTCCCTGCACCATATCAACAATTCTTGCCGGCTTTCTGGCAGGACTTGTTTTTCTGGCAGGCAAAAAAAGGGTGCCTTCTTTGTGGGTCGCCTCAGGCTTTGCCGGTGCCATGGAAATTCTGCACATGGGTTTCGTGCTTTTAATAAGCAAGCCATATGAGGAGGCACTCGCACTTGTCAAAACCGTTGCCCTCCCCATGATATTTGCCAATGCCCTTGGCATGGCTGCTTTCTTTTTTATCACGAAGAACCTGATAAACGAACTTAAAACCAGAAGCGAAAAAAACCTTATAGAAGGAGAGCTGCGCGGCGCCCGGGAAATCCAGATGAGCATTGTTCCGCATATCTATCCCCCTTTTCCTGACATAGAAAACATAGACCTGCACGCAAAGCTTGTGCCCGCCAAGGAGGTTGGCGGCGACCTTTACGATTATTACTTGCTGGATGAAAACAAGAACCAGCTTTTCTTCATGGTGGGGGACGTTTCGGATAAAGGCGTTCCCGCCTCTCTTTTTATGATTATCACCATGACGCTGTTTAAAGCCAATACCAGGGCAGGTGAAGAACTCGGGCCAGTCGTTGAAAGGATTAACAACCAGCTGGCCGCGGACAATAAATCCAACATGTTTGTAACACTGTTTTGCGCAGTCCTCAACATTGAAACCGGGGAGATGAGGTATGTAAATGCCGGACACAACCCTCCATTGCTGATTCGCAAGGATCGGAATCCGGAATTTATACCCACGACCGGGGATCTTGTGCTGGGATGCATGCCTGATATGGCCTACACAGCCAAAACCCTTAACTTGAACCCTTCAGACACCCTATTTCTCTACACTGACGGTGTAACCGAGGCCTTTAATTCTGAACAGGAGCTTTTTTCCGAAACACGCCTGTTGGACATAGCCCGGAAAACCCGGAATCTGTCGGCAAAAGACGGTATTGACGACGCCTACGACGCAATCTGGCAATTTACCAATGGTGCTGCGCAATCAGATGATATTACCATGCTTATGCTGCGTTATTAGCAACTGCCTCTTGAAATAAAAGAAGCCCGAAATTCAAAAAATCTACTTTTTATTATTTTCTGAAAAATTCATTAAAGAAAACCATAATTGCGCCGAAAAATAATAATAGTACCGCAATCGGTTATAACCTGATATACGTACTATACTTGAAAACCAAAATTATAGAGAACAGCTAAGGATTATATGGACTAAACAGGCAGCAGAAACTCCCCAAAAAAAACAACCGGCATGCTTTTTACGCGCACTTCGGTTTGACGGATTATTTTGTTATGCTTCTTAACAATTCACCCTCCGGCCTCCGGGTTTTACTGACACTGCTCACCGCTGTCCTTATGATGCTGTTTGTTTCCTGCCAGCCTAAAAAGCCCCCCGAATCCCCGATTGAATGGAATTTTGAGTCAGACGCAATCCTGATTGACTATGATGCCTCCGCGGACTTGAATCAATACAACGATTCGCCCCATACCCTTATCCTTTTGGTATATCAGTTAAGCGATGCGGCAGATTTCAAAAGCTACATCCGGACAGCAGACGGCATTAAACGACTGCTAAACCTCTACGACCGGGATCAGCGCAAAACAATTTCACTGGAAGACTTAAACGACCTTCAGAGCTTTGTGATCAATCCGGGCTCTGAAAAACAGCTCAAAATTGACCGGCTCGAAGATACTGAATGGGTCGGACTGGTGGCAGGTTATTACAATGCCATGCCCGAAATGAGCAGTGCGGTGTATACCATACCCGTCAAAAAGACAAAGGAAGGATTCATCCGGAAAAAAATAAATACAAGACCCGCCAAGCTGAATATTAATATAAACTTTGGCGCAAATGCCATGCACACAACCAGGGACTGACTATGAAATCACAGCGCCCGCTGTTCTGGCACCAAGGGCTGTTTCTACAGCCTCATCATTTTCAGCAATTCGATCAGTACCAGCAGTCTTTGCTGCTTCCTTTAAAAGAACAGATTTCGCCTTTTTTCTGGGGA
>JAWLEU010000219.1:0-4013 GCA_041685965.1 Desulfosalsimonas sp.
TTCGCACCACGATTGCCTTTATGCCGTCTGCACTGCGGAACCTTTGCAGGCTGTCAATCACGGGTTCCGAGTTGAGCACGGCGCCGCTTACATCCACGATCCCGACTTTTTCCCCGAATCTGCTTTCAGCCTTGTCGCCTGAAAAAAATGAAATAACCGATAGCACAACAATTGACCCGGCAATGATACCTGTCATCATCAGAAGAAAAAACAAATACGGATGTCTTCGGGAAAACATGCTGCCAGCCTTTTTGTGAAATTAAACTAAAAAACCGGCGGATCGAAACATCGGGGCAGGCATGCTGGTATTGCATGCCTGCCCGCCTGTGTCAGGTTTACGATCATGCCGCCGGTCGGTTTTTAAAGACGGAATTTAGCGGAGATCTTCCTCTCCGTCCGCGTCTTGTGCCGGACCCTGCTCCCGGATTACGGCTTCCTCTCCGCTGTCAACCTGCCCCGCATCTACCGCGGCGTGCAGCGCCTCCGGGGATTGTTCCCCGGCTGTGCGGGCATCCCCGTCTAACTTTTCACGCAGGTTTTCCTTGAGCAGCTCGCCAAAGCTTGAAGGTGCGGCTTTTGAATTATTGACGTATTCATGGAGCAGCTCCTGCTCGTCGTCTACTTCCAGCCGCTTGATTGAAAGACCGATTCTGCGCTCGTCAGTATTGATATTTATTATCCGGGCGGTTAGCAGATCGCCTATGTTATACATACCGACCGGGGTTTTGATCTTTTCCTTGCTGATCTCGGATACATGGACCAGCCCCTCGATTCCCTCTTCGAGCTCCACGAATATGCCGAAATCGGTTACGTTCGTGACCGTGCCGTTTATATCAGTGCCCACGGGGTAGCGCTCGCCCACTGTTTTCCAGGGATCGTCATGGAGCTGCTTGATGCCCAGCGAAAATCGCTCGTTGCTCTTGTCAATGTCTAACACCTTGGCCTGGACCGTGTCTCCCTTCTTGTAAATATCAGAAGGATGTTTTATACGCCGTGTCCAGGAAATGTCGGATATGTGAACCAGCCCGTCTATGTCGTCGTCTATTCCTATGAAAACGCCGAACTCGGTGATGTTTTTGATCTTGCCTTCTATCACGGAGCCCACAGGGAATTTTTCGCTGATAACATCCCAGGGATTGGGCATTGTCTGTTTCATACCAAGGGAAATCCTGCGGCTTTCAGGCTTGATGTCGAGCACAACCGCGTCAACCTCGTCGCCTACAGAGACCACCCTGGAAGGATGCCTTATCTTTCTGGTCCACGACATTTCAGAAACATGGATCAGACCCTCTATGCCTTCTTCCACCTCCACGAATGCGCCGTAGTCCGTAAGGCTTACCACGCGGCCCTTAATATGGGTTCCCACCTGGTATTTTTCCTCTGCAAAGGTCCAGGGATCCGGTACCAGCTGCTTCATGCCCAGTGATACCCGCTCGTTTTCCCGGTCAAAGGAAAGGATCATTACCTTTATGGTATCTCCTATGGCAAAAAGCTCCGAAGGATGTTTTACACGGCCCCAGGAAATGTCGGTTATATGCAGCAGTCCGTCCACTCCGCCGAGATCCACGAACACACCGTACTCAGTGATATTTTTGACCGTGCCTTCCATGACCTTGTTTTCTTCTATGGAGGCAAGTGTCTCGGAGCGCTTCATCTCGCGCTCGGCTTCGAGCAGCACCCTGCGGGAAAGCACGATATTGTTTCTCTTGCGGTTGAACTTTAAAACCTTGAACTCGAATGTCTTGCCCACCATTTCGTCAAGATTGCGGATGGGCCGCAGGTCCGCCTGTGATCCAGGTAAAAAGGCCTGCACGCCTATATCAACAGAAAAACCGCCCTTGACCCGGTTGGTGATCACACCCTCTATGGTGGTTTCGGCCTCGTAGACATCCTTGATTGCATCCCAAACCTTGACCTTGGCGGCTTTTTCCTTGGACAGAAGCACGCGTTCTTCTTCCTCATCCCACCACTCGATCATGACCTCGACATCATCGTCGACTGCAGCGTTGACGTTTCCGTCGCCGTCCTTGAACTCGTGGATGGGAATCAGCCCTTCTGACTTGTAGCCGACATCCACCAGCACGTGGTCTTTATCAACGAATATGATCCGCCCGTTGACGACCTCGCCTTCCTCGAAGCGCTTGATGCTCTCCTCATACATCTCAAGCAGGGATTCCATGGACTGCTCCGAAGAATCCCCGGCCGCCTCCAGATCGGTGTCATCCTCCATGCCGGCTGTGCTTTCCATTTCCTTAAAGTCTGTGTTTTCTGTGTTTTCTTGAAAATTTTCCATTTACAGCAATACCCCCTTTGGCCTTTTTATGATACTCCCCTGTAAAGGGGTAGTATAAGTGCGTTTCATTAACAGAGGAAAAACAAAAACACAATAATTAATTTACATTGCTAACGCCCGGCTGCCGCATTGACACTGCCGACCATTTCCCCGACCACTTCCTCAACGCTCTTGCCGGTGGAATCCACGGTTATAGCGTCTTCAGCGGGTTTAAGCGGAGCTGTTTCCCGGCCGGAATCGTTTGCATCGCGCTGGCGCATCTCCTGCTCCACCTGCTCAAGGCTTTGGGGGCTTGTCTGCTTGAGTTCCTCAAAGCGGCGCCTGGCCCGTTCCCTGAGATCCGCGGTAAGAAAAAACTTCACGTCCGCGTCAGGAAATATCACTGTACCCATGTCCCTGCCCTCGAACACGGCTGCTTTTTGTTTTCCAAGCTCCCGCTGGACGTTAAGCAGGGCCCTGCGGACCGCCGGCTTTGCCGAAGCCGCAGAAGCAAGCATTGTGATCTTCGGGGTGCGTATATAATCGGTTATATCCACGCCTGATGAAAAAAGCCTTGTTCCCGCGTCAGTACGCTCAAAACGCAGATCCAAAACTCCCATTAGCTCTGATATTTCATCATCGTCTTCAGGATCAATCCCTTTTTCCAGAATCTCCCAGGCCACGCCCCTATATAATGCTCCTGTATCTATGTATCTGTAGTGCAGGCGCTCTGCAAGCGCTTTGCTAACGGTTGTCTTTCCCGCCCCTGCCGGCCCGTCTATTACAATAAGCAGATCCTTCATGACTGCTGCCTCATCTGTGTTATCACGTCTGTAAAAGCCTCTACAAACTTTAGGTTTTCCTGTCTTGTCCCGGCGTTAATCCTTATATACCCGGGATAACCGTAGGAAGCCATGGAGCGCACTATCACCGCCCTGCGAAGCATCTCCCCGAAAAAGGCGTCAGCATCGCAGCCCACGTCTATGAGAAAAAAATTGGCCTCCGAAGGAAAATAGTTCACCTCCAGCTTTTCCATCTCTGCATAAAGAAACTCAAGCTCGGTGCGGACAAGTGATACGGTTTTTTCCAGAAAATCCCGGTCATCCAGGGCCGCCAGCGCCCCTTCCTGGGCAAGCAGGTTGGCGTTGAAAGGCTGGCGCACCCTGTGAAGAATACCAGCCAGTTCCTCGTCCATCACACCGTAGCCTATGCGTATGCCTGCCAGCCCGTATGCCTTGGAAAAGGTGCGAAGCACGGCCACCGGAGGCTCCCCGCTGCAGTAAGAAATGCCGTCCGCGCAGTCAGGATCTGAGGCAAACTCTATATAGGCCTCGTCTATGACAACCGCTACATGTTCGGGAACCCTGCTTATAAAGCTTCTGAATTGATCCCTTGTAATAATCGTGCCCGTGGGATTGACAGGATTGTTTAAAAAAATGATGCGGGTTTTTTCCGTTATCTGCCCGGCCATGGCGTCAAGATCTGCAAACAGTGATTTCAGAGGTACAAAAACAGGTTTTGCCCCGGCCGAGCGCACCATTATTTCATACATAAGAAAGGACGGAGAGGTCATGACGGCCTCGTCTCCGGCCTGGAGAAGCGCCCTGGTGAGCATTCCTATTATTTCGTCCGACCCGTTGCCCAGAACTATGTTTCCCGGTTTGACGCCCAGGGTTTGCGAAAGCTTTTCCATCAGGTAATAACCGCTGCCGTCCGGGTATCTGTGCATCCTTTCCATTGC
>JAWLEU010000220.1:0-4003 GCA_041685965.1 Desulfosalsimonas sp.
GCGGCTCCCTTGGGTTTTGAAATGCCTGACTTATTGAGCAGGCTGCCGTTTTTAAATTCAGAAAAGAAATTGGCAAAAATGCTCAGTTTTTCAGGTATTACAGTTTGATTTTGTTCTTAAATAAGGTTATGGTGCATTTGACTGGCTTCCTTTCTTTTTCTTTGTGTTGTTTGGTGCAAACAAAGTATCAAAGAAAGTGAAGCCAGTCAATACTAACAATAATTTCAGAGTGTTATATTTTAAAGGCTTTCAACTATCAACCCCGAAAGTTGAGTAAATGATAGATAAATATATATAAGAATCAATATAAAAGCGTCATGTGTGTATCCACGGACTCTTCCGGGAAAGATCTTCACAGGCTTTTGCCGGCAGCCGAGAGGACCCATGAAAGATAGCAAGCCAGCATCCGGGCAGCTCCTGCCGCATGCTTCACTGCCCGCCAAGATCACCCGCCCCGAGTTTGCGGCGATAACTTTTCGCAAACGCCTTTTTGAAAAGCTGGATAAAAGCCTGGAAAAACCGGTAACATGGGTCTGCGGACCCCCCGGGGCGGGAAAAACCGCACTGCTTTCCTCCTACTTAGACGCACGCGGAACGCCATACACTTGGTACCAGATAGACCAGGAAGAAGAGGATCCGACAAGCCTGTTTTACTATCTTGCCCGGGCAGCCCGGTTTGATCTTCGGGAGTTCTGGGGCCCTGGTCTACCGGATTTTACAGAGGACGGATCGCCCCGCATAACCGCATTTGCCGGCTGGTTTTTTGAAGAATTTTTCCGGCGCCTGCCAGCGGGAAGCCTGGTGATTTTCGATGACTACCAGGAAGTGCCGGAAAAATGCGCCTTCCATAAAATTATACGCACCGGACTCCGCCAGATCCCTTCAAATAGAAGGGTCATTTTGTCAAGCAGAAGCGAGCCGCCCCAGACACTGATACGGATGCGTGCAAACGGCCGGATGTCTTTTATTGGATGGGCGGATTTGCGGCTGACACTGGAAGAAACCCGCGAGATGATCCGGCAGAAAAGCGGAAAGCAGCTCCCGGATGCCACGGAGCGTGCGCTTCACCAGTTCACAGACGGATGGGCCGCAGGCCTGATTCTTTTAACCGAGGAAAATGCGCGGGAATTCCAGGCACACCCACATCTCCATACAAGTCTGCCGCATGAAAACATTTTTGACTACTTTGCCGGCGAAATCCTGGACAGAACCGATGCTGCCACACACAGCTTTTTATGCAAAACATCCCTGCTTCCATGGATGACCGGACCCACAGCCGCCCGCCTGAGCCAAAACTCACGGGCTGAAAGCACATTATGGCGCCTGTGCAAGGCAAATGCTTTTATTGAGCAGCGCAAGGTCGACATTGTGTATTACCAGTACCACCCGCTTTTTCGCAGGTTTCTCTTAAACCGTCTGTTCCGGGAAACTCCGGAGCAGGAGCTAAAAGATCTTCGCCAGAAAGCCGCCCGGATACTCGAAGACCAAGGCGCTATTGTCGAGGCCATGAGATTGTTTCTGGATGCCGGCGATTGGGAGGAAACAACCCGCATTCTCATGCAGAACGCGCCCCTGCTCATTTCCAGGGGAGGACTGCAGATCATGGAGTACCGGCTTAACCGGCTGCCTCCAGAAGAAATGGAGAAAAACCCCTGGCTCGTGTTCTGGCTGGGCATGTGCCGCATATCGCACCGGCCGGAAGAAGCCCGGAAGCTCCTGGAAGAAGCCTATCAGAGATTTAAAGAAAACAGGGACACACCGGGGCAGATGCTTGCCTGGTCAGGTGTTGTCGACACCCACCTGCATATATTCAGCACTTTCGCTCCGCTGGATGAGTGGCTGGTCGAAATTGACCGGTTGCTGGAGAGCACACCCCCGTATAGCTCGCCCGAGGTGGAATCCAAGACCATTTCCAGCATGATTCTTGCCATGGTCCTAAGAAATCCGGGCCACCGGGAGCTGGGGTCCTTGATGCAGCGATGCCGTCAGCTTGCCGAAAAATGCGAGCCCGTACAGGTCAAACTTCAGGCTTTTCTGCCCCTTGGCTTTTGCCGGTTAATGCTCGGCGATTTCCGGGAAGCAGCAGCCCTGATCGAAAGATTCGGCGGGTATGTGGAAAACCCGGAAACTCCGTCCCTGTTGAAAATCATGTACAAAGATCTGGTCGCCTTTTTCTGCTGGAAAACTGCCAGGTTTGACCGGTGTTTCCAGGCATTCAAAGAGGGGCTGGCAATTTTAAATGAAATTGAAATTCCAGGATGGCGGGTTTTCCTGTTGGGCCATGCGGCCGCTGCATACTTGAGCCTGAAAGATACTGCAAATGCAAAGCTTATGCTCGACCGGGCGGCAACAGATATTGACATGTCCCGTGCCTGGGCAAAGTGTTACTATCATGTGATGACCGCATGGCGCGCCATGCTTTTAAAAGATCCGGCGAGCGCTGTTTATCATGCAGATGCCGCATTGGAACTTGCTTTTACATCCGGGGAAAAGCACAGTCTTGCCGTGGCCCGACTGGGAAAAGCAATGGCGATGCAAATAACGGGGAAAATTCGGGATGCGCAAAACTGCCTGGCCTCCGGCCACAGCCTGGACTCAGTGAGGCACAACAAGTTCATGGAATTTCAATATGCCCTGGCCGAAGCCGATTTATTCCTGGAAGCGGACCTGAAGGAAAAGTGCGCCGAGAAGTTACGCCATGCGCTGGCCCTGGGCAAGGAGCAGGAATATTTGAATACCTACTTCTGGCAGCCGCCGATGATTTCGCGACTGTGCGCTGCAGCCCTGGAGGCGGGAATTGAAACCGAATATGTAGGCAGGCTTATCCGGATCCGAGGTCTGATGCCCGAAAAACAACTTTTCCATGTGCCCGAATGGCCCTGGCCGGTAAAAATATTTACTCTCGGCCAATTCAGCGTGATGGTAGACCAGCAGCCGCTGCAGTTTAGCCGCAAGGCCCAGCAAAGACCCCTGGATCTGTTAAAAGCCATTCTCGCTGCAGGCCGCACAAAGGGAGTGGAAAAAAGCCGCGCGTGCGACATGCTCTGGCCCGATTCCGAAGGGGATGCGGCGGAAAGCGCGCTTAGCACAACCCTTCATCGACTTCGCAGGCTCCTGAAAAACGATGAAGCAGTTAAACTCGAAGAAGGGAGAATTTTTCTAAACCAACAAATATGCTGGATAGATGCCTGGTACCTCCAGACCCTGCTTGAAAGCCTGAACTCCCGGCTTCAAGCCGGGCACGGCCATGATAAACCAGATCCCTACATCCCTTTGCTGCTCGGAAAGGCCATCGCCTTGCATTCAGGGCCGTTTTTGGCAGAAGAATCCCCGGAAAAGCCATGGACCGAGCCCATGCGGGACCGGCTGCGCGAGGGCGTAACCGGATGGTGCCTCTGGCTCGGAGAAAACCTGGAAAACAGGGGAGAATTGACGGAAGCGCTTTTTTTCTACAGGCAGGGCCGGGATATCGATCCGCCCAGGGAAGTCTTCTACCAGCGGCTGATCGCCTGCTACGCACGGCTCGGGCGTAAAAGCGATGCAATCCTGGAATACCGGCGATGCAGCCGGGCCATGTCAGCGCATCTGGGCTGCGCGCCTTCGGCCCGCACCCGGGAGATGTATGAATCTCTTTGAGTCCTCTTTTTATGGATCAATATTTTTTCCATTTTTTGTAAAAAATTTTTCCAAAAATTTCTATCCGTGACCTATCCGTAAGCCGTCTTCCGGTATGATTTTGACAACCAGTTTCATTTTTTTCGTGTGTTTCCCGGTTTAAAGCACCACATCCTCAGGACAGGCTGGCTTATGCCGTCTATACCCGGCACCGAATTTAACACCGCCTTGTATTTTATTGCGGCAACTTTTCAGGAGGTATGACTATGAAAAAAGGTATATTTTTTTTCCTCATCGCTGTGGCTGCCTTGTGCTATGCGGCCGTATCCGTTCCGGTGCATGCAGCCGGACCCAACATCAAGGAAGGGCAATGGGAAATCACCACTGA
>JAWLEU010000221.1:0-3988 GCA_041685965.1 Desulfosalsimonas sp.
TCAGGCAGATGATCAGAAATGCCCTCCGCAGCCGCAGTCGCAGCCGCTGCAGGCGGTTATTTCAGCCATTGCGCTTACAACCTCCCGCGGATCCGCGGAATCCACTGACAGGACTTTCATGTTAATGTAGAACGGATCCAGGGGGATTTTCAGTTTCATGGGGAACGGGAATATATGCCCAAAAAATTCGGGGATATATGATCGATAAATTTCAAGGCTTGTACAATGGCCGACAGTTTTGCCCTCGACCTGGCGTTCAAGCGGCGTAAGCCCGGTTCTTCCCAGCCCGAAAATAAAATCCATCTGCTCCGGCCCCATAAGTTCCTGCCCGGACGGCCGCTTGCCGGCCGAGATTTGAAGGGTTACTTTTTTTAGTGGTTCTATTGCCTGTCTGTCGGTTTTCATTGAACATCCTTTTTAATATTTGTTTGCCGGGAAATGCAGCCCGTATAATAACACAGCAGCAGCAGCCCTATCAATACCTGCCGGCACAAGGCGGATCACAGGTTCGCGACCGGGGTATAAAAATTGTATCAATGAATTCGGCATTTGCGTTTGCAGGTTGCGTTCCAGTAGTTATGTTTTGCCTGAAACCACTTTTTAACCCTAAATACAAGGAGGATTCAATGGGAAAAACAACAGAGCATTTAAAAGAAGCTTTTGCAGGCGAGTCCCAGGCCAACCGGAAGTATCTTGCGTTTGCAAAACAGGCTGAAAAAGAAGGATTTTCTCATGCAGCCAAGCTTTTCCGGGCTGCTGCTGCTGCCGAAACAGTGCATGCCCATGCCCACCTGCGAGCAATGGACGGCGTAGGCTCGACTGCGGATAACCTGAAAGAGGCAGTGGAAGGCGAGACTCATGAGTTTAAGTCCATGTATCCGCAGATGATTGAAGATGCAAGCAGTGAAGGCCATAAAGCCGCTGAGCAGAGCTTTACATACGCCAACGAGGTCGAGCAGCTCCATGCCCGGCTTTATCAGGAGCTTTTGAACAACCTGGACAATCCCGAGCCTGTTGAGTGCTATTACGTGTGCTCGGTGTGCGGAAACACGGTGGCAAACGAGGCGCCAGACACCTGCCCTATCTGTCGTGCAGGCAAAAAAGCATTTGAAAGAATCGATTAACCCTTTTCACCCTGCCGGGCTTCCGCATGGCGGGGCCCGGCCCGGGATGCTATTTCTGCCATTGTCACTTCCTCCATGGCCTGGTCCGCACCCTGCTGCCTGGCGGCAATCAGGTCTTCCAGGACCGGATTCTTTACTTGTTCAGGAACTTCCCAGGGGGTTTGGCCGGAGTCGCGTATGGCGTTGAAAATGTCTGCAGCCCTTATCCTGCCGAGATCCATTGCAGGCTGAAAAAGGTTCCCGTTGCTTTCCACCTGCCTGAGAAGGCCGCTTTTGCAAAATATCTCCGAAATTTCCATGACCAGCCGCAGCGGCACAGACAGCCGCCGCGAGATTTCTTCGACCTCGGGGGGCGGATGGCCCAGGTAAAAATTTTCCGCGATTTCATTGAAGATATAAAAGCCCATGATCTGCCGCTGGCCGAAGCTTGCATCAGCACCCTTAAATTCCTGCTGATAGGTACGGATGTTCTGGATCGCGTTTGAAATCTTGGCTCCCACCAGCACAATGACCCAGCTTATATATATCCATATTATGAAAATCGGCAGTGCTGCAAAGGTCCCGTAAATTTTGTTGTAGCGCGCCACCCCGACGTTGAAGCCGGTATACAAATCAAAGGCCATCTGCCAGACGGTACCGCAGACAGCCCCGGCGATCAGGGCGGGCACAAGGCGTACCTTTGTATTGGGCATAAGAATATACATTGCGGTAAACGCTATCCACAGGCCCAGGTAGGGGATCACCATGTTAAAAAGGATTAAAAAATCCCGGAACACCCTGTATTCAGACAAGGCGCGGAGAACGGCGTTCGATGACAGTGAAGTGATCATGGCTGTGGACACGACTATCAAAAGCGGGCCCAGCAGCAGTACGCTGATATAGTCGGAAATTTTGCGCACCATTGTCCGGCTGCGGCTCACCCCCCAGATATCGTTGAAGGCGCGCTCCACGTTGCTGAGCATCATGATCACCGCATAGATGAGCACGCCCGTTCCGACTGCGCCAAGAGCGCCGAAATCAGTATTGGAGATGTATTCTATTATTTTTTCGGTCAGCTGTTCCTGTTCCGCCGTGAGGTAGTTTACCAGCACGTGTTCTATTTGGTTTTCCAGTCCGAGGCCCTTTAACATGGAAAAGCCGATGGCAAATACTGGCACCACTGCAAGAAGCATGCTGTAGGATAGCGCAGAAGAGCGCAGCAGTATCGATTCGTTGCGGATGCTGTTGGCCGTGATTAAAACGACACGGGCGGTATGCAGAAGTGCCATGCGCAATCTTCCCGCATCCGGGGGATCATTCCAGACATCGCTGCTTAAGAAATCAGAAACGTGCTGTGCGCGCTGACGGATCTTTTTCATTGCCTCTTTGCCATAACGCCGGTGGCAGGGCTGTTTTTCCTTTTACAGCATCTGTTCGAAAAAATCATTGCCCTTGTCATCAATTATAATAAAGGCCGGAAAATCCTTCACCCTGATTTTATAGACCGCTTCCATGCCGAGTTCCGGAAAATCAATAACTTCCACGTCAGTTATGCAGTCTTTTCCAAGCCGGGCAGCGGGTCCTCCTATGGATCCCAGGTAAAAGCCTCCGTATTGGCTGCATGCATCCTTTACCTGCGGTGAGCGGTTTCCTTTTGCAAGGGTCACTAAAGACGCGCCGTGTTTCTGGAACACCGGCACGTAGGGATCCATTCGCGCGGCTGTGGTCGGCCCGAATGACCCCGAGGGATATCCTTCAGGTGTCTTTGCAGGCCCTGCATAATATATAATGTGGTCTTTGATGTATCCTGGCAGTTCGCCGGTTTTTTCAAGCTGTTCATAAATTTTAGCATGGGCAATGTCTCTTGCAACCACTATGTCTCCTGATAAAAGCAGCCGGGTGGTTACCGGGTAACGGCTCAATTCCTGCCTGATCTCACTCATGGGCCGGTTTAAATCAAGGTGTACCGCGTTGGTTTCAAGTTTCGGCTCTTCCGGCAGGAAACGGGCCGGATCAGTGTCGAGCTTTTCCAAAAAAACCCCCTCAGCGGTTATTTTTCCCTTGATATTGCGATCCGCGCTGCAGCTAACCCCAATGCCCACAGGGCAGGATGCCCCGTGCCTTGGCATGCGGATCACCCGTATATCGTGGCAGAAGTATTTTCCGCCGAATTGTGCGCCTATGCCCATCTCCCGGGTTTTTTCAAGAAGTTGTGCCTCCAGTTCCGGTACCCTGAAGGCATGGCCGTATTCGTTGCCCGTGGTGGGAAGGGTGTCGAGGTAACCGGCGCTTGCCAGCTTTACAGCCTTGAGGTTGGCTTCCGCGGAGGTACCTCCTATTACAATCGCCAGGTGGTAGGGCGGGCATGCAGCGGTGCCCAGGGATTTCATTTTTTCGGTTAGAAACGGGATCAGAGCCTTTTCGTTTAAAACCGCCTTGGTCTGCTGAAACAAAAAGGTCTTGTTGGCAGACCCCCCGCCCTTGGCGATAAAAAGAAAATCGTAGGCATCACCTTCCGTTGCGTGCAGCTCGATCTGGGCAGGCAGGTTGCAGCCGGTGTTTTTTTCTTCATACATGTCCGTGGGCGCGTTTTGTGAATAGCGCAGATTGTTTCGGGTATAGGCGTTAAACACTCCCCTGGAAAGTTCCTGTTCGTCTTTTCCGCCCGTCCATATCTGCTGGCCCTTTTTGCCCATGATAATTGCCGTTCCGGTGTCCTGGCACATGGGAAAAACGAATTCCGCCGAAATTGCAGCGTTTTTGAGCATCTCCAGGGCAACGAACCTGTCGTTTTCAGAGCTCTCCGGATCATTGAGGATGTCTGAGAGCTGCTGCAGGTGCGATGTCCGGTAAAGAAACGAAACATCAGTGAATGCGGCTTGCGC
>JAWLEU010000222.1:0-3987 GCA_041685965.1 Desulfosalsimonas sp.
CTGGAAATGAGCCAGAACAGCCTGAAGCTGTCCTGGAGCCGCGAGGAAGTGGACTCCCGCCTGCGCACGATAATGAAAGATATTCACAAGTCATGCCTGGACGCGGCAGAAGCCTACGGCAACAAGGGCGATTATGTCATGGGAGCCAATATAGCCGGTTTTACCAAGGTTGCAAATGCCATGCTGGCCTACGGGGTGGTTTAGAAAAACCCGGCCGCTGGTATCTAAAATCCGGTCTGCTGCCTTCAGCCGTCTTCGGCAAGGTAGCAGACCGCCTTTTGCCTTTGCGTGCTCGAACAAAGCACAAGCCCCGTGTTGCCGGTGTCGGCCACTTTCACAGTGCCGGCAAGTCCTCTATCCTGCGGCCTGTAGTCCTCCAGCAGGTTGGGCAGCGACCTGATCCAGTCAAGGTTGAGTATAACATCCCGGCTTTCAGGGTAGACCGCCAGATAGAAAATACCGGTTTCAATCAGGTCATGGAAAAAATGCGTGCCGAAAGACAGATCCGGTATCAGGCTTCCGTCCCGGTAGCTTATTTCCGCAATTGCCGCCACATGATTGATTTCAGAAAAATTTACGCAAACACCCATTTCAGGCGAGTGAGTTCCCCACCTGCCCGGACCCATCAAAAGAACAGGACTGTTTTTGCTGTCTGCTACAGCCCGGTTTAATTTCCCTACAAGCCTTGCCACGCTGTATTTGTCAGACCGCGACAGTTCTGCATAGGACCGGGGATCCACAAAAATAATCTTTTCAATTGGCTGGTAGAGGCTGCCTCCCATGAAATTGCCGTTCACTGAAACAATCGTGCGCTCCGGCGGCAAGTCATCAGGCACTGATACCTCTTTTCCCTCTCCTATGACCTGAAGCGGCCTGCATTGCAGCAGGTTTACCTGTATATCCCCTGAGCGGCTGAAATTGACTGTAAACTCTATATCCACAGGATATTTATAGGCTTTTTCAAGACGGGCAAGCATTTTTCCCATAAGGCCCACAAAGGATGTGTCCCTGAGAAAAGGATCAAAGGTGACAACACGGGAGGTATCACCTGTAGCTCCAAGGAATTCAAACCTTTCGGAAGGCCGCCTTTCAAGGACATCGCACACCGGAACCGTTTCAATCAGGTTTTTTTCGAGGTTGAGCAGGTCCGCGGAATGCTGGGAAAATCTCCGGATATCCTTCATACCTGCAAGAGGCCTTACAAGAGGGTCATCCAAAGCTATTATCCGGGGATAATCGTTTTCCACGCGGTTTACCGCGCGGGTTCCCAGGCCGAAAACCAGCCGGATCATTCCCGCTTCAGGATCCATGCCCTTTTTCCACACAAAAGGATTTCGCGAAAGGCCGACCCCTGCAAGCTCCGGGTAAAACCAGCTATGATGGTAAGAACCCGACACCCTCTGCACCAGCAGGGCCATCTGTTCATCCATCCGGTCGAGCCCCCGCTGCCTGCGATATTCAAGGGCGTCTTCGCTCATGGTGCTTGCAAATATCCTGCGGACTGCCTCCTCGAAATTCTGATACCTTTCTTCCGGCGAACCCTGGTTTACGCAGAAATAGCTTTCGTATTTGCCTGCAAACGCGCTGCCGAATGCATCCTCCAGCAGGCTGCTGGAACGCACGATAATCGGGGACTGGCCGAAGTATTCAAGCATTAGCTGAAACTGCTCGGCGATTTCCTCCGGGAAAACCCCATGGAGCATACGTTTTCTTAACTCCGCAGCCTTCGTGAAATACCCGTCCCTTGTCTTGTGGGCCATAAACAGCTTCCACCAGCCGTTCTGGACAATGTAGGAATAAAACACGTCAGAGCCGATATAAAAGGAATCATGCTGCTCCAGCACCTTGTGCCATCCGGCCGACTCCTGGCGGACCAGGATTTTGCGGGCCAGAAGCATGCCCAGTGATTTGCCGCCTATAAATCCGGTTCCTATCAGCCGCTCCTTTATCTGCAGCAGGTCTTCAAGGTCCATATGGCGGCGTATCATGGACAAAACCCTTTTATTGCGTGTCAGCAGAAGGCGGCTTAGCTGCTCCACCATGTCCTGCTTTTCTTTTTCACCTGCTTTGGATTCCAGCAGCCGCCTGGCCTGCAGAAAAAGACGGTCCCAGTAATCTAACCGGCGATGGGCGCTGCCTTCTCCGTGCCCGGAAATATATGAAAAAAGCCTGCTTGCTTCCACGCTGTTTATCACAGGCACAAGCTCGTCTTTTTCCTTGACGTGGGGGAAAAACATGGTGGGGGAATAGCGGTGCTGAACCTTTATCGGATGGACGCATAACCGGCCCTCGTAATTGTATACGTCTATTAATACCTGGGTGATTTCGCGGATACGCGCAATAGCCTTGAATGAATGGCGGTTGCGAAGGATTGCAAAATAGGCGGTGGTATTTAACTCGTAGAGGTACGGGCAGGTGATGAAAAAGAAATCCCCTATCATCAGGTCCGTTGCCCACACGTGCTGAAGATCCGAAAGGGAATCGAAAACGTAGCATACATCCCTTCCCTCGCCGGTCAGGATGCCGTGGACCTCTGCGGAAAAAGTCTCAAATCCTTTTGCGGTTTCCAGGTGATATATCTTCAGATTTTCCTGCGGCTCAACAAGCGGGGCATGCCGGGCAAATCGCATGTAGACCACCCGCTCGTTTCCGGCAAGGGCACTTTTTACAAACGGTGAGACAATGCCGTTGTAGTCGTCTATTCCGTCCACCTGCCATACTACATTATCCCCGCGCCTAAGGCGGTCTATAATAGTGTCCAGGCTCTGCCAGCCGGTGCTCACATGAGAATAATAGGCCATTGATTTATCAAAAATCCTGCAAGCTGCCCGCCGGCGTAAAAGAAACCTGGATTAGCGGGTCTGATTCTTTGATCATGGCGGCAATCCTGTTGCGCATTTTCTCATCCGTCACAGGCACGACCCTGGAAATCGGTATGCCTGCAGATGTTTTTGCATATTTCCAATCCCTGACAAATCCCGCCACCAGGGCACAGGCACTCCCCCCTGCCCCGCAGCAGGAACGATCCATAATGAAATATCCGGTGAAATAAAGCACGTTCCCGCCTCCGATCTCCATCTGCTTTTCGCTTTCAAACAGGTATTGTCCGCCTATTGCAGAGACAGGCTCGTTTAATGCAGGGTGGGTAAAATCTATTGCTTGCTCTCGGCTCTGATGTGCTTTCATTGCAAAATGATTCTATCATATCTCTTCATGCCTGAAAACCGATAAGAAATCCATGCCGGCGATTGCCGGCTGAAAGGCAGCAAGACAAGTCAATTTCGTGCTTCGTGTTTCGAATTTCGGATTTTTCAGCGTCGCTTCAAATCCCAATAGTGAACCTGCTGTCGGGATTGTAATGTCACTGTATTTATGACTGCGTGTACTAAGGCTGCGGATATGAATCCAGGCGCCCGTGCACGGTACCTCCCAGCCATGCGATAACAGCGCCGAGATGACGGATGTTTTTCATTCCCTCGGCGTCATTTAACACGTCTCCCTTGTCAAAACCCATCCCAAGGTTCCAGTAGGTGGAGCCGGGCACTATCATCTGCGACATCAAAAACATGTGGTTGATAGTGTCAAATACGTGGGTGGCGCCGCCGCGGCGGACTGCTGCCACCGCGGCCCCGATTTTGCCCTGAAACAAAACCCCGTTGGCCTGGGACACAAGCCCGGAGCGGTCAAGCAGAGCCTTTAATTCCGCACTGACATCAGTAAAGTAGGTAGGAGAACCCAGAATCAGCGCATCTGCCCTGACCATCTTTTCCATTACCTGGTTGAAGATGTCAGTGTCCACGGAGCATCTTTTATCCCTGTTTTCAAAGCACTTGTAGCAGGCGATGCAGCCGCGTATGTCTTTGCCTCCCACCTGAACAAGTTCGGTTTCCCAGCCCGCCTGCTCTATGGGAGCGAGCACCTCTTTTAACATGTTATAGGTATTTCCGTCTTTTCTCGGGCTTCCGTTTACTGCCAGTGCGTACATTT
>JAWLEU010000223.1:0-3950 GCA_041685965.1 Desulfosalsimonas sp.
GAAATATATTACGAATACGGGGTTCCGCCCCGCTATATAATAGCGTTCTGGGGGATCGAAACCAACTTCGGCGACCACCTGGGCAGCTTTCAGGTAATTGATTCCCTGGCAACCCTTGCATACAACCAGCGGCGCTCCGAGTTTTTCCGTGCCGAGCTTCTAGACGCCCTGAGAATAATTGAGCAGGGCCACATAGACCCGGATGGGATGAGGGGCTCCTGGGCAGGAGCCATGGGTCACATGCAGTTTCTCCCCTCCACTTTTACCGGCCATGCAGTGGATTACACAGGCAACGGTCGCAAGGACATCTGGGGCAGTCTTCCCGACGCCTTTGCCTCGGCAGCCAAATTCCTGTCGGATATCGGCTGGCAGAAGGGCGAACTTTGGGGACGCGAGGTTTTGTTGCCTGAAGATTTCGACCTGAGTCTTGCTTCCATGGACACAAAAAAAACAGTGAACGAGTGGTCCGGGCTCGGTGTGCGGCGGGCCTACGGAGAGCCCCTGCCCGCTGCTGACATGGAGGGATCTGTTATCCTGCCCCAGAGTCACGAGGGGCCGGCATTTCTGGTCTACAACAATTTCCGCGTTATAATGCGGTGGAACCGTTCAATTAACTATGCAATATCAGTAGGACATCTCGCAGATCGCATCATAGGGCTGCCGGAGATTGTAAACGGCAGGGATGCCGATCATGAGCCGCTTTCACGGGAAGATGTCAAAGAGATCCAGCAGCTTTTAAACCGCCTGGGATTTGATGCTGGTTCAGAAGACGGCTATGCAGGCTCACGCACGCGAACTGCAATCCGCAATTTCCAGCAGGAGCACTCCCTGCCGCCTGACGGCTATACATCGCCCGAGCTGCTGCAGCGGCTGCAAAAACAGGCAGGGGATTGAACCGGGCTTCCTTCCTGCAAAAACATAAGGCTATGTAACGAGCTTTTTACGGTGCCATCAAATTTACAAGCTGTTTTTATTTTTCAAAGGGGTAGAGACATGGGTGTTAGCAACAGAGCCAGCAGGATAGAGCCTTTTATCGTTATGGACGTACTTGAGCGGGCACAGGAGCTGGCCGCATCGGGACGTGAAATCATACACCTGGAGGTGGGCGAGCCGGATTTTGCCACACCCGGGGTGATTAACGAGGCTGCTGCCAGGGCCATGGAAGACGGCCTGACCCATTATACCCATTCCCTGGGCATAATGGAGCTTCGCGAGGCCATTGCGCAGCATTACGCGGATCGTTACGGGGTTGAAGTGGATCCCGCCCGCGTGGTGGTCACAGGCGGCACCAGCATGGCGATGCTTCTTCTTTTCTCAGCTCTTCTGGAAAAGGGCCGGGAAGTAATTCTCTCGGACCCGCACTATGCATGTTACGATAACTTTATAAACTTCGTGGGAGGGGTGCCTGTGAGGCTGCCCGTGCGGGCAGAGGAAGGCTTTGAGTTCCGGACCGAAGAAATTTCCGCTGCAATGGGCAGCAAGACCAGGGGTATTTTTATAAACAGCCCGTCAAACCCCACGGGCCAGGTAATGAGCGCTGACATGCTTGAGGCTGTTGCAGACATGGCGCCGGGCAGGCCCGGCGGGCCTTACGTGATAAGCGACGAGATCTACCACGGACTTGTCTACGAGGGCGCTGAGCACTCAATCCTGGAATACACTGACAATGCATTTGTTCTTGACGGGTTTTCCAAGCGCTATGCCATGTGCGGCTGGAGACTGGGATACCTGATCGCGCCAGCCAACTACGTGCGGCCCCTGCAGAAGATGCACCAGAACTTTTCCATATGCGCCCCTTCTGTCAGCCAGTGGGCAGGCGTGGCTGCACTCAAGCACGCCTGGCCGGAGGTGGAGCGCATGCGTGGCATTTACGACACCCGCAGGAGGCGGCTTATAGACGGGTTAAAAAACCTCGGCTTTGAGATCCCGGTAGAGCCTGCCGGAGCCTTCTACGTTTTTACCAGCTGCGCCCACCTGGACCCTGACGACTACAGGCTGGCATTTCATATCCTGGAGGAGTCCGGTGTTGCAGTTACCCCGGGACGCGACTTCGGTCCGGGCGGCCACGGCTTTTTGCGGTTTTCCTACTGCAACAGCCTTGAAAACATTGACACAGCCATAGAGCGCCTTGGCTCCTACCTGGACCGGTATTACCCGGCCGCTGTCAGGTGAGCCGGTGCCTGCTAACAGTTGTCAGGTGTTTCTCTATCCGGCCGTGGTGTCGTTTAGAATGTGTTTTCGCGGACAAATTCTTCCAATCCCTTACGCTTGGGTGCAGATGGCACCTTTGAAGGGTATCCCATGGGAATCAGTGAGACCAGCTCGTGATTTTCCGGCACTTTCAGAACTGCTGCGGCCTTGTCCTGTTCAAAAAGCCCCATGATCACAGAGCCCAGACCAAGAGCGTGAGCGGCAATTGACAGGTTTTGTGCCGCAAGGCCCAGATCAAACATGAACCAGTCGCCGAACTTGGTGGTAACTTTGTCCTTGTAATAGCCTGACTCGTTTAACCTTGCGCACAAAGCCAGCACCACAGGAGCGTTTGCCACAGATTTATGTGCAGGATTGGACTTGGGTATGGCTTCTTCCTGCAAGCGGGTCTTTATTTCAGGATCTTTTACAACCACCACTTCCCAGCACTGTGTATTGGCCCAGGAAGGCGCCCATTGAATGGCCTCAAGTACGGACTTGAGCACATCATCGGGGATGGGTTTATCTTCAAAATTGCGGACAGTTCGTCTTTCCTTGATGGCCTTGATTACCTCACTGCTCATGGCTTGCCTCCGCTGTTGAGTTCTATGTTTCCGATTTTTGCCACAGGAAATCAGGAAGTAGAAACCTGCTGTTATCAAAAAAAATATAACAAGATTGGGCTATTATGTAAAGCCCCGATTCTATCTTGATTTTACGGGCAGTTACAGGTGAGCAGAGGGTTGCAATGGATGGTTTTCCCGGAAGATATGTCATGCTGGCAGTGAGCGATAACGGCTGCGGCATGGAAAAGCAAGTTCACTGTTCACTCTTTATATAAAATCATGTCCGGGTAATATTTCTTGGCACATTCCTGGCATATGCTGTGGCTAAATTCAGCATCTGTATGCTTTTGAATGTAGGCTTCCAGGCGATTCCAATACCCCTGGTCATCTCTTATTTTTTTGCAGTGACTGCAGATAGGCAGCAGACCGCTTAAAGTTCTCACGTCCGCCAGAGCGGCTCTGAGGTCCGTAATCAATTGCTCTTTTTCGGCCTCTGAAGCTTTTCTTCGCTCTATTTCAGTTTCCAGCAGATCAATCGACGTGGTCGTGCGGGCCAAACGTTCCGACATATGATCAAAAGCGCCTGCCAGCAGGCCGACCTCATCTTTGCGTTTACTTTGGATCTTTACGCCGAAGTCACCCTTTTCGATCTGCTCAAGCTTCCGGCTTAAGTCGACCAAGGGGCCGGCCATGCGGCGACCGGCAAATCCCCTTTCTGCACGATAAAGTCAGGTGCCCCGCATTCCTGGCGCTTGGGCTCGTTGGTGACAACAGCCTCGGGGATAAGTTCCGACAGCAAATTTTGCAGATCCGCACGGTAGCTATGCTCGGTTGAAATACCCGCCTTAAACCGATTTTTGATGTTCCGGCAATATTGAGAAACCAGCTTTTCCATAAAAATCCTTGCCCGGTCAAGTTAACCCGATGGTTCGCTCCTGAGCAAAGTGATTATGGACGGAACTTTTTGATTTGGATGTCTTTTATGATTTTGTAATGTTTATCATTACCGGTTAAAATGGGAAGCCCGTGTGAATTTGCCGAGAAGACCTTTTGACTTAAACCTGAGATCCTTAGCTGTTGCTTTCATCGTTGACTCCAATTCTTTATGTTTACACTTTATAATGTAAACTACAATAATTCATCTGTCAACTGGTCTTGTTCCGGGCTTTACCAATTGCGGCCGCCTGCCGCATG
>JAWLEU010000224.1:0-3898 GCA_041685965.1 Desulfosalsimonas sp.
AAGGAAACCGAAAAAAATAACTATGTGGATCACGCCCGCTGTCATGTAACGCGGATGCTTCCACTGGGCCAGCCAGATCTTGATTACCTGGTAAACCCTTTGCGCGGGTCGGTCAAACCTGTAATCAGGCCTGGATCTGACAATAGGCACCATCCGCTTGGCAACGATATATGCGAAAAGGGCTACTGCAACAATTGGAATCAGAACCGAGAAAATCACGGCCGGTATTCCGAATATTGTATATGCTGCAGGTGAGATCAACGCGTGTTCCATGATAAGCCGCTTATCTCCTTTCGTGTTGTAATTTCGAGCTTTTGCTTACTATTTCCCGAGCTGAATTTCTCCCGCAAGCCGGATAAGCTACTCGATATATTTATGAACGAATCCTCATAAATAGTTAATAAACATTTGCGAGTCAAGAAAAATTTCCCTGCCTAAAAAACAGGGGGGCTTTGAAAATCCAGGCCCCCCTGCGGTTTCCGGCGCGTGCGACTCCGAGTCCCACGCAGGTACAAAGCCGGTACTAGCCGATAAAGGAGGCCTCGTCTATTTCCACTGCAGCACCGTCCATTGCCATGATGGCGTTGATTTTGCCGTGGGTGGTAGGCAGGACCGTGTTGCAGAAAAACTGGGCGCTTTTAATCTGGCCTTCGTAGAAGGCAACATCTTTTTTCTTGGCCTTTTCCAGCGCCTTTTCAGCAATGGCGGCGCGCCACACGAGCATCCACGCCATTACCACATCGCCGCAGACCTCCATGAACGGATAGGAGTATCCAAACGCCTCCATGATCTTTTCGGACATGGCATTCTTGCCCAGGTGCATGGCTGCCTCTCCCAGTCTGTTTAATGCCTGCTCCAGGGCCTCTGCATGGGGTTTGACCTTTTCCCGCTCCTTGGCCTCGGCGATAGTTGAGTTAATCTCTCCCATCAGGTCCATTACAAGCTTGCCCTTTTTCATGCCCAGCTTGCGGCCCATCAGGTCCATGGCCTGGATGCCGTTGGTTCCTTCATAGATCTGGGTGATCCTGCAGTCGCGCATCAGCTGTTCCTGAGGATACTCGTTGGTATATCCGTATCCGCCGAATACCTGCATGCCGAAGTTACAGACGTCAAAGGACCTGTCAGTGACATATCCCTTGGCAATGGGAATGAGCAGATCGATGAGGTCGTGGCGTTTTTCCTTTTCCTGCTCGTCGTCGGTGGTCTCGGCCCTGTCCTCGCACCATGCCGTGTAATAAAGCACGCTGCGCATTGCCTCAACATATGCCTTCATTGTCAAAAGCATGCGGCGTACGTCAGGGTGCTGGATAATCGGGACCGCAGGGGCGTCTTTTTCCATCATCTTGGTCAGGTGCCTGCCCTGCAGGCGCTCCTTGGCATAATTGACCGCCTCTATATAGGAGGCTGTGGCTGTGGCAAATCCCTGCATGCCTACCAGCAGTCTGGCTTCGTTCATCATGAGAAACATGGCGCGCATGCCCTTGTTTTCCTCGCCCAGCAGCTCGCCCACGCACTGGTCCTTGTCGCCCAGGCTCAATGTTGCGGTGGCATTGCCGTGAATGCCCATTTTTTCCTCGATGCCCACGCAGTTGACATCATTGAACTCGCCGAGGCTTCCGTCTTCATTGACCCTGTACTTGGGCACGAGAAAAAGTGAAATTCCCTTGGTTCCTGCAGGGGCGCCCTCGATGCGCGCCAGCACCGGGTGTACAATGTTTTCAGCCAGGTCGTGCTCGCCGCTTGAGATAAAAATCTTCTGGCCCTGGATTTTATAGGTGCCGTCTCCCTGGGGGATGGCCTTTGTTTCAAGACGACCCACATCAGAGCCTGCCACCGGCTCGGTCAGCAGCATTGTCCCGGTCCATTTGCAGGTATAAAGATTTTTCAGAAAAAGGTTTTTCTGACGATCCGTACCAAAGGTTTGCACAAGCCTGCCTGCGCCGTGGGTGAGGCCGGCATACATCATAAAAGCGTAATTTGCGCCGTTAAAGTATTCGGCTGCAGCCATGGAAACGCTTCTGGGCATTCCCTGGCCGCCCCAGTCAGGATCTTCAGGCATTGCACCCCATTCGCCTTCCTTGAGCAGCTCAAAAGGACGTTTGAATTCTTCGGGTGTGGTGACTTTTCCTTTATCGAATATGCAGCCCTGACGGTCACCTTCCTTGCGGGTGGGCAGAATCTCTTTTACCGCCAGATTCCTTGCCTCGTTGACAATCAGGTCAACTGTTTTTTTGTTGAACTCAGCATACTTTTCATGCTTGCTGAATTCTCCGACTTTCAGCTGCTCGTGCAGGACAAAATCAATGTCCCTGCGATCCGAAATCTGCTGTGCCATAGTTTCTTCTCCTTTTTTTAAAAAAAATGAGTTTATATGTTTTTTAATCTTTACCGATACCCTTGAAATAAAGCTCCACCAAGGGTCCGGCCATGTTTACAAGCTCTGTATCACCGCTGGTTGACCCGGTTACTACCCAGGTATTGATAACCTCGTTTACAGCACCGAGAATAAAGCGCTTGACCAGGCCCAGGTGCAGATGCTCCCGTACAGTGCCTTCCTGCTGCCCCTGCCTTAATATGTCTTCGAGGATATCGAGATACATTTTTGTAATCTCGCGGATTGACTCCTCGTCAACACATCTTGCCAGAAGCGCCTCGCGCTGGAACACCACTGCCATGTTGCGGTCTTTCTGAAATTCGGCAAGATGGAGTTCAATGAGGCTGACAAGTTTAGACTCGGCATTGTCAGCATTGTCAACCGTTTCGCGGAACCTGTCAAAAACCAGGCGGGTCCTGTAACTGAAAAAATTTGAAAGGATGTCTGCCTTGTTTTTGAAATACAAATATATGGTGCCGTCTGCAACCCCGGCTTCTCTTGCCACCTGGGATATGGTGGCCTGATGAAAGCCCTGCTCGGCAAACACTTTTATTGCTGCATTCAAAATAAGGTTATATTTGATGCTGACCTGTTCCATTCTGGCTTGCCGGATGATAATCCGCCCCTTTTATATAGAGTTAATTGAATGAATATTCATTCAATGAATGAGGCTTCATTCACTACCAGATTAAAAAACAGGTTGTCAAGAAAAAATATGGACGAAGATTTTGAGGGGAAGCCCTATTCCTTTACGCGCTCCACGTACTGGCCTGTGCGGGTATCTATCCGGATTTTCTGGCCTTCTTCCACAAAAGGGGGCACCTGTACCACCAGGCCGGTCTCCACTTCCGCAGGCTTGTAGCCGCCTGTGGCCGTATCGCCCTTGACCCAGGGATCAGTGCTGGTGACCCTCAGGTCGATGAAGTTGGGAAGGGATATGCCTATGGGCCTGCCCTGGAAAAGAAGAAGGCTGCAGACCGTGTTTTCCTTGAGATACTTCACGGATTCACCCAGCTGCTTTGCTGACATGGATTCCTGGTCATAATTGCTGGTATTCATGAAGTAATAATCGTTACCGTCCGTGTAGAGGTACTCCATTGCCTGCTCTTCCAGGTCGGCCTTGTTGATTTTTTCACCTGACCGGTAGGTTTTGTCAAACTGAGCGCCGGTGATCATGTTTTTTAGCTTGCACTTGTACAGGGCCTGGCCCTTGCCCGGCTTTACAAACTCAAAATCCACTATTTCATAGGGATCGCCGTCGATTTCTATTTTAAGCCCCTTGCGCAGATCTCCGCTTTCATACATGGCTGATGTCTCTCCTAAATATCTAATTAATTGTCACTTCTTATGGATTAACTCAGAGTTTTTGCAGTTAAGTCCTAAATCCGAAATTCGAATATCGAAATCCGAAACAAATCCTAAATTCGAAATTCGAAGCACGAAATCCGCGCGTAGCATCCCGTAAGGGATAAACAACATCTAATTATGATGGTCTCGTAAAAAGCTATCTGTACCGCCACGGCG
>JAWLEU010000225.1:0-3892 GCA_041685965.1 Desulfosalsimonas sp.
TTTCTTTTCCCGGCAGTCAGAGGTACCGGTACGTGGACAAAATGATCGTTCCAGTGGCCTATGATCATGTTTGTCTTGCCTGCCATGCCGGCATGGACCGCATCGCGTCCCAGAAAAGTGCAGTAGACGTGATCGTTTGAGTTGGCCGGAAGGCTGCGGATCATGTAGCTCGGGTCTATGTATTTAAGGGATATGTCCGTGCTCTTTTTTGCAAAGAACTCCTGGATCCGCTGTTTTAAAAACAGGCCGATGTCATGGAGCTTTATGTTGCCCGAAGGGTCGTATTCCTTATCCTTTGACTCGAAAAACTTCTGACCCGCGCCTTCTGCAATCAGTATGACTGCATGCTTTCTAAGTGCCAGGCGTTCCTCCAGTTTTGCCAGAAGACCGTTTTCCCCTTCCAGGTCAAAGTCTATTTCAGGGATCAACACGAAATTGACATCCTGCTGGGCAAGTGTGGCAGTGGCTGCGATAAATCCGGAATAACGCCCCATGAGCTTGATAAGGCCGATTCCGTTGGGATATGCTTCTGCCTCCTTGTGGGCGCCCTGTATTGCTTGTGTTGAAATGTCAACGGCAGTGTCAAACCCGAATGACTTGGTTACCATGTGAATGTCGTTGTCTATGGTCTTGGGAATTGCGATAACGCTTATCTTAAGACCTCTTTCCCTTATCAGGGGGTCGAGCCTGGAGGCGGCCATAAGTGTGCCGTCACCGCCTATCATAAATAGTATGCCTATGTTCATCCGCTCCAGGCAGTCCACTATTGCCTCCATATTCTGAGGCCCCCTGGAGGAGCCGAGAATGGAGCCGCCCATTTCATGAATGTGCACCACATTGCCTGGGCTGAGATCCATGACATCATGTCTGTATTCAGGGATAAAACCCTGGAGTCCGTAGCGTATTCCGTAAATGTGCCTGACCCCGTAGCTGTGGTAAAGCTCCAGTACCACCGAGCGTATGATATTGTTTAGGCCCGGGCACAGCCCCCCGCAAGTCACAAGTGCGCATTTGAGCTTGCTCGGGTCGAAGTAGATCTTTTTCCTGGGCCCTGCGAGTTCAAAGGTTGGTATGTTTTGTCCCGCCTCCAGCGCTTCTGAGATTTTCTCAGGGTTGAGCTCGATCAGTACCCTGTCATTGTCTTCTTTGAAGATATCAATGCTTGACCCGTTTAACTCCTTCATTATTGGCGAGTCGATCTTGGCTGCGCCCACGGTGTCAATGGATGTGTCCATATCCATGTTAAATGAATCCTCTGTTATATCCATAGTAACTGCCCTGCCTGTTTTTTGATTTTATTTCTTCTAAACCGAGTTGAACTTAAGGGCGCCCTTGCCCAGTATGTCATGCAGGTGAAGCGCCCCCACCAAAAGTCCGTCACTGTCTATGGCAGGCAGCACGGTGATCTGGTGGGTCTCCATTATGTTAAGTGCTTCGTAGAGCGGCATGGCGGGATCCACATGTTTCGGCCCCTTCGTCATAAGCTCGCCCACGCTGCTTTCGTAGAACGCGACTTTTTTTACCACCATGCGCCTTATGTCTCCGTCCGTTATAATGCCTGTCAGGATGCCGTTTGCATCTGTTATGAAAACCACGCCCAGTCTCTGCCGGTCCATTTCCGTAAGAGCTGTTTCCATGTCTGTGGACTCTGTTACCCTGGGCACAGAATTTCCTGTCAGCATAATGTCTGAGACCATGTATGCCAGCCGTCGGCCGAGGTTGCCGCCTGGGTGGAACTTCTGGAAATCGCTTGGCTTGAATTTCCGCTTGTCAAGCAATACCACTGCCAGCGCATCTCCCATTGCCAGCTGGGCAGAGGTGCTCGCAGTAGGCGCAAGCCCAAGCGGGCATGCTTCTTTTTCCACACCCACGTTTATAACAATGTCACTCTGGGTGCCCAGGGCAGAGTTGGGGTTTCCGGTGAATGCTATTACGGGGCATCCGGCGGCCTTTATGCTGGGGATAAGAATGTTTAGTTCATCCGTTTCCCCGGAGTTGGAAAGCGCGATAAAAACATCGTCTGCAGAAACAATGCCCAGATCACCGTGCATTGCTTCAACGGGGTGGAGAAACAAAGACCTGGTACCGGTGCTGTTTAAGGTAGCGACGATTTTTCTTGCAATCAGCCCGGACTTTCCTATCCCTGCAACAATAACCCTGCCGCGGGACTTGTATATAAGGTCAACCAGGCGGTTGAAGCTTTCGTCAAGCCGGCCTGCAAGGTTGAGTATGCCTTCGGCTTCTATTCGGAGTACTTCTGTCGCGCGTTTTATTGACATGGCCTCCTCGCGGCCTTTGTATTTTACAATATCCAAATAATATAATAACCCGAAAAGGGTTTTGCAATAATTGTTCCCAGCCGGATTCATAAGTCAGCATCAAACATTGACAGCTTTTTATTTAAAAATCAAGTATCGGAATTTAAATGCAAAACAAAGGTATAGATTTGCCCCGACAACCGGGTTTCGGCAGACGTTATTTTTAAAGAAAAGTTTTTGTAAAATAATTGCAATTGTCTTGATGAAATTTGTTGACATGGCAATATTTGTCAGGGTATAAGTCCGCTTTTATTGTTGTAACAACTCTATGTATTTTTCTGCGGCATTAATGGTAAATGCCCGCGAGAATTTTCGGCCGCTCTGAAAAGGGCGGCCGGTATTTTTAATAGAAGGGAGGAATAAACAATGATCTGCCAGACAACGCGCAAAGGACAGGAATGCGCTTTTATGACGCCTGATGGGTGTTCCTATAACGGAGGTTCATGCTACCAGATTGTCGAAGCCTGCAACGGATGCAACCGGGTCGTGTCATACGAAACCGGCTGGTTCTGTGCCAAGTATCCCGAGCCTGACAAGAAGTGGAAACACGGCAACTGCAACCTGGCCACCCATGCGGCTACCACCGGTTCAGATGCCAAGACCGCCAAGGTCAACCCGATCAAGGCATCCAAGCGGGGCGGCGGCCGCAAGTAGGAAAACCGCCGTATACAATAAAGCCTTTTTATCAGCGGCGCGTCCGGCAAACAGGGTGCGCCGCATTTTTTTATGAGTTTGTGGGGCTTTCCGCTGCGTGTTATCCCGGGGCGCCCGGACCAAGGGCATTTCTTATATATCCCGGCAGCCCGTATTTGTCCGCCGCCCGCATCCATCTTTTAACCAGGCGCAGCCTGAGCTTGCCCTTGTTGCGCACTCCGGTTTTCGCCCTGTCAAAATCGATCAGGCTGGCGCGGCCCCCTCTGTCCACAAGCACGTTTCCCGGGTGCAGATCCACGTGATGGATGCCGTTATCGATCAGGATTTCCACCTGTCTGACAACACCGGCAAGAGCCCTCCGGGCCCGCTCAGGCTCTGAAAGGCATAATTGCGAAAGCGTCACTGCATCAGGGATCTGCTCTGTCACAAGCCATGCGCGGTAAAAAAAACTGCCCTGTACTGCAAATACAACCGGTTCAGGTGCATTTATTCCGATTTGCCTCACGTGCCGCAGCATTTCAAATTCTGCCCTGCTTCTGGTTTTTCCGAGAGCGAGGTAAGTGCGCCTGTTTATGTGCCGCAGCAGTCCGCCTCTGAAATAAGGCTTTATCACCACCGGGCCAGTTCCCTCCAGTTCCGCAACCTGCACCTGAGTGCGGCCTCTTAGCACTCCCTGTGCTTTTTGTGCGGGCCCGTGAAAATTTACGATAAGCTGGTCCATCTGAGAGGCGGAAAGCCCTCCGGTTGATCCAAACTTTAAGCCGCGGTGATCCTGGACAATTGTCATTCCGTCTGTCCCTGCAGGCCGGATTTTTCAGGGTATCTGCCGAGGCCGTATTCGAGTTTTTCAATCACTTCCTGCGGCAGTATTGTCTCCATTCTTCCGGGCCTGGTTTTCCTGGTGACAGGCGCGTTTTGCC
>JAWLEU010000226.1:0-3888 GCA_041685965.1 Desulfosalsimonas sp.
CCCGTACGTTTCTGGAAAAATTTCATGATTTGGTTGACTTTTTGCTGCCACTCTACGAAAAGGAGGGCAAAGCGTATCTCACGATCGCCATGGGGTGCACAGGGGGCCAGCACCGCTCGGTTGCCGTATCAGAAGTGCTGCATGAATACCTCAATACACCGGGCCGCCCCGTAAAACTAACACACCGTGATGTGGACATTAAAACCTGACAGCTCTGAGGATTTTTTATGGTAGGCATAGTTATAGTCACGCACGGACAGCTGGGAGAAGCTCTTATAGAAACCGCTGCAATGATCTTTGATGAAAGGCCTAAAGAAGTTGTTTCCGTATCCATTGACTTGTCCGTGGATGTGAATAAACTTAGAAGCAGGATAAAAAAAGCGATAAGCTCAGTGAACAGCAATGACGGCATCATAATACTCACTGACATGTTCGGGGGTACGCCTTCTAACCTGAGCTATTCGTTTCTCGAAGAAGGCAGAATCGAAGTGATATCAGGCGTGAATCTGCCCGTACTGATAAAGGCCGCCAATCTCAGAAACCGCGGCAAGGAGCTGCCCGAGATGGTAAAGACCATAGAGGAATACGGCAAAAAAAGCATTTCTCTTGCCAGCGATATCCTGAAGGGTAACAAGCGTGGCCAGTAAATTTTTTGACAAAATCGTAAAAATGGAGAAGGAGGAAGGAAAATGGCGATCAAACTCGGCATCAACGGAATGGGCAGAATCGGCAGACTAGTTTTCAGGGCTGCTTTAAATCGTCCGGACATCGAGGTCACCGCTGTAAACGACATAATGGACACCGCAACCCTGGCCCACCTTCTGACCTATGACTCCGTTCATCCAAGGCTTGACGCTGATATTTCCGCCCGGGAAGGCGCCATAGCGGTAAACGGCAAAACCATCCGGGTCACAGCGGAAAAAGACCCTGCCAACCTGAAATGGAAGGAAACCGGAGTTGATATAGTTGCCGAGTGCACCGGCCTTTTCAGAGACAGGGACGGAGCTGCAAAGCACCTTAGCGCAGGTGCTGCCAAGGTGATTATTTCCGCGCCCGGCAAGGACCCGGACCATACAGTGGTGATAGGGGTGAATGAAAACACCTATGACAGCGCAAAACACCACATTGTATCAAACGCATCCTGCACCACTAACTGCCTGGCACCGGTGGCCAAGGTTCTGCATGAAAAATTCGGCATAATATCGGGCCTTATGACAACCGTGCATTCGTACACCGGTGATCAGTGCCTGCTGGATGCCCCCCACAAAGACCTGCGACGCTCCAGGGCGGCTGCAATGTCCATGATACCGACAACCACAGGAGCCGCAAAGGCAGTCGGACTGGTTCTGCCGGACTTAAACGGCAAGTTAAACGGCATGGCAATCAGGGTGCCCACTCCGAACGTTTCGCTCGTGGATCTGACCGCGGCGCTCAAGCAGGCAGCATCTGCAGACGAGGTCAACGCAGCTCTAAAGGAGGCCTCAGAAGGCGGGCTTTCGGGTATCCTTGGCTACAGCGAGCTTCCCCTGGTATCAGCAGATTTCAACGGAAATCCCCTGTCTTCAATTGTGGACGCGGAAAACACCTATGCAGTTGACAACCAGGTCAAGGTAATTTCCTGGTATGACAATGAAACAGGCTACTCCGCCCGCCTGGTGGATCTGGCGGAAATGATGGGAAAACAGCTTTAATCAGGAGGTTTTCATGACAGCCCGCAGGCCCTTGATTGCAGGTAACTGGAAGATGTATAAAACCTGCCCGGAGGCAGAGGATACAGCCCGGCAGATTGTTGAGAAACTACCGGATGCAGGCAATGCGGATATCATGATAGCGCCCCCTGCAACAGCACTGGCACCGGTCTCGCGCATTATCCGGGGAACCCCGGTGGAACTCGGCGGCCAGAATCTGTTCTGGGAAGACGAGGGCGCATACACAGGAGAGGTATCCGGCCCCATGCTAGTATCCGCAGGATGCACCTATGTAATAATAGGACATTCAGAACGGCGCCAGTTTTTCGGTGAAACGGATGAAAGCGTAAACAGCAAGATCAGGGCTGCAAAATCAGCAGGCCTTATTCCTGTCATGTGCGTTGGCGAATCCGAATCAGAGCGTGATGCTGAAAAAACATTTTCCGTACTTGACAAGCAAATGGAAAACGGGTTAAAAGGTTTTTCTGATGATCTGGTTAAGGCAATAGTTGTCGCCTACGAACCTGTATGGGCAATCGGAACCGGCAGGACAGCCACTCCGCAGCAGGCCCAGGAAGTACACGCCCATCTGCGTGAATTCCTGTACAAGCAATTCGGTGGCGATTTGGCGGCTCAGACGCGAATCATTTACGGCGGCAGCGTAAAGCCTGAAAACATTTCAGAACTTATGGCGCTTGAAGACATAGACGGTGCACTCGTCGGCGGGGCAAGCCTCAAGCCGGACACATTCAGCAAAATCATAAACTATAAGCGTTAAATAATGCATGCACTGATTATCGTAATCCATCTGCTCGTCTGTTTTACACTGATAAGCATAGTACTGCTGCAATCCGGCAAAGGGGCCTCAATGGGCGCCATGTTCGGAGGCGCCGGCAACCAGACGCTTTTCGGCCAGACAGGCGCATCTACTTTTCTGAGCAAGGCCACAACAGTCGCGGCGGTAGTTTTCATGGTAACATCGCTCACGCTGGCGGTTATGTCCAAAAGCGGGGATGACTCAGTGGTAAAAGACATGCCCGAATCAGGGCAGGGCCAGCAGGAAGCACCGCTGACCCCTCCGGAGCAGCAGCCCGGACAGCAGCAGGCTCCGCCTGAGGACTAAAAATTTCTCTAAGACGACAGGCAGTTTTCAAAACGTGCTAAAATGCTTTTATGTGCCGAAGTGGTGGAATTTGGTAGACACGCTATCTTGAGGGGGTAGTGGGCCACGCCCGTGCCGGTTCAAATCCGGCCTTCGGCACCATTTTTATCAAAACAAATCATATAGTTATAAATCTACAAAGCCTCAATTATGTGTGCCGTATGTGCCCTGGCCGCATGATTGGGGCTTTTTTATACACCACAACATAATGGTTTAGGCTCCCCTGATTGGGACCGGAAAATCCGCATGAAATTCATGGAAAATATATAGATTGGACAGGAAATGGTACAAAAGGCAAAGGGTGGCCGAAGCCACCCCGCCGGATTACCTTTAGAAATCTACGCTGATCTCTGCCGAAACGCGCCCCTCGGACGGGACATCCTCGCCGTCGTATTCTTCTGAGTCAGCCGATACCGCCCCTGCAATATCGATGCGTGCGGCCCAGAGGTTGAGCCCGATACCTGCGGTATATACCACGCCGATGTCGCTTTCGGACAGGTTCCTGTAAGCTCCGGCCCTCAAGGCAAGGACCCTGAAGGCGTCCCACTCAACGCCTAAGGAAAGCCGTCGTGAGTCATAACCGCTTAACAGCGTCTCGTTTTCGAGTAAATCCAGGTCGGCGGCAAGCGCGAGGGTTTGGAACGGAAAATATGCCACGCCTGCTGTTACCTGTGGCTTGAGCTTCACATCATCGACCTTGAAGCTTACGGGCTCCCCGTTGGCAAGCTCGATATCATCTGAAAAACCGTCGAATTTTGGTGAATTGAGGTTTCGGCCCATGACACCCACGTTGAATTTGTTAAACCGTGCCATTACACCCAGGTCTATGCCAAAGGTGCTGGTCTCCTTGTAATTCTCGTCTGTCTCGGCAACAATATCGTCTGCATCATCATCGAACACCACCACCCGGTTTCCGTAGACCCGGCCCTGCATAAACTTGAGGTTTCCGCCCACGAGCCACCTGTCATTTATTGCATGGCCGTATGAGGCAGCTATCTCGCCCACGCCGAAGCCGGTGAGCAGCACGGATGTAGTGTT
>JAWLEU010000227.1:0-3813 GCA_041685965.1 Desulfosalsimonas sp.
TTGGTTTTTATCATTTGAACATTCGATATTCGTATTTGTTTCGGATTTCGGATTTCGATATTCGGGTTTTGGCTGAACAGGGTTTTCGTTCAGCCACTACCTAATAACTATATGCATGGCAGCGAATCATACAAGCATTAAAAACTCATATCAGGCAGAAATCCGCCAAAAATCTATTTGCAAATCAGTGCTAAGTATCTTATATTTGAAAGCCAACCTTGTTAAAAAATCAAGATGTTAGCAAAACCCAACATAAAGGAGAAATAAAATGAAAGAACAGGTACAGTCAGTGCTTGAAAAAATCCGGCCATCTCTTCAGGCCGACGGCGGCGACGTGGAACTCGTGGAAGTGGAAGACGGCGTGGTCAAAGTACGGCTTCAGGGCGCATGCGCGGGATGCCCCATGTCGCAGATGACTCTTAAAAACGGCATTGAGCGAATGCTGAAAAAGGAACTGCCGGATGTCAAGTCGGTGGAATCTGTATAGATCCGTCTTATATGGCATATGCAGGTCTTTTAGACATCAGTCCGAACTTGTGAATTAACCAGATTTGCCGGAGCAGACAATGGCGATTGCAGAAAAGATGTCGGATTTTATAGAAAAATCCTCCTGGATCCGAAGGATGTTCGAACAGGGCGCACAATTGAAATCGATCCACGGGGCACAAAACGTGTTTGACTTTTCCCTCGGAAACCCGGACCTTGATCCTCCTGACGAATTCAGGCGGCATCTGAAAAAAATCGCCGAAAATACGGCGCCCGGACAGCACGCATACATGCCCAATACCGGCTACCAGGAGACCCGAAAGGCGGTTGCGGATTTTTTAAGCCGCGAACACGGCATTGATATCACTGAAAATGAAATAATAATGACCTGCGGTGCTGCAGGCGGTTTAAACATTATCTTAAAGGCGATACTTGATCCCGGAGACGAGGTGATAACCCCCGCTCCCTATTTCGTGGAGTACGGATTTTACGCGGACAACCACGGCGGCAGGCTGGTAGCAGTGCCTGCCGCCCGGGATTTTACAATTGACGTGGACGCGATTGACGCGGCTGTCACCAAAAAAACCAGGGCCGTACTGATAAATTCGCCCAACAACCCAACGGGTCAGGTTTATCCCGAAGAAAATCTCAGGCAGCTTGCGGACTGCCTTTCCGCAAAATCCGCTCAGTCCGGCAGGCGGATTTACCTGATTTCAGACGAGCCATACAGGAAAATAGTTTATGACGGAATAAGCTTGCCAAGCGTTTTTTCCTCCTACAAGGACAGCATCATAGCCACCTCCTATTCCAAGGACCTTTCTCTTCCGGGCGAGCGCATAGGCTTTACCGCAATAAACCCCGCAGCGAATGACAAGCAGCTTTTAACAGACGCCATGGCACTTGCAAACCGGATACTCGGATTCGTAAACGCCCCGGCCCTCATGCAGCGGGTTGTGGCAAAAATCCAGGGAGTGCAGGTGGACGTGTCAGAGTATGACAGAAAGCGCCGCCTTTTGTGCGACGGCCTTTCTGAAAACGGCTACAGCTTTACACGCCCTGCAGGGGCTTTTTACCTTTTCCCCGAGGCCCCGGGCGGAGACGACGTGGACTTCGTGCGCGCGCTTCAGGAGGAAAAGATCCTGGCGGTGCCGGGCAGCGGTTTCGGAGCCCCGGGTTACTTCAGGCTGTCATACTGCGTGGCAGACCGGACCATAAAGGATGCCATGCCCGGATTCAAAAGGGCGATTTCAAGATATTGTTGAGGGCGGCTCACGGCCGCCGGTGTCATGAGGCTCACGAAAAACCCGACGGGGAGTTGGTGCTGCAGCCGGCGCCTGCTGCCCCGGAAGAACCGCCGATGGTATTGGCGGCGGTAATGCGCCTGGCGACCCTGCGGCTTCCGCACTTCTCGCAAGCCGGGGTTTCAGGGTCGCTGCCCATAACAATGACTTCAAACACCTTCTTGCAGTCTTCGCACTGGTATTCATAAATCGGCATAAGACAAGCTCCTTTCCAATGATTATTTTCAGGTTGTAACATAATCATTTAAAGCCGTACGGCAACCGCCGCAGGCGCCGGGGAGCCAACCGGCGCGAAAAAATTACACAACCAGGAGGTGAGGTGTAATCATGGAAATCAGAAAACCCGTGTTTGCCGGCGCCTGGTATCCTGCGGGCGCAGACGAATGCAGGAGGATGATCGAATCGTTTTTAAAGGAAACCAGGTTCAAAAAAGACATATCCGGCAGGCCGGCAGGATGTATCGTGCCCCATGCGGGCTGGCCGTTTTCAGGCGATCTTGCATGCAGTGTCATATCATATGTCAGGGGCGAAAAAGACATGCCTGAGCCTGACGTGGTTGTGGTCTTCGGAATGCACCTTCCGCCCGGAGAACGCCCCCGTATCATGACCCGCGGGGCCTGGCAGACTCCGCTCGGCGAGCTGGAGACAGCCGAAGACCTGGCGGATAAAATTACTGAAAACTACAGCTGCGCAATTGAAACACCAGCCAGTTTTGTCAAAGACAACACCATCGAGCTGCAGCTGCCGTTTGTAAAGTATTTTTTCGGCGGCGCAAGGCTCCTGACCATTGGCATGCCTCCTTCGGAACCGGCTGCGGACCTGGGGCGCTTTATTGCGCAGCAGGCAAAGGACCTGGGCCTTGAAATCCGGATCATAGGCTCCACAGACCTTACCCATTACGGGCCGAGCTTCGGTTTTACGCCCGCGGGAACCGGCAGGGAAGCTTTTGAATGGGTCAGGGACAAAAACGACCGGCAGGTAATCGACCGTATGCTGGAAATGGACCCTGAAGCAGTGATAAGCGAGGGCCTGAACAATCACAACGCCTGCTGCCCGGGAGCGGCAGCAGCGGCAATTTCCGCGTGCAAAACCCTCGGGGCGCAGAATTCGCATTTTGTGGGATACAGCTCCAGCTACGAGAAAAACCCGGACTCAACCTTTGTTGGATACGGCGGCGTGGTCTACACAGCCTGAGTACGCGCAGTCATAGATACAGTTAGATTACAATCCCGACAGCAGGTTCACTATTTGGATCTGAAGCGAGGCTTAAAAATCCGAAATTCGAAACACGAAGCACAAAACAAGCACGAATGACCAAAATATAAAACAAAACCGCAGGACCAAGCAATACGTCACCGAACTTGCGAATCAGAGCATTAAGGAAACCGGACTCTGATGCCGAAAACAGATATAGAAACCCCCCTCGTTTCGGTTATCATACCTGTATACAACCGGTGCGGGTGGATAGCAGAAGCCGTGGATTCTGTTCTCGGACAGGATTACAGGCCGCTTGAATTAATAGTGGTTGATGACGGGTCAACAGATTCCACCCCGTGGATGCTTTCCTCCTACGGCAGCCGCATCAGTGTAATCCAACAGCAGAACTCAGGGGTGAGCGCTGCAAGAAACGTGGGTGCGGCCGACGCGCGCGGAGAGTTTCTGGCTTTTTTGGATTCGGATGACTACTGGCTGCCGGGCAAAATCGCGGCCCAGGCCGAGTTTTTCAGAAACAATCCCGGCATCCGGATCTGCCAGACCGAAGAAATCTGGATACGCAGGGGATTCAGGGCAAACCCGGGCCTGAGGCATGAAAAGCGCGCCGGGATGATTTTCGAAGACTCCCTGGAACTCTGTCTTATAAGCCCGTCGGCTGTAATGATGGAAAGATCGCTATTTGAAGAGCACGGGGGCTTTGACGAGACCCTTGCCGCATGCGAGGACTACGACCTGTGGCTGAAGATCACCTGCTCCGAACCCGTGGGCCTGGTAAAACAGCCTTTTATGGTCAAACGCGGCGGCCACCCTG
>JAWLEU010000228.1:0-3786 GCA_041685965.1 Desulfosalsimonas sp.
GCTTCCCTGCCTGTGGATCTCCGAGAGCAGAAAGCAGTTCATGAGTTTTACAGAACCCTACCTCGAGCTTCCTTATGTCATTGTTGCCGGAAAAGAAGATAGATCAATCCGGAGATTTCAAGACTTAAAGGGCAAAACCGTGGCTGCCGCCAGGGGCTATAAGCAGGAAGAGGTCCTTGAATCCTCTTATCCCGGGATCAAAGTATTTCAGGTCCAAAACGCCCTGCAGGGACTGGAGGCTGTATTATACGGCGAGGCTGATGCCTACATAGGTTATCAGGGTAGTGTTGCCTACCTTCTGGCCACCCGTTTTCTGGGCAGTCTGAGGGTCTGCGGCGAGAGCGATGCCCCGGAGCTGGGTCCGCAGGGCCTGCACATGGCAGTGCGCCCGGACCTGGATTTGCTTGCAGGCATCCTGGATAAGGCCATGGAAACCGTGACAGACAGGGAAAGGGTTGAACTCGCCGAAAAATGGATTTCTGCTCAACAATCCGCAGGCCCTGATCTTACAACAGAGGAAAAGGTGTTTCTGCGCAAAAATCCTGTGCTCAGGGTGGATAACCTGGAAAACTGGCCGCCTTTCAACTTCAGGGAAAAAAACAGACCCAAGGGTTTCTGCACTGATTACATGAATCTTCTGGCCGGCAAGCTGGACATGGATATCGAGTATATTAGCGGATCCGACTGGGGCCGGTTCATGGATATGCTGGAAACAGGGGAGATCGACTGTCTTGTCGATGTGGTGAAAACACCTGACAGGAAGGAAAAGATTGCCTTTACAGAACCTTATTTTACAATTTTTTCCGGTATCGTGGTCCGGAAGGGAAACGAAAGGTTCACCAGGCTCGACGACCTGGCAGGCAGAAAAGTTGCTGTGCCGGATGGTTTTTACTATCAGGAGATACTTGAAAGGCATTATCCTGAGCTCAAAATTGTCGCCGGGAAAGACACCCTGAGCTGCCTTAAAGCGGTATCTTCGGGCAGGGCGGACGCGGCTCTGTCGGAAAAGCCGGTATTCGACTACCTGATTAGCAAGCACTTTCTCACGGATTTGAAAAGCGTTCCGATAATGGACAGCAATCATTTTGAAAACACCTCCGTGTCCATAGGAGTGAGAAAGGACAGGAAGATCCTGCGCGATATTTTACAGAAGGCCATGGATACTGTCAGCCGCGAAGAGCAGGCCGGGTTGTACAGGCGATGGTTAAATGAGCAGGATACCGGGCGCGACGGTCCCAAAATTCTTCTTTCTTCCGTGGAGCGTCAATGGCTTGAAGAAAAAGAAGAACTCTTCATTGCCGTCCACCCTTCGAGGCCGCCGTTTGAAGAGCTGGATTCAAGCGGTGTTTTCAGGGGGATTTCCGCTGATATAATCTCACTGCTGGAGAAAAGAATAGGAGTGCCCGTCAGGGTGGTTCCCACTGCAAGCTGGCAGCAAAGTCTCGAGGCCATGGAGGAGGGCAGGTGCGATCTGCTTTCCGGCGTGTCGAGAAATGCCGGGGATGAAGGCGATTTTGCGGTCTCAAAGCCCTATATAGAATCAGTGAACGTGATGGTGGTAAGAGACGGGCACCCCTACATTCCGGATCTGCACGCTCTTGAGGAAAAAACCGTAGGGGTGGTAAGAGACAATCCTGTAAAAAACTATTTCGAAGACCGGTTTCCGCGGATCAGCCTTCGTCTTTATCCGGACTTAAACAGCGCTTTGCAGGAAGTGGCAGCCGGACAGACGGAGGCTGCAGTCGGCAGTCTGCACAGGGTAAGCCACGCAATACATGAGCTCGGCCTCTATGATCTGAAGATCGCCGGGCAGACTCCCTACAAAGAGTCGCTGGGCCTGGGCATAAGAAATGATGAGCAGATCCTGGCTTCAATCATTAACAAGGCCATGGAGTCTATTTCAGAAAGGGAGGTGAGCCAGATCACCAGCAAGTGGCTGCATGTCAGGTATGAGCAGGGGCTTGATACCGCTTTTCTGGCGCAGATCCTGGGGGGTACTGCTTTTCTTATGTGCTTGTTTTTCTTCTGGAACAGAAAGCTCGCGCGCTTGAACCGCAAGCTCGGCATAGCCCACGAAACCCTTGAGATTAAAAGCCGCGAGCTGGAAAGGCTCTCCACGACAGACGCCTTGACCGGAATTTTTAACAGGATGAAGATGGAAGATCTCCTGGAAAACGAAATCAGCCGCGTCCAGCGTACTGCGAGACCTTTTTCCGTGATCATGCTGGATGTGGATTACTTCAAGTATATTAATGATTTATACGGTCATCAGGCCGGCGATGACGCGTTGCGGGAGATCTCCGGCCTTTTGAGGACAAACGTGAGACAGGCCGACAGCCTCGGCCGCTGGGGCGGGGAAGAGTTTCTCATTATCTGTCCGGACACCTCGGGCAAAGGAGCCGCGGTGCTGGCTGAAAACCTGAGGCGGATTACAGGCTCGCGGAAGCTTTCCGTGGGGGCAGGGGTCACCTGCAGCTTCGGGGTGGCTGAATACCGCCCCGGTGAAGGGGTGAACCAGCTTCTGGGCAGGGCGGACCGGGCAATGTACAGGGCAAAGACTCTGGGCAGAAACATGGTGGAACTGGAAGGCTGAGACACAGCGCTGTTTCAGTTGTTTTCTGCAGGCTTAAGTGCTATATTTTTACTTTTACCTTAAACATATAAGCGGCAAGTCCGCAGTTGATTTTTTTTAAAATATCGGAGGTTATTGAATGAATAAGAAATGGATCTGTTTGTTACTGATAATACCGCTTGCTTTTGCCCTCACTGGGTGCGGTGCCAATAAAACCACAAAGGGCGCCGGAATAGGGGCTGCAACCGGCGGACTTCTCGGCGCAATCATAGGCCACCAGTCCGGCCACAAGGAGGGCGGGGCGGTCATAGGGGCTGCTGCCGGCGCCGGGATAGGCGGAGTAATAGGATACCGCATGGAACAGCAGGCCAAGGAACTTGAAACTGTCCAGGGAATGGAAGAGGTGTCCTATAATGAGGAAACCAAGCAGATAGACGCCACCATGGACATTTTGTTCGAGTTTGACAAGGCGGCCATACGCGCCTCGGAACAATCAAAGCTAAATGAGCTGGCGCAGGTCTTTTCAGAGTATCCAGAGAATGTCGTTGTTATAGAGGGACATACAGACAGCAAGGGCTCTGAGGCTTACAATCAGAAGCTCTCCGAGCTGCGTGCATCAAGGGTGGCGGAGTACCTGCGCGCAAAAGACATAGATATCTCCAGCCTTACAGCAAAGGGATACGGCGAGAGCCAGCCTGTTGCAACAAATGAAACCGCCGAGGGCAGAAAGAAAAACCGCAGGGTGGATATCAGGATATCCGCTGATCCCAAGCGGGTACCTCAGGCGGAAGAAGAAAACCGGGGAAGATAAAACTGCGACCTTAGTACACGCGGCCATAAATACAGTGACATTACAATCCCGACAGCAGGTTCACTATTGGGATCTGAAGCGACGCTGAAAAATCCGAAATTCGAAGCACGAAGCACGAAACAAGCACGAATGACCAAAATATAAAACAAAACCATACGTCACCGAACTTACGAATCAGACCACTTAGAATCGGGATCGGGGTCTGGTTAGATCCAGATCCCGGCTCGGCGACTGTATCGGGGCAAAACAGTGATATCCGGGCTGTTCCGAGAGACTATCATTGCAATTTTCATTGGCTGCTCTCCTTTTGAAGCTTTCTTACCGCAGAAATCAGGGCTTTTGAGGCTTCATCAATTTCCTGCTGCGTGTTCATCCGGCCCGTGCTCAGGCGGATGGTGCCCTT
>JAWLEU010000229.1:0-3780 GCA_041685965.1 Desulfosalsimonas sp.
CCAGCACATAGAAGTCTATTCCTTTGTCCCGGCTGACCTGTTCAATGACGCGTTTCATGTCTGTGATCAGCATATATCGTCTCCGTGATAATTTACCAGTCTGGCTTTGGTTATATCCAGGTAAGGGATTGCTATTGTCTCGCGCTCCAGTGTAAGCCTGATCATGTCGTCCTCACCTATTCCTGCAAGAACGCCCTTGAAGTTTTTCTGGCCCTCGATGGGCGTCCTGGTCCTGATGCGGGCGCTGTTTCCGGAAAACCGGCTGAAGTCGGATTTTTTGGAAAGAGGCCGCTCCGGCCCGGGAGAAGATACCTCCAGGGTGTATGGAAACTGTGTTTCCAGCTTGATGTCCAGAAGGTCGTCAAGCTGCCTGGATATCTCTGTGCAATCCTCAACACCCACTCCTCCGGGTTTTTCAATGAAAAGCCGCAGCACCCAGCCTGCGGGTTCGCGCTGGTATTCCACGTGAATCAGATCCATGCCCTCTGCCGAACACATGGGCCCGGCAAGTTCCCATACAAGCGGGATCACCTCTCCGGCTGAAAGCGGTGTGCCTGCTTGCTCTTGCATTTTCCGGGTTTTTTGTTTTTTTTTGTTCTTTTTCATGCCCCTGTACTAAAAAAAGAAATAAAAAACGGGCAAAATGCCCGTTTTGATCAGCTTTACCAGCGTTTCGTTCGGTTCTGCATCCTTTCCGCCGGTCTGCCTTATCCCTGCCGGGCATACGCAGCGGAATGATATGGAGCGGGCAACGAGATTCGAACTCGCGACACCAAGCTTGGGAAGCTTGTACTCTACCAGCTGAGCTATGCCCGCTCGTAATCAACGCTTAAAATAGGTAAAATTTTACAGCTTGTCAATATCAAAAATCGTGCCGGACTGAAAACCACAAAAAAATGGTTCCGGTAGGTCGAAGGGGATTAAAAAAATTTCAGTGGAAAGGCTCTATAAGGGCCATTGGTCCAGAATTGCACGGATATCTTCGAGTTCCGCCCTTATCTCACTTATAACCCTGTCTGCACCAGGCGCCCCGGTTTGTTTCTGTGTGCTTTTGAGATGTTTTTTTGCGCCCTGTATTGTAAATTTTTTGTCGTAAAGCAGGTGTTTTACCCTGAGAATGGCTTCAATGTCGGATTTGCGGTAAAGACGCTGTCCGGAGTCTGTCCGGCGGGGTTTGATTGCCGGGAATTCGGATTCCCAGAAGCGCAGCACGTAGGCTGCAAGACCTGTGATTTCAGTGACCTCCCCGATGCGGAAATAGAGCTTGTCGGGTATCTGTCCGCCGGAAGACATGCGCATGCCTCCTTTGAAAACCGTTTTTACCGGAGGCTTTTATCCCTCCCTGATGCATCAAGCCCGCTTAAGCCGGAAGCACTGCGTCAAAGGCGGCAAGAAGATCGTCAGTTATCCGCTGGTGGATTTCGTTTACCCTCTCGTCCTGCAGGGTCTGAGTAAACGAACGGTAAACCAGGCGAAGCGAAATGCTTTTTTTGCCTTCTGCAATAGGTTTTCCGCTGTAGACGTCAAACAGAAAAACATCTTCGATCAGCTCGGTGTCAGCGGCCCTTGCATGCTCTATTATCCGTCCGGCCTCCATGCTGTTGTCCACGATAAGGGTTACATCCCTGGTTACGGCCGGAAATCTGGGGATCGGCCGGAAAGCCGGAGTATCCGGCAAACAGGATACCAGTGCTTCCAGGTGGATTTCAAATACGAATGCAGGCTGTTTTATCCCGAACCGCCGGAGCACTGAGGACCGGATTTCGCCGATCAGGCCCAGAAAGACCTCGCCCGTGCGCAGCTGGGCTGTTCTGCCTGGCTGGGTGTAGCTGCACGCGGGTTCCGGCATACTGGTGCAGGCGGCGTTATTTATTCCAAGGCCGGAAAGCAGCGATTCGGCAACCCCCTTGATATCGTAGAAATCACAGTTTTCGGGCTTTGAGTGCCAGGTAAGGCGATGTCTCGTCCCCGTGAGAAATGCGGAAAGCATCTCTACTTCATGGGGCAGCTGGCTTTCTGCTGAATTATAAAAAGCCTTGCCTATTTCAAAAAGCTTCAGGTTTTTTTCCTGCCTGAAAATGTTTTTCTGGGCTGATTCTAAAAGGCCTGGCAGAAGGGTGGTGCGCATCAGGGATTGTTCCTCGGATAACGGGTTCATTAGTTCCACCGTGTTTCTGCGGGGATCTCCCTGCGAAAACCCGAGCCGGTCGGCAAAACCGGCTGACGCAAAACTGTAGTTGATTGCCTCGTGATACCCGAATCCCTCCATGAGGTCCCGGATTCTTTCCTTGGTTTCCAGGATCGCCGCGGGCTGATCCGCCTCTGCGGTGATCTGCGGAAATGTTGTGCTGATGCGGTTATATCCCCAGAGCCGGGCTACTTCTTCCATGAGATCCTCGGGGCGGGTCACGTCAACCCGGAAAGACGGAGGGACAGCCTCGAGCAGGTCATGATCCGGGCGGTTTACTGAAAATTCTATTGATTCGAGAAAGCCTGCAATTTCGTCCTGATTAAGATTGGTTCCCAGATGCAGGTTGGTTTTTTGGGTGCTCAGCCTGATTGTTTTTTCTGCAAAAGGCACCGGGTTTTCATCCATGATTCCTTCCACAACGCTTCCGCCGGCTACCTCAGCCATGAGCAGGGCTGCCCTGTTCATGGCATAAACCGTTCCCTCCGGGTCAACGCCGCGTTCGAATCGAAAGGATGCGTCAGTGGAAATACCAAGGCGCTTTGCAGTCCTGCGGATGGAAACCGGGTCAAAGCAGGCGCTTTCAATGAGCACCCTGGTAGTGGTTTCCATGATTTCAGAGTTCTCGCCGCCCATTACCCCGGCAATTGCAACCGGCTTTTGCCCGTCGCAGATCAGAAGGGTTTCTGCATCGAGCTGTCTTGCCTTTCCGTCCAGGGTGGTAAATTTACCTTCCTCATTGCGGGGGGTTCGCACCACGATCCTGTTCTGCTCCAGCAGGTCAAAGTCGAACGCGTGAAGGGGTTGGCCGGTTTCCATCATTACGAAATTGGTTATGTCAACTATGTTGTTGATCGGGTTCAGACCCACTGCACGGAGCCTTTGCTGCAGCCAGGCAGGCGAGGGGCCGACCTTGATGCCGAAAACCAGTTGTGCTGAATACCTGGGGCACAGCTGCGGGTTTTCTATGGTAACCGATGAAAGCTCTGCCGCCCTGCCGCCGGTTTGAACCTGACCGACTTCCGGGAGATTGAGGGATTTGGCCTGCAATGCAGCGATTTCCCTTGCCACTCCTATATGGCTGAGACAGTCCGGCCGGTTGGGGGTAAGGCCTATTTCAAATACAGTGTCGTAAAGGGCCAGTGCTTGCTTAACAGGTGTTCCGGGCGCTGCCTGCGGGTCAAGTACCATGAGGCCTGAGGCGTCGTCTCCGAGCCCTATCTCGGCCTCGCTGCAAAGCATTCCTTCTGAGATCTGTCCCCTGATTCTGGCATTTTTCACCTCGGTTCCCGACGGCAGAATCGTGCCGGCCGGCGCACAGGGAGCGTTCATGCCTGTTTGCGCGTTAGGAGCTCCGCATACTATTTCAGCAGAATGAGTCCCGAGGTCCACACTGCAGCAGGCGAGGCTGTCTGCATCAGGATGCGGTTTGATTTCAGTAATGCGGCCCACCACCACCGGAAAAAGATGCTCATGGGGATCAATTACTGCTTCCACCTCGAGTCCCGCCATTGTAAGCAGATCAGCGAGTTCGGACGGCCCGGCGTCAATGTCCACGTATTGTCTCAACCACTCCAGGCTGACTTTCATAT
>JAWLEU010000230.1:0-3774 GCA_041685965.1 Desulfosalsimonas sp.
CAGTCCCACAATTACAAGAACCCATACCACGAGCATAAAGATGCCTCCGAACCATCCCATGATTCCCCATCCGCCCATCATTCCGGGACCCATGGACCGGTCTGAGAAACCGCCCTGCTGTGCCACGGCAAAACCTGGAAAAAACAAAAGCAGCACCCACAGAATCAAGGCGGAACCACGGGAAAAAATACGGGTCGGTTTCATTTGAGCCTCCTTTTGGTGATTGTTTCTTGTCCGGTTGCTTTCCAAATATAATTGCTTTAAGCCGAATTGAAAACCAATTATCTCTCTGGGCCTTCACCGTGCTTGTGCGCGTGGTTATTAATGTGTATACTAGAAACTTGAAACTGGAGACTGGAAACTAGAAATCTGATGCCGGATCAAAGGTTTTCAAATTTATTTTTATAAACATGACAGAATCGTAAAAAGTATATTTTTAGATGGCGCCATCAAACATAAGTCAGGAATATATGGAACCCGGAACTATAGTTGAATATATAGAGCAGCAAAAGATTTTGTGCGCTGCGGTCCTTGAGGAAAAAGACGGACGCCTGCGTCTTCTCAATGAAAACAACAGGGAGGTAAACCAGAAAGAAAGCCGGCTGAGCCATGTTTCGGCCGCACGGATAAATCTGGGCCAGGGCCGGGACAAAACCGTTGAATCCCTCAAGACAACCGCGGAGAAAAGACAGGCCCTGAGCCGGCATATCGACATAAAAGAAATCTGGGATGCCGTGCATTCGCTTGACGAATGGATTGATCTTGAAACAATGACCTCGTTTTGTTTTTCAGGCCGGCCTGACAGTGATCAGCAATCAGCGGTTATCCGGGCGTTTTTTGGAAACCGCATTTATTTCAAGTTCAGCCACGACTGGTTTTACCCGCATTCCGAGGATGTGGTGGAAAACAACCTTGCCAGGAAAGAGGCCGAAGAACGCCGAAACAGGCTCATGGAACAAGGCGCGCAGTGGATGAAAGGCGTGCTTTCAAACGGCTCCTCCCCGCCGGCGCCGGACCCCGGGATAGTTGAAATTCTGAAGTCATACTATCTTTACGGAAAGGAAAGCCGCGAGCATTCCACGGCAAAGACAATGCTGGCAAAAGCAGGGGCGGAAAGCCCGGAAGCTGTGTTTTCCGTCATGGTTCGTACGGGCCACTGGGACGCGGATGAAAACCTGGATCTTTTCCGCTACGAAATTCCAACGGAGTTTCCCGCCCGGGTAACAGAGGCGGCAGCTGAGCTGCAGCAAAAGGCGGGGCAGATTAATAAAGATCCGCACAGGACTGATCTGACCGATCTGGAGTTGATTACAATAGACGGCCAGGGAACCATGGATTTCGATGATGCCTTGAGCGTGGAGCGTCGGGGCAGAAACCTTCGAATAGGTGTTCACATATCAGACGTTGCGGCCAGGGTGGAAAAGGGCGGCATAATAGACCAGGAGGCCCTGGCCAGGGGCACCTCGATTTACATGCCCGACAGAAAGATACCGATGCTGCCAACGGAACTGGCAGAAGAGCTGTGCAGCCTTATAAAAGACCGGATGCGGCCTTCCGTGAGCATTTTTTTCACAGCAACTCCGAACGCCGAGATACTCGACTGGGAGGTTGTGCCTTCTCTCGTATCGGTGGACCGCCAGCTTACATATTCAGAGGCGGACAGCCTGGTTGAATCTGATGAAAGCCTCGGTGCGCTTTCGGATGCGGCAAAGGCGTTTAACCGGCGTCGCCTTGAAAACGGAGCGGTGCAGATCCTTTTGCCTGATATAAACGTTCGTGTATACAACGGCGGAGACATCCATTTAAAAATAATGGACCGCGACAGTCCGGCCCGACTGCTTGTGGCGGAAATGATGATCATGGCCAACTGGGTAATGGCAAGATTTTTGTCTGAAAACAGCATGCCGGCTGTTTTCCGCTCCCAGCTTACTCCAAGAGGACGCCTTTATTCAGGCCTTGACGAAGGGACAATGTTTCAGAACTGGATGCAAAGACGCATGCTTTCCCGCGTGGTGCTCGGAACATCTCCTGAGCCTCATTCCGGCCTGGGCCTGGATGCCTATACAACGGCCACTTCCCCGATCCGAAAGTATTTCGATTTGATAACCCAGCGCCAGATCAGGGCCTGTTTCGGCATGGAAGAGCCATTAACCGGACCGGAGATCGAGGAGCTGATGCAGCAGCTCCAGAACCCTCTTTCCCATGCCAGGCTGGTTCAGAACCGCAGGCTGCGCTACTGGATCCTGAAATACCTGGAAGGCAGAATCGGCACCAAGGCAGAGGCGATCGTGCTCGACAAGCGCCGGGACTGCCATACGATCCTGCTGCCGGATTATCTTATGGAAGCAAAACTGCCCTCGTCCGGGGGAATAACACTTAAGCCGGGAGATCTTGCAAGGATTACCATACAGCATGTGGATGCCGCACGAGACCGGCTTGCCGTGTTTCTGGGGTAACGGGTTCGGAAAAATCAAGTCAAAAGCAGGGGGTTGGGTTATGCCGAAGACAAAAATAGTGTGCACAATAGGACCGGCCTGTGCTGACGAGCATATCCTTGTCAGGATGATTGACAGCGGAATGAGCGTTGCCAGGCTTAATTTTTCCCACGGCAGCAGGGAAAATCATGCTGAAATGATCCGCATGATCAGGGACGCCTCGGAGGAGACAGGCTTTTCAGTGGCCATTCTCCAGGATCTGCGCGGCCCCAAGATCCGCGTGGGGGAAATAGAGCCGCCGGGAATACAGCTTAAAACCGGGGAGCATCTCATCCTGACAACAGAGTCAGTGACAGGGCAGGGCAACCGGGTTCCTGTAAGTTATCCCCACCTTCCGCACGATGTTTCGGTTGGTGATACAATTCTTTTGGCTGACGGGCTCATGGAACTTGTTGTAACCGGGGCCACGGAAAAAGAGATTCACTGCGAGGTTATAACAGGCGGGACTTTGACATCCCACAAGGGAATAAACCTGCCCTCAGGAACCATCAGAACCCCGGCGATAACTGAAAAGGACAAAGCTGACCTCGAGTTCGGGCTTTCCCAGGACGTGGATTACGTTGCTATGTCCTTTGTTAGGCATGCCGAGGATGTGCGGCGCGCAAAAAAGATAATAGAAGCCGCCGGCTGCGATACTCCGGTTATCGCAAAAATTGAGAAGCATGAGGCGTTAAACGAAATTGACAGCATTGTTGAGGCTGCAGACGGTATCATGGTGGCCCGCGGCGATCTGGGAGTGGAAATACCGCTGGAAAACGTGCCCGGCACCCAGAAAATGCTGGTGCAAAAGGGAAACGAGGCAGGAAAGCCGGTTATTATAGCCACGCAGATGCTTCGCTCCATGCTCGACTCTCCCAGGCCGACAAGAGCGGAGGCCACTGATGTCGCAAACGCAGTGCTGGACGGTACAGACGCCCTGATGCTGTCTGAAGAAACCGCCACCGGAAGCCATCCTGTAAGGGCGGTGGAATACATGGCCCGCATAGCAAGTGTTACAGAAGAAAAATACCCTTACGAAAAATCCTTCCAGGAGATTCTGCAGACGCGCATATCAGAATCCGTGGCACATGCCACCTGTATCCTTTCTGATCACCTTGCTGCCCGGGCAATTATAGCCACCTCCAAGAGCGGATACACAGCCCACCAGATCGCCAGGTTCCGGCCCAAAAGCAGGATCATAGCTGTTTCCCCGGAAATAAAAACTGTGCGGCGCCTGGCTCTTTACTGGGGGTGCCTGCCCGGTCTTATGGATTATACAAGGGATACCGACGAGATGTTT
>JAWLEU010000231.1:0-3773 GCA_041685965.1 Desulfosalsimonas sp.
TTTACCTTTTCCTGGATCGAGCTGATTCTGGCCAAGGCGCTTACCGTTACAGATGCAAAGCCTGTTGTTGTGACCCTTACAGTGGGAATCGGCGCGGAGGGGGTTCGCTGGGGCCTGCTTGCAGCCGCGGGCGTGCTTACAATGGTTCCGGGCGCCATCGTGGTGTATTTCGTACGCAACTACATTGCCAAGGGCTTTGCCCTGGGGAGGGTGTAGGAAATGTGGGACTGGATTGTCACGAATACTTCCTGGATGTATTGGACCTGGCAGAGCGGGATGGCAATCGGAGGTCTTTTTGCGGCAATTGCCTTTATGGGCGTATGGGACGCGGCTTCCCCGTCAGTTGCCAGAAAAGGTTTTTTCCCGATAGAAACCACACGGGGTGACAGGTTTTTCATAGGGGTTATTTCGCTTATTGCGATTTTTCTGATCTGGCTGGGTTTTGCCGGGACCTCGGCCCTCTGGATTCCGCTGGTCATTTCCGTGGGCTGGTTCGCAGTCGAAGGCGTCTGGGGGTAAACAGGCAAACTCGAAATCCGGACGAGATTTGAACGAAGTATTCCTTATCTTTTCATCTTTTCGGAATTCGAATTTCGTGCTTCGAATTTATGACCGCGTCACAGGTTTATCAGTTGACCCAATAGGCGGGTTTTAAAACCAAGAAACACGGACATTTCAGATTTTGAAGGGGGTGGTACAGGAAGTGAAAAAACAATCCGTACGTATTTTTTAACCCCAACATTTTACAGAGGAGGAGGCAGACATGTATCGAACATGCATGGGAAAAATCGTATTGATTGTCACGGCGGCTGCATTCCTGCTGCCTGCCGGGGCAGGTGCGGATGCTGTTGACAAGTGGATAGATGTTTTCCAGCCGTCTGTTCTTTCAGAAAAAGAGCAGAGAGAGGAACTGGAATGGTTTGCCGAGGCTGCAAAGCCATACGAGGGCATGGAGATCGACTCAGTGGCCGAAGGCATAAACACCCACAAGTGGGAATCAAAAGTGCTTGCCGAAGCTTTTGAGGAAATCACCGGAATCGAGGTGAATCACGACATCATCGGCGAGGGCGAGCTTGTGGACCGGGTACAGCGCCAGATCCAGACCAACAGGAAACTCTATGATATCTACGTAAATGACGCTGATCTTATCGGCACCCACCTCAGGCTCGACAGCGCCCTTAACTTAAGCGAGTACATGAAAGGCGAGGGCAAGGACGTAACCAATCCCATGCTGGACCTGGACGATTTTTTAAACCCCGAGTTCGGGCAGGATTACGAGGGCAACCAGCTTCAGCTTCCTGACCAGCAGTTTGCAAACCTCTACTGGTTCCGCTATGACTGGTTCACAGACCCGGAGATTAAAGAGGACTTTGAGGAAGAATACGGCTATGAACTCGGAGTGCCCGTTAACTGGGCGGCATACGAGGATATTGCCGAATTTTTCACCGGCAGGGAGATCGACGGCGAGGAAGTTTACGGCCACATGGATTACGGCAAAAAATCGCCTTCCCTTGGCTGGCGGTTTACAGACGCCTGGCTTTCAATTGCAGGAGCCGGTGACAAGGGCCTGCCCAACGGTCAGCCTGTGGATGAGTGGGGCATACGTGTAGAAGACCAGATCCCGGTGGGTGCCTCGGTGGAGCGAGGCGGAGCTGCCAACGGTCCTGCCGCGGTGTATGCCACAACCAAGTATGTCGAATGGATGGACAAATATGCTCCGCCGGATGCGGGGTCCATGACCTGGTCCGAGGCAGGACCCACCCCGTCGCGCGGCAACATCGCCCAGCGGGTCTTCCAGTATATAACCTGGCTGTCAGATCCCGCCTTTAACTCTGATCAGAGCCCGGTCACGGACGAAACAGGCAAGCCCCTGTGGCGCGTGGCGCCCACTCCCCACGGCAAGTACTGGGACGAAGGCATGAAGGTCGGATACCAGGATGCCGGCTCATGGACCATTCTCAAAAACAGCGTCAAGGGAGATGAGAGGGCCGCGGCCTGGTTGTGGGCCCAGTTCTGCGTGTCAAAGAGCGTGAGCTTAAAGAAGTTCATTGTGGGAAGAACACCCGTGCGAAAATCCACGGTGTTTTCAGATTACCTGGCCGAAGAAGAGGAAAAGGGAACCTACGGGGGGATCGTGACTTTCTACAAGTCTCCGGTGGAGCACATGTGGACCGATACCGGGCCCAACGTGCCGCATTATCCGCTTTTGGCAGAGCAGTGGTGGAAGCATATATCCCTGGTTGCCACGGGGGATGCCACACCCCAGGAGGCAATGGACGACCTTGCCTACAAGATGGACGAGCTCATGGGACGGCTCAAAATGGCAAAGTACTCGCCTGAACTCAACCCTGAGAAGTCCAGGGATCACTGGCTGTCAAAGTCCGGCGCGCCAAAGGCCGAGCGCCAGGATGAAGAACCCGAAACCAAGCCGTATGATGAGCTGTTAAAGCAGTGGAAAGAAGACCAATAGGAACTTTTCCTTAAAACCGGCCGGCCTCGGCGCCGGCCGGTTTTAAACCCTGATGATGTCTTCTCTGTATCCGCTCAGCTGCTCAAGGCCGTTTTGAGTTACCACGTGGGTGTTTTCAATTCCCACAACCCCTTTTCCGGGAATTATGGCCTTGGGCTCCAGGGCTATTATCATTCCGGCTTCAAGGGGCATTTTCTGGCCCCTTGCCAGAAACGGGAACTCATCGAGTTCCAGCCCGATACCGTGGCCCGCAAACCTGATGCGCTTTTTTCCGGCGCCCATGAAATAATCCGCCAGGCCTTTTTCATCAGCCATGCCAAGGGCCAGTTCGTAAAGATCTCCCGCGGGTGTGCCGGGAACGGCCGCCTTTTTTACAGCCTCCTGGATATCGAGCATAACCTGGTGGGCTGCAAGAAGGTCCTCGGGCAGCTCGCCGATGCAGTAGATTCTTGCATGGTCCGAGTTGTATCCGTCGAGTGCAAACACCATATCCACGAGAACCGGTTCATTTCTGTCAACCGGCTTCATTCCCGCCCCCTGGGCGATTGCAGGGTTGACCCCGGCTCCTCCCGTGGGAGAGGAGAGATAGCTTGGAACCGCGGCTGAAGCTCCGGCCATTACATGGCCGTAAAACAGCTCGCTGCCCCACAGCCGCATGCGGACAATTCCCTGATGCCCCATTTTCCTTGCCTCTGCCTCTATTCTGCCGGCCAGCTCAACTTCAGGGATTCCCTGCTCGAGAAAGCCTGGGACAGAGGCTGCCAGCCTGTCTGAAAATCCTGCGGCCTTTCGGATAAGCCCGATTTCGTAGTCAGACTTCACAGCCCGGATCATCCTGATTGCCGTGCTAATGTCAGTGATTTCGGTTTCTTCAAACAGCCGGACAAAGCTGAAATAAAGATTTGCAGGAAGCACGTCGAGCTCCATTCCGAGTCTTTTCGGGACTGAAATGCCGTGGTCGTGCAAAATTCCGGGGATCTCCTTCGGGCTGGAAAATGAAACAACCCGATCCAGGGCCGATTCCTCCCTGGCGCGCTCAAAGTCCTTTCTTACCATAAGCAGAGGCTCACCCTCTGCCGGAATGTAGAGATTGGACTGCTGGGCGGTTCCGCTGAAATAAAACAGATCTGCTTTCTGGGCAATAAGTGCGCCGTGGATATCATTTTGGTAAAGATGCTGCCTGAGTTTTTCGCACCTGGTGCGAAGTTCGCTCAAGGGGGTGTATCTGTGGCTTGTTTCCATAAGGGTTGCAGTCCTTTCAAACAATTATTCCAAATCCGGTTAATACGGCCGGTATCCATGT
>JAWLEU010000232.1:0-3769 GCA_041685965.1 Desulfosalsimonas sp.
GACACTTAATGTCATTCCGGCATTTTAAAAAAATATGTGCCGTAATGACGGTATCTTGTCCATTTTATACGCAGTTGGGCACGGTTCTTGTATGCAAAGGGGGAAAATCAGCACAAAAAAAAGGAATTGTTTCTGTCGGAAGCGGAATTATTTAAAAATTTCAAATACATCCACTCATGGAGGCGGATTATGAAAAAAAACATCAAAACAGCAGTTGTTTTTCCGGGACAGGGAAGCCAGCGGCCGGGAATGGGCAAGGATTTTTACGAAAATATAGAGGCAAGCAGAAAGACATTTGAAGAGGCCTCGGACATACTGGGATGGGATGTTGCGGCACTGTGTTTTTCCGAAGATGAAAGGATGAACCTTACGCAATACGCACAGCCGGCAATCCTTGCCACCGAGATAGCCATGCTGCGCGGCCTGCAGGATCTGTACGGGTTTTCGCCGGATTATTTCGGCGGTCACAGCCTTGGCGAATACACGGCTCTTGTTGCTGCAGGCGCAATGAGTTTTTCAGACGCGTTGAAAACAGTTGAAACACGGGGTTATTTGATGCAGGAGGCATCTCCTGCGGGGCAGGGGGCAATGGCCGCGGTGATCTCAAAAAACCTGGATGTCGGAAAGCTACGTGAGACCCTCGAGGACCTCCCCCTGGACGTGGCAAATATCAATTCCACGGACCAGGTGGTTATCTCGGGCCGTGCAGACAGCATGGACATTGCCAGGGAGCGTCTCTCCGCGGCAATCGGAGAAGACGATTCCATGAGATTCGTTGAGTTAAACGTCAGCGCCCCCTTTCACAGCAGGTTCATGATCGCGGTAAGGGACAAGTTCAGGGAAGTTTTAAATGCCCTTGCCGCAAGGCTGAATTCCGGCAGGGCCGCGAATGTTACATCCAATTACACCGGCCTGTTTCATGCAGCCGCAACCCCCAACGTTATCGAGGCGCTGGTTGCCCAGCTGAGCGGTTCCGTGAAGTGGCGCGACAACATGTACGCCCTTGCTGAAAAATCCCAGAGAATCTACGAGATCGGTCCGAATCGTCCTCTGAAGAATTTCTTTAAGAGCCTGGATGTGAACTGCCGGTCAATAACCACATTTGCGGCTGCTAAGAAGGAATTTTCAGTATGATGGATTTTGACAGAAACTGGTGGGCGGTGATCATAGGCGGATCAAGCGGCTTCGGGCTGGCGGCTGCAAAAAAACTCGCCGCCCGCGGAATGAATCTGTGTATAGTGCACCGCGACCGCAGAAGCGCAATGAAAAAAATAGAGCCCGAGTTCGACCAGTTGCGCGAAACCGGCGTAAGTGTGACCACCTTCAATCTTGACGGTCTCTCGGAAGAAGGCCGGACCCGGGTTCTCGACGGGCTCGGCCGGGAGATGGGAGATGCAGGCAGGGTGCGCCTTTTGCTGCACAGCGTGGCATTCGGCAACCTCAAGCTGCTCGGCGAGTATTCCGGAGCCCGGGAACCCGGACAAGCCCGGCAAAGAATTGCAGAGGATACCGGCCTTTCAGGACAGCGCATGGACGAGATCGTAAACAATGCCTTTGCAGAGGGCTACAATGCTCTTTACACCCTTGTTGATGATGAAGGAGACTACAGCAACAGGCAGTTTCTCGGCCCGGAGGATTTTACCCGTACTCTGCATGCCATGGGATACAATATAGTGGAATGGGCCCAGGACATCCTCGGCCGCGGTCTTTTTGCAGACGACGCCCGGGTTCTCAGCCTTACCAGCGAGGGCAACAGCGTGGCATGGAAGGGTTATGCCGCTATTTCCGCTGCAAAGGCGGTGCTTGAATCTGTATCCAGGGCAATGGCGGTGGAGTTAGCGCCCAGGGGCATAAGGGCAAACGTGATCCAGGCCGGCATAACCGATACCCCGGCTTTGCAGGCCATTCCCGGCAGCCACAGAATCCGGGCGCAGGCTGCCCTGCGCAATCCCTTCGGTCGTCTGACCACCCCGCAGGACGTGGCAGACGTGATCTGCCTTCTGTGCAGCGACGAGGCTGCATGGATCAACGGCGCCATTATTTGCGCCGACGGCGGCGAAAGGATTGGATAACGCAAAATGCTTTATTTGCAAGGCCTGGGGCATTTTCACCCGGAAAACGTAATTACCAACAAGTTTATAAGTGAACTTGAAATAGGCAGCGACGAGCAGTGGATCATGGAGCGGGTCGGCATTGCCGAGCGCCGAACCTCACTTACCCTGGATTATATTAAAAGAACCAAAAACAGTGATCCCCGGGCGGCGATTGAGGCAAGCACTCACAGCCGGGCGCAGGCCGGAGGCGCAGCAGCGCGGATGGCAATGCAGAGGGCCGGGCTTGATGCCGCAGACATCGGCATGGTGGTTTCAGGCACTTCAACGCCGCGTTACAATATTCCTGCGGAAGCCGGCATAATCGCGGCGGAACTGGGCATAGACGCGCCTTGTCTTGATATAAATGCCGCCTGCTCGACCTTTCTGGTACAGCTCGCCCATCTCAATGCCATGGATCCCGCGCGGACACCTTCGTTTATCCTGGTGGTGAACCCTGAAAACTACACCCACTGCGTAAATTATTCCGACCGGAGGGTGGCCCCGTTGTTCGGCGACGGTACCAGTGCTGCGGTGGTTTCAGCCTCCGAGCCTTCGAAAATAAGGATTGAAGGCCTTGCCTACGGCTCCCGTCCAGATGGGTGGGACAAAGTAATAATTCCTGCCTGTGGTCATTTTACACAGGATGGAAGCCATGTTCAGCGCTTTGCAATCAGAAAGGCCACTGAAGGGGTAAGGCGGCTGCAGGAGCAATACCCTCGTGATGCCTCAGATTTCAAATTCGTGGGCCACCAGGCCAATCTTATGATGCTCGACACCGTGTGCCGCAGGTGCAGGATACCTCAGGGGCGTCACCTGCACAATGTAGTTGATTACGGAAACACGGGGTCTTCGAGCGCACCGGCCGTTTTGAGCCAGAACTGGGACAGCCTTTTACCCGGCGACAGCATTGCCGTGGCAGTTGTGGGCTCAGGGCTGACATGGGGGCATGCCCTGATGAAAATCGCAGCAGAGGAATAATAAATGAAATACAGCGAATTTCTTGAGCAGCAAAGCTTTGGTCTGCAGGATCTAATAGCCTTTTCATACGGCAGACTCATCAGTGATCCCCCTGAGGGTTTTGACGCCAGGCTGCCCGCACCGCCGTTTCTTATGGTCGATCGGATCGTTTCCATTGAAAATAAAGGCAACCGCGGCAAAATGGTTGCCGAACAAGACATCCGCCTGGATGCCTGGTATTTCCAGTGCCATTTTCCGGATGATCCTGTACAGCCCGGATGCCTTGGAGTTGATGCAGTATGGCAGCTGCTGGGCTTCTACGGTGTCTGGCGCGGTGGTATAGGCTCGGGACGCGCCCTGGGATGCGAGGAGGTTGTGTTCAACGGCCAGATCAGGCCGCACAACCACGTGGTCCGTTTTGAGATAGAGGTGGTAAGATTCCGGGAAATGAAATCCAGCGGATCGTGCATTGCGATTGCAAACGCCGGTATTTTTGCTGATGGAAAGCCTGTTGCCACTGTCAAAAAGGCCAGATCAGGCATTTTCAGGGGAATAGCATACAAGAATTACCCTTATCCGGAGGAGGATAAGGGGGAAGAAGAAATGATGGAGAAGTGAAAAAATTCGAAATCCGAAGCACGAAATACAGAATAAATTCGAAATCCGAATATCGAAATTCGAAACAAATCCGAAATCCGAATATCGAAATTCGAGCGTTA
>JAWLEU010000233.1:0-3753 GCA_041685965.1 Desulfosalsimonas sp.
TGTAAGAAGTCCGGCGACGTTTTCGTAAAAAGCCTTGTCAAACAATGGCTGGGCTGGGCCTATGGGATCGGTGGAGTCTATGAGAACCGCGTCGAACTTCTCCCGGCATTTTTCCGCGAACTTCACGCCGTCGTCAATTACGAGCTCCAGTCTTTTATCATCAAGTGATCCGCTCATGGAGGGCAGGTGCTTTTTGCAGGCATCAACCACCATCCCGTCGATTTCCACCATCACTACGCGCTCAACCGTCCTGTGCCGAAGCACCTCCCTGGCCGTGCCACCGTCTCCGCCGCCTATGATCAGCACGCGTTTGGGCTCTTTCAGGGTAAAAAGCGGCACGTGGGCTATCATTTCGTGATACACGAACTCGTCTCTTTCCGAGACCATTACGATGCCGTCGTTTAAAAGCATTCCTCCGTGGCCGGCGGTTTTTACCACGTCCACCTGCTGGTAGTCACTGGCGCCGGAAAAAAGGGTGTCTTTGACCCTGAAGCCGAGCGACACTATATTCTTATGGGTTTCAGTAACCCACAGATCTAGCCTGTTGCCGTTATCATTATCCGTCATCACGCACACTCTCCTTTACCGAAAAGATTGCTGATAAATATCATTTTTGCACCTACAGGTCAATGAGGGGTGAGACTTTGCGGAAATTTTCGGTGAAAGGAAAAGGAAGCGAATGAATTCCCGAGTTTTTCGTTTAAGCCGGAAAACCGGTATGAGGTTGTATTTCGATCCCGAACCCGATCCCGATTTCGATTTCGATTAGGAAGGGAAGCTACATTTCCGCGGGGATTTTGGTGGCAGGCAGCAGCACGGTGAAGGTCGTTCCCTTGTTTACCTGGCTCGATACCTTGATCTCGCCGCCGTGTTTCTGGATGATGCCCAGAGATACCGACAGTCCGAGCCCTGTTCCCTTGCCCGAGCTCCTGGTGGTATAAAAGGGGTCGAATATCTGGTTCAGCTTGTGTTCGGGTATTCCGGTGCCGGTATCTGTAAAGCTTACAGCCACGTATTCACGGTCTTTTGTGTTTTTGATGGTTATTATAAGCTCACCCCCGTCGGGCATGGCGGCCATGGCGTTTAAGATAATGTTTAAAAAAACCTGGATCAACTGCTGGCCGTCTCCGTAGATCCTGGGCAGATCGGGCTGAATCTCGCCTTTTACCTTAACACCGGCCAGTTTTATCTGGTTGCTTGCCAATTCCAGGGTCCGGTTTATAAGGTTTTCCACGTCCAGCGATTCTGTTTCCAGCTTGCCTTCCCTTGCAAAGTCAAGCAGTTTCCTGACGATTTTCTGTGCCCGGTCAGCTTCATTGAGAAGGTCGTTGATCATGTCGTTGCGCTCCTCGTCGGAGATTTCTTTGTATTCCTCCTTGAGCGCAGACGAGGTCAGTATGATATTGTTAAGCGGGTTGTTGAGTTCGTGGGCAACCCCGGCGGTGAGCGTGCCCACTGCTTTTAGTTTATGAGCGTGTATGAGCTGTTCCTGTCTGCGCACCAGCTGCATCATCATGTGATTCAGCGCGGTGGCAAGCTTGGAAAATTCGTCATTGTAGCGGCGCCTGGGGGTAATGGGGGTGAAGTCTCCTTCAGCAATGCGGGTGGTGGCCATCATCATCCGTTTTAAGGGAGCCAGCATCTGGTTGGCTATAAAGTAGCCCAGAAAAATTATCAGCAGTAACAAAAGCCCCAGGAAGATAAGCGGGACCTTCTTGGACAAAGACAGCATGGAATGTACAACTTCCCTTTCTTTTTCCAGAAACTCGTCTGCCACTGTAACCATTTCCGCACCGTGCTGCCGCAGTAGGGATTCCATGGAGTCAAGGTCAGAAGAGGGGTTGGGAAGCTGATTTTCATTTATTTTCTCAAGCAGCCGTTTGTACTGCTGCATGGGCTCCAGTATCCGTGCGTAGTTTTTACGGCCCACCGCGCCGGTTATTCCTTCAGAGTTTTTTTCCAGGATATCATCAGCCTTCTGAATGTGCTCAACTGCTTCATCAAGATTGGTATGGTACAGGAAAAAGTTTTTTTCAAACCTTCTGGCCTGCTGGATTTCAACTGTATAGTCCTGGGCGACTTCCAGAAAGCGAATCTTATCCTGGATTTCAGATACACTGATCATGGAAAAAACTGTAAGAGTAAGACTCAGGGCAAACCATGCCCCGAAACCCAGTATCAGGCGTGCACGGATTGAAATGGACGGCCGCTCCTTTAAGGCGCGCTGGGCCTCCTCGGCTGTTTTTTCCCACGAAGGACCGGATGATTCATTGTTATCTGTATTCATATCCTGGATTTTGAATTTTGGTCATTCGAGTTTGTTTATCCCTTACGGGATGCTAACGCGTGATATCCGCGCTTCAAATTTCTGATTTATCCCCCGCATTTTCTCTTGCCTGCTTTAAAAAGGCCGCTCCGGGGCGTTGGCCATTTAGGTCAGAGCTCTGTTAAGCATTCTACATGACGTCATCGTCACAAACAACTCCTTTGTGCCCCAGCGACAGGGCCGCCTTATTGATAACAGCCTTGAGATCGCCGGGCTTGAACGGCTTGGCTATAAAGTCAAACGCTCCTTTTACCAGTGCTTCGCGGGCCACTTCCACGGTGGCGTATCCTGTAATAAGTATGACCCGGGTATTGCGGCACCTCGAAAGGATATGCTCCAAAACCTGGATGCCGTCTACTTCCTCCATTTTAAGGTCCGTGACCACAATATCGAATTCTTTTTCATCCAGTCTGGCCAGTGCCTGTTTCGGATCGAGAAAGAATTCCACTTCAAATCCAGCCCTGGTCAGGGCAGGGGTCAGGCGCTTGCCGACTATGGGTTCATCATCGAGTATCATGATGTTTAAAAGCTCACGCTCAGTTTTATCGCCTGTTTTTTCACCCATTTCTTCTGTCTCCCCGTTTTTTCTTTCTTGAGTTTTTTGATCCCTGACCACCATGATCTTGTCCAGGGCAAGTTTGGTCTTGGTTTCATCGTCGTCGTGGTCAGCTTGTCTGCTTTGGGTGCCTTCAAAGGAGATCCTGGCCATCCAGTCGTTTATTTTTTTTTCTTCATCATTCATGGCTGATCCTTGTATTTAGAAGGATCTGCGGAAAGCCGGATCGCGGTCCTTTTTTCCCCGCCTCTTCTATGCCGCCTCCGGCACTGTCTCCGCCTCTATAAGGGTTGATCTTATGCGCCTTCTCTGCCGGTAGGCCTTGATCACGTTGTAAAGGATGATGCATGCGCCTGATATTCCGGCAAAAAACAGGATTCCCTTGCTTATGCCGTTGAAGTAGGGATCCCATGCCGGATCCATGCTGATCACTCCGAGCTGGCGCAGATACATGGGCACTGCAACCGCGCGGCTCAGCACGCAGAGCAGGATGATGAGCCCTGTGACCATTCTGATCATGACCTCGTTGACCACTTTTACGCCGTAAGCCCCTATATAGATACCAAGCAGTGAGCCCAGGTACAGCAGCATGGTCAGCCTTATATCAACAAATCCCTCGAAGGCGTAGCTCAACGCACCCCAGGCACCCATGAACATGGCCAGGTAAAGCTCCGATCCCGCGGCCACGGCTGTGGGGACTCCGAAAATGTAGATCATTGCAGGCACGCCAATGAATCCGCCCACGCCTATTGTGCCTGCCAGGTAGCCTGTGGCCAGCCCGCAGATCATGACCACCCACAGGGACACCCTTACATTGGATACCTTGAAAAATATATATGGCGGAAGATAAAGTTTTGAAATATAGGCACTT
>JAWLEU010000234.1:0-3694 GCA_041685965.1 Desulfosalsimonas sp.
GGAAGCCCGGTTTTTTCCCTGAACCTGTTCTGGCCCCCGTCTTCTGCCAGCCTGTTGCAGAGATCACCCGTGCGGGTATCCTGCCAGACAATGGCGTTCATGTAGGGCCTGCCCGTTCGTTTGTCCCACACAAGGGTGGTTTCGCGCTGGTTGGTGATTCCGATTGCCCTGATGTCCTTGCCGGTCAATCCGGTCTTGGCAAGGGCGCCGCGGATCACGTCGCCTGTATTTTCCCATATCTCCATGGGATCGTGCTCCACCCAGCCCGGCTGCGGAAAAATCTGCTCGTGCTCCTTCTGAGACGAGCCAAGGCTTCTGCCGTGAGGGTCAAAAATGATAAACCGGTTGCTCGTGGTTCCCAGATCCAGTGCGCCGATATACTCACCCATGTCCCCGAACCTCCCTTGGTTTTAAGTTGATTAAGATTGCTTTTTACTATTCTGTCAAGATTTATCCTCCACCTATGGTCGAGGACCAGGAAAGGTTTGACCATTGTCCCATTCTGAATTTGTTTCGATATTCGTGCTTCGAATTTCGAATTTATTCATTGTATCATACCATAATTCTTCGGCCGGCGGCAGCCTTCAGTTTTATTCCAGAAATTCCCTGCACGCGTTTACTGCTTTGTATGCTGTTGCAAAAGCAAGGCCGCTACCGCATTTCTGGCGCATCCAGTCCTGTTCGGCAAGTACCGAGCCGGCTGCAAAAACGTTATTATACAAGGTTTTTCCTTCTGAATCCACCGGCCTGAATTTTTCGTCCACGGCAAGGCCCGCGCGGTTTACCGGGTGCCCGCCGGGATGCAGAAGATCCCTGTGGTGCCAGGATGCACGGTCAGGCGGCTGCGCCACGGGAAGGCCGAAAACTGTTTCCTTTATACCGTGCCTGTCAGCATGAAGTCCCCCGCCCATAAAACGGCCGCTGCACAAGATGACCGCCCTCGCATAAATCATGCACGAAGAGGTGATGTTTCCGACTTCCAGCTTCCAACGTTTCCCGGTTCTTCCGTGCACCTCGAGCACTGTTTGCTGCAGAAACTGGCGTATGCCCATTGAAGGCAGGTTATGTTCGAATTTTTCCCTCAGGCGGAGTCCGGTAACACCAGGCACCATGGTTGGTATTTCAAATACAGGGACTCCCAGGCCGCGCGCTATATCCCCTGCAACTTCCAGGGTCCGGGAAATGCCCAGCACTGCGGGAAGGGCCACTGACCTGGCATCTCCGAGATGTAAAGAAACTGCCTCTGTGAGTTTTTCGCGGTTTTGACGGGCTTCCAGTGCGCGGGCCATGCGTTCTGAATGCAGCTCTCCGGAGGCGCCGGGAAAACTGATTTGAACAGGGCGCAGTTTCGGCCATGAATCAGCCAGTCCGGCTGCTATCTGGCGGCTGCTGAATCCCTGCAGGCCACTGAAGTCCACCAGCAGGCACGGCTCCTGTCGTGACAGCGAGGCCGGCCCCGCGGCCATGGTATGGGGGACTGCGTATGAAGGCTTAAGGGTGCCTGCAGCGGTCGGCATGGTCATGTTTTTTTCTTCATGGAACACATGCGGATAGCCATGATCTTCCAGAAAAGCCAGCACGGTTTTGACCGCGGTTTTTATTTCTGAAATTTCCATGCGGGCATAAGGGTGCCAGGGGTTGTCACTGTGAAGATTTTCGATTGCCTGCCAGGGATTTTCCGCGACCCGCCCCTTTTTAACCGGGTGTATGCCCAGCACGTCTATAAGGCCGCTTGCAAAGCCGAGCTGTCCTGCAGCCCCCGCCTGGCAGGAATCAATGCCGGATTGTGCTGCAAACAGGGCGGCTGCCATTCCGGCCATGCCGGTCCCGATAATCATTAAATCGCAGTTGATGTCGGTTTCAAGGTTTTTCATGAGCTTTTCACTTGAAACACAAATGTATTAAAAGTTTTTATCCGCGCCGCATTAAAGCTCAATCGAAAAAAGACCGCAATGCATAGCTTCCAGCAGTTCGGCCTGAGCCAGGGAGTTGTTCCACAGCAGGGGCTGCTGGCCCCGCCAGCGTTCCCTTAAAAACCCCCTCAGTTCATCTGCGCCCTCCTTGTTGTCTAAGTAGCCCTGATCATAAAGGTAGGCAACCGTGCGCTGGCTGCAGAAGGTTCCCTGGCAGGGCCCCTTGCCAATCCGGCTTCGCAGGGCGATGTCTTTGAGCCCCGGGCGCCCGTCCTGCCGCCGGATTAAGCCTGCAATATCCTTTACAACGCTTTGAGGCACCATTTCGCATTCGCACAACAGCATGTCGGAAACCGGTCTTTTTTTCAGCCAGATATCTGGAGCAAGGCCGGGCTCTGTCCATTTCGCATCAACCGTGTCTGAAAGCGGTTCGCTGCGGGTGCGGCAGGGCTCGTTTACGCGGAGCCTTTCGCAGACCATGTCTGCGGTTTTTTCAGCCATGAGCCTTGAGGTGGTAAGCTTGCCGCCGGTAATTGTTATAAGATTGCCGATTTCCTCGGGCTGCCGGGCGTGGTCGATGAGTTCATATCCGCGGCTTGCGGCCCGGTCGTTTTCGTCCCTGCTTTTCGCGTCTTTTCCGGCGGGCAGGGGGCGGACGCCGCAGTATGCGCGTATGTATCTTGTGGCTGCCAGCTCGGGTATCATGGCCGCCCCCTCGTTGATAATCGAGTCTATTTCGTGTGTTTCGGGATAAATTTCATCAGGGGATTTAACACGCTCTGAGGTGGTTCCAAGTATCGAGACCGTACCTCCCGGCACCAGGATATCACCGTCGGTGGGCATTCGCAGGCGGTTTACAACATTGCCTGTTATACGGGTCTGGGTCACCAGAAGGCTTCCCTTGGAATAACGCATTTCCATGCAGGCCCCCGCAAGTCCGGCAATTATATCAGTCCAGGCCCCGGCTGCGTTGACAACGATTTCTGCTTCAATCCCGGTTTTGCGGCCTGTGAGCTCGTCTGTTACCATGGTGCGCCGGATTAGTCCGCGGCTTGTCTCAAAACCAGTGACACGGCTGTAGCGCAGCAGGCAGCAGCCGTGCTGCCTTGCGAAGGCTATATTGTCCAGTGAAAACCTGAAGGGGTCTATGGTGGCGTCATCCACTGCAAAGGCCGCTTTGACCCGGGGCGAAAGGGCCGGCTCAATCCTGCGGGCTTCGGCGGGGTCTATGGCTTTTACCGGGATTCCGCATTTCCGGCAGGATTCCGGAAAATCGGAGATGTATTTTTCATCGTCTCCTTCTACAGCCACGAAAATACCGCCCGTGTCTTCTATGCAGTGAGGTGCAAGGCTTTTTATCAGAAGGTTTTCGTCGTGGCATTCCCTTGCAGAAGGCGGATCAGAGGCAATATAGCGGGCGCCGCTGTGCAGAAGGCCGTGATTGGCTCCGGAGGCACCGGCATTGATGTCTTTTTTCTCGACAACAGTGCACGATACGCCCCGCAGGGAAAGGTCTCTGGCCAGGCAGGTGCCGGTGGCGCCTGCACCGATTATAAGCACCTGGGTCTGCATCAGGCCTCCTTGCCGCATTTTTTTAACCCCGCGGCATTATCCCGGCTTGTCCGGACCGGGTTTTGTGTTGTGAAAATATCCCGGCAGTGTTATTCTGAATATGATTCGAATGAACAATAATTTAACAAGTAGCATCAATTATATTAGTTGTCATCAAAAAATTTTCGGAAACGAAAAAAAGTTATTCGTTTTATTACATTATATCCGGA
>JAWLEU010000235.1:0-3679 GCA_041685965.1 Desulfosalsimonas sp.
GCGATTCCTCAGAATTTCACGTACGGCTAAGTACGCTGCATTCTTCGGAATCGCGCAAGCCTTGATCTTAAACTTTTTACGGCGCCATCTAAAAACTTAATTTTTACGATTCTATCAATAAATAAAAGTTTTATAAAACCGGAGGTTTGAGAAAATGGCACGGGTTACCGTGGAAGACTGCTTAAAGCGCATTCCCAATCGTTTCTTTCTGGTCCACGCTGCAGCCAAGCGCGTGCGCCAGCTGCGCGAGGGTGCTGACAGGCTTGTGCATGCACCTGAAAACGAAGATATTGTGGCGGCCCTTAGGGAAATCGCTGCCGGCAAGGTTTTCGTGACCCAGCATTACACCGACTATCAGGAAGAAGGCCCGGGCGAAGCCGGGCAGGAGCAGGAAAGCGGAGCAGAGTCCGCCTCTTAGAGCAAACGGGTTTTGTCCAGGATGTCGGATTACAATTACAAGGCGGTTAACCGGGACATGGGCCGGGCCATTCATCAATACGGAATGATTTCCCCGGATGATCGTATACTTGTGGCGGTTTCAGGCGGAAAAGACAGCATGACCCTGCTGTGGATGCTTTCAGAGCGTCTGCTGCGCATTCCCATAAGCTACGAGCTGCATGCCGTATACGTAGACCCCGGTTTTGAGGATAGCTTTGCATCCGAGCTGGCGCAATGGTGCAGTGACCGCGGCCTTGGGCTGCGCGTGGAGTACACCAACAACGGACCCTTTGCCCACAGCGAAAAAAACATGGAAAATCCGTGTTTTATGTGTGCAAGGATGCGCAGGAAAAGGATCTTTGAAGTTGCCGACGAACTCGGCTGCGGCAAAATAGCTCTGGGGCATCACAAGGACGACATCATTGAAACCCTTTTTATAAACATGTGCTATACCGGGGTGATGAGTACCATGAGCCCTTCCCAGCAGATGTTTCAGGGACGTTTTACAATGATCAGGCCGCTTGCATACGTGGATGAAGACAGGATTCGAAGATTCGCGGCGGATGCCGGGTTTCCCGGATTTAAAAACCCCTGTCCCTCTGCAGACGATTCCAAGAGAAAAGAAATCAAGCACCTTGTCAGCACACTGACCCGGGGCAAGCAGAAGATCAAGAACAATATTTTCCGGTCCATGAGCCACGTTAATATGGATTACATGCTAAAGCAGGAAAGCCGGCGGGACTGACTGCAAAAGACCCATAAGACGGGAAATAAACGGTTTTGACTAAAATGATCGGAGATGACACCGAGGCTGAACTGCGGCGCCTGAGGATACAAAGGACCATGAAGGACGTCCAGAGCGAGCGCGATTACCGCAATATTCCCATAAACAAGGTGGGGATAAAGGGGCTGAGGTACCCTGTAACCGTTCTGGACAGAAACAAGGGCAACCAGTACACGGTTGCCTCCATAAACATGTACGTGGACCTTCCCCACGAATGCAAGGGAACCCACATGAGCCGCTTCGTGGAGCTGCTCCACCTGTTTCGCCCCGAGCTGTCGCTAAAGACGTTTTCAGACATACTCACCCGCATGAAATCCCATCTTAACGCGGAATCAGCGCACATAGAGGTTACGTTTCCTTTTTTCATGGAAAAGCAGGCTCCTGTAACAGGCTCTCCGGGTCTCATGGACTACACCTGCAGATTTATCGGATCCGTGAATTCCAAGTGCAAGGTGGATCTGGTATCAGAGGTCGTGGTGCCGATTACCTCGGTCTGTCCTTGTTCAAAGGAAATCAGCGAGTGCGGTGCGCACAACCAGAGGGGCAAGGTCTATCTGAGCACCAGGTTTAATAAGTTCATATGGATCGAGGACATGATCGAGCTGGTTGAAAACACCGCATCCTGCGATGTATATTCGGTTCTCAAGCGCTCGGATGAAAAATACGTAACCGAGAAGGGCTTTTCCAATCCCAAGTTCGTGGAAGACATTGTCCGCGACATCGCGCTTGAGCTTGAGGCTGACGAAAACATCACCTGGTTTGCAGTGGGAGTGGAAAACTACGAATCAATTCACAACCACAATGCATACGCGTTTATCACAAGCGGAAAGGAACCGAACCTCTAAGTACATGCAGTCATAAATACAGTGACATTAAAATCTCGACAGCATGTTCACTATTGGGATTTGAAGTGACGCTGAAAAATTCGAAATTCGAAGCACGAAGCACGAAACAAGCACGAATGACCAAAATATAAAACAAAACCAGCGGAATCCCACCCCAATTGAATTGAGCCAGCAGAGGAGTTTTCTCTATGTTTCGGACATTATGTCCTTATTAGAATTTTGAATTTGTTTCGAATTTCGATATTCGAATTTCGGATTTATCAAGTCAAAGCTTCCTTCATTGGTTTGATAAGACCAAGAAAATACGTCACCGAACTTACGAATCATAGCACTAAGTCTCTGTAACTATTCCTGCTTCCTTAAAACTGAGGCTATTTTTTTTACAACCGGCTGTGCGGTTTTTCCGGGTGTGTTTATGAGCACGGCAAATCCGTAAAGCTTTCCGTTTTTTTTTATGTATCCTGCCCTGTTTCTTATTCCGTCCAGGGTACCGGTCTTGCAGTAAATCCCGTTATCTTCAGGCAGCAGGGTATAATGCGGCTTGAATGCATCAAGCACCGGCACAAACATTTCCGCGCTCATGCGGTTTAGCCTGGATATGCCTGATCCTTCGACCACGCGGGGTGAAATCCCCAGTTTTTGCCCTGCGTAGGCAACTGCTGCGCGAACTCCCTTTTCCAGGGTTGCAGGCGGACCGTATGCTTCTGCGCCCGCTGCGGCAAGTATCTGGTTGGCGATGAAATTGTTTGAATGCTCCATTAGAAGGCCCGCTGTTTCCCTGAGGGAAAAATTCGAGCGATGCGTGTAAATCAGCCGGTCATTGTGTGTATCCGCCCTGCCGGCCCTTATCTTCCCTGAGATCTGAACGCCGTTTTTAGCGAGAAAATATGCAAAAAGCTCGCCCGCATATATAAGGTTTTCATTGTTGTGCGATGAAAGAAGTATTCTCTGCCCGGATACGTTTTTGCCCCTGATTTTTTTTAAAACGCTCGGCAGAAGGGGGGTCTGGGGCTCGGCACTTATGTATCCGGTTTTTGTTTTTTTGACGTTAACCGTGTTGAAGTTCACGCAAAGCGCGCCTGTCGGGGCGTCATAGGGCTGAAGCGAGCCCGCGGACGTACCCGGGATATTGTTTTGCGAAAATTGAGAATCATCGAGCACGATGCCGCTTGTTTCATCTATTTGTTCTGCAAGGGTTTGTGCAATTTTTTCAACTTCTTCCGAAACAAGCATGGGGTCTCCGTAGCCCTTGATGACAAGGCTGCGTTCTGAATCGAGGTAAAACTCGGTTTTAAACCTGAAATCAGGCCCGAGGTGGTGAAATGAAACCAGGGCTGTTAAGAGTTTAAGGGTGGAGGCAGGGACAAGGTTTTTTTCAGGGCTGCAGGCAAACAAAATTTCATTGTCAGGCGAGGTGACAATTGCGGCGTCACGTTCGCCCAGCATGGAAGTCACTTCCTGCCAGGGATCGCACGATGCCGGGGCCGGCAGTAAAGCCATCACCGCGGCCGCGCACACGGCAGCTGCAAAAAAAAAGTGTTTCATCATGATATGTTCTTTTTGATGAGGCTGTCAGGAGCCGGGTCTGCTTTCAATAATAAGGGTTACAGGC
>JAWLEU010000236.1:0-3638 GCA_041685965.1 Desulfosalsimonas sp.
TACACCCACATTTTCCAGGCTGCTAAAAAGGCAGCCGGATTGAAAAACAAAGGCTAGGAGGGGGCATGTCAAACAGCGACGGTATATATTACACCGAGGGACTGCCTGTTCCGGAAACGCCGGAACAGGGACAAGAACCTGACTTCTGGGAAAAAACAGACGTGGTGGGAAAACGCCTGACCAGGGTTGATGCCTATGAGCGCGTCAGCGGCACCGCGGTTTATCCTGCTGACATGAAACTGCCCAATATGATCTACGCAGCTGTGGTGCGCTGCCCTCACCCAAGCGCACGGGTAAAATCAGTTGATACCTCAAAGGCGGAAAAGATGCCCGGTGTAAGGGCGGTTCTCACAGGCGATTCAAAGGAGGCAAAAGGCGTCAAGTGGGGATACCAGGGTACGCAGACACGGTTGTTTGATCCGGAGATCCGCTTCGAGGGAGATACCGTGGCCGCAGTAGCTGCCGATTCCTGGTATCAAGCCAATGACGCGGCACGGGCTGTCGAGGTTGACTACGAGGTTCTTTCATTTACCGCGGATGTAAAAAAAGCCCTTGATGACTCGGCGCACAAGGTCCACAAGGACGGGAACCTGGTTGACAAAAGCACTTCTGAGCGGGGCGATATCAGCAGGGGATTCGACCAGGCTGATGTTGTGCTCGAACAGGAGTACGAAACCGCCTGCGAGGTGCACACCCCCATGGAGCTGCACGGATGCGTGGCCAACTGGGAAGGCGACCGGCTTACCATCTGGGAATCCAGCCAGGGAGTGTATGCAATACAGTCTGAAATTGCAGATGTACTGGGAATTCCGCTGTCCAAGATCCGGGTGTCAGGCAATTACATGGGTGGCGGATTCGGCAGCAAGCTTGCACCGGGAAAATATACCGCCATTGCAGTGCTGCTTGCCAGAAAAACCGGCAGGCCGGTAAAAATGCTTCTTACCAGGGAAGAAACCTTCCTTTGCGTGGGTAACCGGCCGGCAAGCACCATGAAGATCAAGGCAGGGGTAAAAAAGGACGGCACCCTGACGGCCCTGGATTTCGAGTGCACTGGCGCAAGCGGCGCCTACCCGGCAGGAGGCTCTGCTCTGATAGACTGGCTGATCCGGGATCTTTACACATGCGACAACGTCAGGACCGCTGCCAATGACGTCTACATAAACTCAGGCCCTGCAAGGCCTTTCAGGGCGCCGGGCCATCCCCAGGGTTCCTGGGCCCTGGAACAGATGATGGACTCTCTGGCGGAAAAAATTGACATGGATCCGGTAGAGCTGCGCCTTAAAAATATCCCTGCTGTCAGCCAGGGCCGTGAAGGAAGCCCGGAATATACCACCACGGGCCTGAAGCAATGCATTGAAAAAGGAGCAGAAGCTTTTGACTGGACCGGGTCACTGGACCGGGTTCGCCGGCACAACAGGGAAAATAAAGTTATAAAAAAAGGCATCGGAATGGGTGCCTGCGTATGGTTTGTAGGCGGAGGAGGTCCGCCTTCCACTGTTGTGGTAAAAATCTACAAGGACGGATCAGTGAATCTAAACATGGGGGCCAGTGATATAGGCACCGGCACCAAGACAGTCATGGCCCAGGTGGCTGCAGAAGAACTCGGCATTGAACCGGAAACGATCCAGATAGAACACGCGGATACTGCAACCACCCGGTATGCCACCCCCAGCGGGGGAAGCAAGACGGTTCCCACCGAAGCCCCTACTGTGCGCAATGCAGCCATTGATCTAAAGCGCAAGCTTCTTGAAATGGCTGCCGGGGACCTGGATGCGAAACCCGAAGATCTCCAATACCTTGGCAAAAGCATCGCCTTAAAACAGGACTCGCAAAAATCCATAAAAATCAAGGAAATCAGCAAACTTAAAAAACAGGGAGAGGTGTCGGGCACCGGCTACAGGGGGCCCAATCCGGAAAACAAGAGTGTCAACCCATTTGCCGCGCAGTTCTGCGAAGTGGAGGTAAACACAAAGTCCGGGGAGATAAGGGTACTGCGGTTTCTCGGGACAAACGAAAGCGGCCGGGTTATGAACCGGCTTACCTATGACAACCAGGTGTTCGGAGGGATAGTCATGGGAATCGGTTTCGGGCTCACTGAATTCAGGCAGCTTGACGAAAATCAGACCGGAAAGATGTGCAACCGGAACTGGCATGACTACAAGCTGCCCACTGCCCTTGACATACCCGTTGACATGAGCAGCATTCCGGTTGAAATAGATGATCCGGAGGCAAACAACACCGGCGCAAAGGGCCTGGGGGAACCCGTGACAATTCCAACCGCAGGCGCGATCGCAAACGCAATATATATGGCCACAGGCATCCGGTTTTACAAAACACCGGTAAACCCCATTGCCATGTGCCGCAAGTTTTCTGCCCAAAAGGAGGGTTAAGTCATGCTGCCTCAGTTTTCCTACGTCAGGCCGGACAATATCGAAGAAGCGGTGAAACAGCTAAATCAAAAGGCGGCCGCGGTTCACGCGGGCGGAACAGACCTGCTTGGATGCCTGCGGGAACATATCATTGACGCAGACAGGGTGGTGAGCATAAGCAGCATAAAAGATCTGCACGGAATCAGGGAAACCTCCGGCGGGGGGGTGGTCATAGGCGCCCTGACCACGATCACTGAAGTCTCGCAAAGCCCTGTGATACAAAAAAAATACCCGGGCCTTGCCAGGGGCGCATCCGAGGTTGCCAGCCCCCAGCTCCGCAACCAGGGGACTTTGGGCGGAAATCTTTGTCAGAAACCAAGGTGCTGGTATTACAGGGGCGAATTCGAGTGCCTGAGAAAAGGCGGCGGCATCTGCTCCGCAGCTCAAGGAGAAAACCAGTTTCATGCAATCTTGGGCCACGACGGCATATGCTACGCAACACACCCTTCTGACACTGCTCCTGTGCTGGTCGCACTGAATGCAAGAGTCAGGGCAGCCGGTCCTGAAGGCAGCAGGAAGGTACCGGTTGAAGAACTGCACGTGCGGCCTGCAAAAGATGTTACAGCCGAAACCGTGCTCGGGGAAGCTGAAATAATAACGCACGTCGAGATCCCTGAGCCTGCGGAAACACTTTACTCCTCGTATAGAAAGATAAGGGCCAGAAGGGCCTGGGATTTTGCCCTTGCAGGCGTGGCGCTCGCACTTGAAATGGACGGCGACACAGTGAAAAAAGCCCGCGTTGTGTTGTCAGGCGCGGCCCCGGTACCCTGGAGAAGCCGGGAGGCTGAATCCGTGATAACCGGCAAAAAATTAGACGGCTCAACAATAAGCCAGGCTGCCAATGCAGCTGTTGCAGATGCAGAGCCACTGTCCGGCAATGCGTACAAAACTGATATGTTCCGGGGAATCATAGAAGAAGAACTGGAAGCCGCGCGCGACTGAAGCAAGTTGACCAGATATTGACAAATTGCACCTGTCCGGGTGACAGGTGCAATTTGTCAGTAAACTCAAAATCTTTAAGGCTATTATTCTGATTTGTACTTGAAGGATAGCTTTACAACCGCCCGGAACAACGACACTTTACCATCTTCTATCTTTACATCAAGGTCCTTTACTTCAGCAACGCGGGTGTCGCGCAGTGATTTGGAGGCTGTCTCCACTGCGTTTTTCACGGCATCCTCCCATGATGTCTTGCTTGTGCCGACCAGC
>JAWLEU010000237.1:0-3597 GCA_041685965.1 Desulfosalsimonas sp.
GCAGACCGAGGGATCAAAGAGGGATTCGCCCGAGACCAGGTTTGAATCCGCAATACCGGAAAGTGCGTTGCCGCAGGTGCAGACTGCCGCAAATATCTCAGGAGGGTCCCGCGAAATGTCTTGTGCGGAATCGGTTTGTTCAGAAATCTCCCTTAATCCGCCCCCTGCGCGGTGAAGGATGCGCGAGGCTCCAAGAGCGGCTGAACTGCCTGAAATGACGGAATCACTTATGTCTTTTCTGCCCGTTACGCTTCCTGCTGCAAGCACGCCCTCTGTAGAAGTCATGGTTTCGGAAAAATCTCGGGGGGCGACAAAGCCCCAGGGGTTTTTTTCCAGTCCCAGCATTTCAGCCAGCTCGTCTGTTTGTGCAGCCGGCCTCTGCCCGGTTGCAAGCACTGCCATGTCATAGCAGTCATTTCGTATCATTCCTGACTGGTCAGCCCCGCGTATGCAAAGATCCCCGGTTTCCGCGTCCATTGTAATCGAATGAACCCGGCTTCTAACGCAGCGCACGCCTTCGGCTTCAGCATCGTCTTTGTATTGCTGGTAATTTTTTGCAAAGGTGCGCATGTCCATGTAATAGATCACGCAATCGACTTTTGCGCCCTTTGCCTTAGCAGCTTTTTTGACCATTCGCGCCTGCTTGAGTGCATACATACAGCACACTCCTGAGCAGAAGTCAGCGTTTTCCTGTATGTCTCTTGAACCCACGCACAGGACCCACGCGATCCGGGTCACCCCTCGCCCGTCAGACGGTCGCTCCAGGCGGCCTTCATTCGGCCCTGCCGGGCTTAAGATCCTTTCGAATTCAATGCCTGTGACCACGTCTGCCAGCACTTTGTAACCGAAGGGATTTTTGCCCTCTGCAGGGTCGTATTCCCCGGTGCCGCAGGCAAGAATAATCGCTCCCACCTCGGTTTCCGGGCCGGGGGGCAGGGTGAGCTCGTAGAACATCCCTGCGATCTTCGGCAGAAGGCTGTCAGGATCAAAGGGCTTTACAAGGTAATCCACGGCCCCTAGTTTCATTGCCTCGACTGCCGTGTCGACCGTGGCATATGCTGTGATCATCATTACCGCAAGATCCGGGTTTATCTGCAGTGCGCTGTCGAGCAGTTCTATGCCGTCCATGCCCGGCATCTTGATGTCTGCGAGCATCAGGTCCACCTGCCTGTCCCTGATCAGCTCAAGTGCCTCCTGCCCTGATTTTGCGGTTACCACTGAAAACCCGCCTTCCTCGCCAAGCCATTCCCTGAGCGAGTCCCGGATGATCTGCTCGTCGTCCACCACCAGGACTGTAAATGAGCTGCGGTCCTCATCAGGCATGATAATGGCGCCGGTGGGGCAGACCTCAATGCATGCCCCGCACCTGGTGCAGGCTTCGGTGTCTATGTAATAAGGGCCCCGGGGAGTGTAAGGGGAGGGAGGACCTATTGCCTTTTTCGTTTTAGTACCTGCGTTGAAAAGATCCGGCATTTCAACCGGGCAGGCCGGTATGCAGAGCCCGCATCCCGTGCAGCACTCCTGATCCACTGGATTGGGGTGCTGCAGAAGGGCAACCCTGAAAGACCCTGCCTCGCCTTCAACTGAAGCCACGCCGGTCTGGAGCATCACAGAGATGTTTTCGTGGCTCAGTCCCTTTTTCATGCATTGCTGGATTGCATGTTCAGGGTCGGAGTGGGGTATCATCCTGCACATGCCGCAGCCGTCCGAGGGAAACTGCCGGTCCAGGCCGCCTGAAACACCTCCTAAGCGTGCTTTCTGGTCGATGAGGATAACCGCATAGCCGCATTCTGCAAGATCTATCGCCGCACGCATCCCGCTTATTCCGGCCCCCACCACAAGGGCTTTTCCTTTCTTCTGCGTCATAAACCCTCCGATTTTTTTCACCCCCTATCCTTGATGCCCACCACTTCTGTGAATTCATCCTCGAAAAACACGGAAAGGGGCGGAGGCTCGTCAAGGCTTCTGCCGGCACTGTAGTCAAAGGCTGCCTGGGCTTTTTCCGCAACAGATACAAATAGCTCTGATACCGGGATACTGCTGGGGCATGCGTTTGAGCACTGGCCGCAGCCCACGCATGCGGTGCTCATGTGCGCCATCCTGGTGAGATGATAAAACAGGGTATCTTCGGGCATTTTAAGACCGCCCTTTCGTCCGGCCCGTTTCATGTATCCGGCGGGCTCATGCTCGCAGACGTCAGTGTCAAACACACACTGCCTGCAGTAGCAGACAGGGCAGGCTTTTCGGCAGTTGTAGCAGTTAATGCACCTGGAGAAATACTGTTCAAGCTTTTCAAATGTGTCTGTGGCCTCGCGGGTCCTTTCAGTCATTTCCGTGCGGGCTTCGGCTCTTCGGGAAACAAGGTTTTTAACCGCTTCCTCCCGCCCGGGCTCGGGTTCAGATGCTTCAAGTCCAAGGGACTCCAGGAGCTTTTCGCCCCCGGCGGTCCGGGCATATACCTGTATTCTGCCGCCCGGCAGAAGGCCGAAAAGACCAACTGCAAGGTCGGCTCCTTCGGGTGTGGGCTGTGTGCAGGTGCGGCAGGCAGGAGCCAGTTCCCGGCAGTCAGCGGGTTCTGCGTTTTCCGGAAAAGAGGACTTGATGAATGCATCTGTCGCGTCCTGCCCGTGTTTCTCCATGAACGCGAAGAAATCGCTGTTTTGCATGGCGCCCGGACAGTCGGTTCCAATTATTGTCAGATCTCCGGTACCTGCCTGGTTTAGCTTTACCAGTTCTATAAATGCCCGGATTTCGCACGGACGGAGCACAGCTGCGACTGTACCGCCCGGCTTCCCTTTTGTGAGTCTGGAGACAAGACGGGCGTTGTTGACCGCAAATGCGGGAGACACCGGTTCAATACCTGTGAGCTGGTCAGGTCTGCTTATGAGCACCGGCATGATCATGGAGTCTTCAGCGCGTCGTTGCTGTACAAAAACCGCGTCAGCCTGCCCGCTTTCCAGAAGGCGTGCCAGAAAACTTTCAAGGGTTTTTGAAAGGCTGTTTTCCTTTATTTCAATATCAGCGGTTTGAGGCATACCTTGTCTCCCTTAACTCGTCATCTGCAGGCGGGCCGGACTGGGACCGAGGGACTTTATCTGATCCACCAGCGAATTCATGGTTTCGGCAAATTCGATGCCGTCGCTGGCCCCGATCCAGGTCAGACCCAGCCGCCCGGGCTCTATTCCGAAGCCGGGCAGGATGGTCTTTAAAAGTTTAATGCGCCGCCTGGCTTTGAAGTTGCCGTTAATGTAGTGGCAGTCGCCGGGATGGCAGCCGGAAACCAGGACACCGTCCACGCCTTCTAAAAAGGCCCTTATAATGTACTGGGTGTCAACCATGCCTGTGCACATGACCCTTATCAGACGGATGTTAACAGGGTAGCCGAGCCTGGATGTGCCTGCAAGGTCGGCTGCGGTGTAGGTGCACCAGTTGCAGACAAAAGCGACTACTACCGGTTCGAATGAGTCTTCCATGGTTTGTTTCCCGTTTTGTTTTTTTGATCAAAATACTGAAGTCTTATACTCCCACTTCTGCAATCGCATCCATAAGGCCTTCGAATTCGGCCAGGATCTGTTTTTTCTGAAAATGGTTCACGCG
>JAWLEU010000238.1:0-3550 GCA_041685965.1 Desulfosalsimonas sp.
CAATATCTGCGTTACGCGCGATTCCTCAGAATTTCACGTACAGCTAAGTACGCTGCATTCTTCGGAATCGCGCAAGCCTTGATCTTAAACTTTTTACGGTACCATCTAAAAACTAACTTTTTACGAGTGTATCAAATTTGACGTTAGCGTAAAAAATTGCAGTATCCGGCTCATGCAAAAAGCAGCAGGCTGACCGCCATAACCGCCATTCCGGCCACAAGGCCGTAAATACACAGGTGATGTTCCCCGTATTTTTCAGCTGAAGGCAGAAGTTCGTCAATTGAGATAAATACCATGATACCGGCCACAGAGGCAAACAGCATTCCGTAAACAACGTCGTTGAAGATATTGATCAGGATGAAATACCCGACAAGGGCGCCGACGGGTTCGGAGACTCCTGACAGAAATGACAGGGTAAAGGCTTTTTTTTTGCTTCCCGTGGCGTAGTATATGGGCACGGAAACTGCTATTCCCTCAGGAATGTTGTGGATGGCAATGGCCACTGCAATGCTGACTCCCAGGGCAGGATCGCGCATGGCAGTGGTAAATGTGGCAAGGCCTTCAGGGAAATTATGGATTCCGATGGCAAGTGCGGAAAGCATTCCCATTCTAAGAAGGCTGTTTTTGTCGCTTACTGCCCCGGCATTTTCAAGGTCTTCTACATTGCGGACTTCATGAGGGTTTTCAAATGAGGGAACAAGCCTGTCAATTACCGCGATTACCAGAATGCCGATAAAAAAAGCCAGTGTGGTTGCCTGGTATCCTCTGCTGTCTCCTAAAACCTGCGAGAGGGAGTCTTTTGCCTTGAAAAAGATTTCTATCATGGAGACATAGATCATCACACCTGCTGAAAATCCAAGAGAGACAGACAGAAACCTGGTGTTGGTAGTTTTTGCAAAAAAGGCGAGAGCACTGCCTATGCCTGTGGCAAGGCCGGCAAGCAGGGTAAGTGAAAAAGCAAAAACTACGTTATCCGGCGGCATAAAAATTCTGCCTTCGTGGTTGGGCTGTGAACGGCTGATATAAACAACTCGGTATATTTTTGAAATTATAATCGGAATTGCGGGTTTATGCAAAAACAAAGCAGCAATTTCAGCTCCCGATCCCGATCCCGATCCCGATACTGATACTGATACCGGTAATTGCTGCAACACTGTTCCATCATGAAAAAAGGGTGCGCAACAGGGCCCGAAAACCACGCTGACAGGTAGGGGCAGGTTTAATTTACTTGACACCTTTAAGCCTGGAAATACATTTGTAAAGGTAAGTACAAAATGGGTGCCGCGGTCAAGTGCCGGGGCTTTGCTGCTCATGGGACTGGAAAAACAAAATTACAGGAGACAAGACAAATGAAATACGAATGCCCGTGCGGTTATGTATATGATCCTGAAGAAGGAGACGACCAGGCAGGTATCACCGGGGGAACAACGTTTGATGATCTTCCTGAGGGCTGGTTGTGCCCCAAGTGTGCCGCGGAAAAAGAATACTTTGAGCCCCTGGAGGATTAGGCAGAGCCGCTGTTTGTTTTATTTGACTTCTGGTCTTGTTGTATGGTTAAAAAAGTCTGACAGCATATCCGGTCAGGCCGGTGTCATGCGGAAACAGATCAGAGGAGGTGGCTAGTGCCAACTATCCTTCCCACAGAGGAACAATTTCAAAACATCCAGGCCGTGTCGAATCACGGCGAACTGGTGATGGTAAATCTTCTTCGCTTCAAGCCCGAGGGAGGCGAGGCTCTTTACGAAAAATATTCACAGATGATTTACCCGATAATAACAAAAATCGGAGCCAGGGTTATATATTACGGCAACGGGGTGATGACCTTTATAGGCGATGATTACTGGGATGCGGTGCTGCTTGTGGAATATCCGTCAAGGTCTGCTTTTGTGGAGATGATAAGAGACCCGCAGTACCTGGAGGCAAGCAAATACCGGGAGGAAGGCCTTATAGATTCCAGGCTCTATGTCACCCGCCCGCAGTGGATGGGTGGATGAATCTCAGGTACACGCCTATCTGATAAGTACCTGCCCGCATGAATCGTGACCGCTTATCTCGCCGATAATTGCGGCATCTATGCCCGCATTTCGCATTACTGAAAGGCATTCTTCAACCTGGCCGGGATCAAGTGCGACTGCAAGACCTCCTGAGGTCTGGGGATCAAACATCAGGTCCGCCAGTATATCATCTAACGAGCCGTCTATTTGGACCTCGTCGGAGAAATGATTTTTGTTTGTGTAGGCGCCTGCGGGAAACATGCCCATGGCCCCGTATTCAAGTACTTTGGGGATCACGGGAACGCTTTTGGCATCCAGGTTTATCTGTTTTTTCCCGGCCCGGGCCATTTCAAAGATGTGCCCCGCAAGGCCGAATCCGGTGATGTCAGTGCAGGCCGTGGGCGAAAACCTGCAGCAGATCTCCGCTGCCTTTCGGTTTAACTGTGCCGATGTTTCCACCATTTTTTCCAGTGCCGCCTCATCCGCGATGCCGCCCTTGACCGCAGTGGCAAGCACCCCCAGCCCCAAAGGCTTGGTCAGAATTAGAATGTCACCTGTTTTGGCCCCGCAGTTGGTAAGTATTTTTTCAGGATGCACAATTCCGGTAACGGACAAACCGTACTTGAACTCTGCGTCATCAACGCTGTGGCCTCCCACGAGCAGGGCCCCTGATTCATTGATCTTGGCCAGCCCGCCTTCCAGGGTTTGTTTTAAAACGGTTTCCGGCAGATCGTCGGCAGGAAAGCACACTATATTCATTGCAGTAACCGGCTGCCCTCCCATTGCATAGATGTCGCTCAGTGCGTTTGCAGCGGCAATCCTTCCGAAATCATAGGGCGAGTCAACTATGGGGGTAAAAAAGTCAAGCGACTGAATAATTGCGGTGTTTTCGTTGATTCTGTATACACCTGCATCATCCGAGCTTTCCATGCCCACCAGAAGGTCTGGGTGCGACTTTACAGGCAGCCTTGCCACCACCCTGTCCAGGACCCCCGGACCCAGCTTGGCGGCTCACCCCGAAGCCCTGGTTTTAGATGTAAGGCGGTAATCATCGCCCATTTATGCGTCTCCCTTTTTCAGGCAAGAACCTTTGAGTCAAATACAGGCCCGTTTTTGCAGACATGCCTGTATCCCTCGCCCGCATCCTTTGTGTGTACCGCGCATCCCATGCACACGCCCAGGCCGCACGCCATGAGCGTTTCAATGGATACCTCGCAGTAAATGTCCCGGGACGCAGCCATTTCGCCCACAGCTTTCAGCATCGGATCAGGCCCGCAGGCATAAATCATTGCAGGGCTGCTTTCATCCATCCAGGCCTGCACCGGGTCTGTGACAAGACCCTGCTGCCCTGCTGATCCGTCTTCCGTGACAACGCGGATGTCGGCGCCGAGATCTGCAAATATGTCTTTGCAGAGAATGTCTGCTTTTGTGCGTCCGCCTAAAAATACAGTTACAAGATCCATACCCGTGCCTGCCTGCCTGAGCCTGTCAGCCAGAAAAACCAGGGGCGCCACCCCGATCCCTCCTGCAGCCAGGGCAACCGGCCGGCTGTGGCG
>JAWLEU010000239.1:0-3540 GCA_041685965.1 Desulfosalsimonas sp.
AAAAACCGGTCCCGGACGCTATTTGCTCATCCGGCCCAGAAGCTGTATAAAGGATCTTAAAATATCAGGATCAAAAGATCCCTTCATTTTTTCGCCCATGATCTTTAAGGCTTCAAAAGGGGGCTCTGCCGCCGCGTAGGGGCGCTTTGAAGTGATTGCGTCATAGACGTCGCAGCAGGTAATAACACGCGCGGGAACGGGTATCTCGTCTTTTCTTATACCTGCAGGATAGCCGCTGCCGTCGAATTTTTCATGGTGAAACCTGATACAGTCCAGGCTCATATGCGGAAGCCAGACATTGGTGCACATGCTCGTGCCGTGTTTGGGATGCTGCTTGATCTGGTTCCACTCACTATCATCAAGCCTTCCGGGTTTATTTAAAACCGATGCAGGAATCTTTGTCTTGCCTATGTCATGGAGAAGTGCGCCCACACCGGTATTAACGAGGGTTTCTTCATCCCAGTCTTCCGACATGTAGTTCATGAGCATCATGGTATAGGTAAACACGTGCACACTGTGGGAAAATGTCTGATAATCGTGGGACAGAAACCTGCGAATGTTTTCCATGGCAGCAGGGGTCAGTAAAAATGACAGGCTGGATTTTACAACATGGTGTACGCCGTCTACCACTTTATTGTCCAGGCAGGGTGTCCGGGTCTCAAAGATTTCCTTTACCTGGCCGGCGGTGGTGTCCAGGAAAACTTTTGTGCGGACATCATCGGGTATTTCCGGGTTATTTAAGATGTCCTCAAGATTTTCAATTACATAGGATTCATAGGAGGCCTGGTTGTCCAAAGGGATATAGACTGTTTCAATTCCGCTTTGCACCAGTCTTTGCTTAAGGTCCAGGGTAAACAAGTCATGAGCTGATGCATACAAAACATAGCGGCTGCCGCGCTTGAGATAGATTGGAAAGCCCGTGTTTGTATCCGGGTTAAGCGTGTCCGTGGAAACAGAAAAATAATAGCCGTCATCAGAAACCAGGCTTGCTGAATCCCGGCTTTCAGGCCCCTGCGAGGTGTTATTCAATACAGCCTCCCGGTAAGAAGAAACCCATTACCCGCCGTCAGTTTGCACCAGGTTAAATGTTACTTTTTCCATGTCTTCCTGGAATTCCTCGCCGCACTCAAGCGCCGTGTCATTGTCCGGGTGGTAAAACCAGTTCACAACCACGTCCACGCCCTTGCCCGCGCAATCTTCGAGCATGTCAAAAAAGTTCATGAAAACCTTGGAACTGCTGCTGTTAAAATAGATAAGCTCGATGTCAACCCGGACCGACTCATCTGAAAGATTTTCAAGGTAATTTTCCAGCCATTCCATCATTGGGGCGTAAAAATTGGCGGAATTTTCAGGATATGATTCCCCCCGGATTTCCAGGTGATTCTCTCCGGGATCCAGCTTTATCCAGGGGGTGGATTTCGACTTCTCGCGAACAAAAGCTTCCATTAGTGACTCCCTGTTTCCTTGCAATAACTCCTGTGAACGCATTAACATATTTTAAATCAGAATGTTGACGACAAAAAAGTCTTTTCCGTTCCCGTTCTGCAGGATATCAAACTCAATGGGATACGTGGCCCTGCGGGCCATCTCTATAAAGCCGAGCCCGGCGCCCTTGCTGCCTTCTGCCGCTTCTTTGCGCCGCTGCTCCTTGTAGTATTTTTTCAGCTCGTCCTTGTCCATGGACTGGAGCCTGGTAAGCTGCTCACGGAGCGGACCTTTTTGAGAATCGGTGATATAATTGCCGCACTGGATATAGAAGTGATCACCACGCCTGCCTATAATCAGGACCCCGAAGCTCAGATCCGGCTCCTCCGCCCCGGCAGAGCCCCTTTCAGCAGAATAATTGATCACGTTCTGCATGAGTTCCACAAAAATGGAAAATACCTTCTGGATCACGCCGGTACTTGTTTCCTCCAGGCTCATTTTCTGGCGCAGGGTGGCTCCGATCCCTTCGAGGAGACTCTGGGAAACCGGCCCGCTGAAGCTGAAAATGACCCCCTCTTTTTTGAGCTTTTCATAAAAATACTGGATTTCATCCATCATATTCCCGCTTCCCCTCCTTTAACCTGATTTCTGCCGGCCTCCTTGGCTGCATAGAGCTGCTGATCCGCCGCGTCCACCAGTTCCTGATAATAGCGGGCCCGGTCCGGCAACATGGCGGCCACGCCGATGCTGACCGTGACCACGCCCGCGATTGTTGAATACTCATGGACCAGCCCTGCTGCCTCCACGTTGAACCTGGCCTTGGAGGCAACCGTAATTGCGCCGGACACATCGGTTTCCGGCAGCAGTATTGCAAACTCCTCCCCGCCGTAGCGTGCCACCAGATCGCCAGGCCGCTTCACGGTTCCCGACAGGACCCCGGCCACCTCTACCAGGCACATGTCCCCTGCGCTGTGGCCGTAGTTGTCATTGTACGGCTTGAAATGGTCCAGGTCCAGAAGCACCATTGCCAGGGGACTGCCGTTTCTGAGGCCCCGCTTCCACTCGGCTTCAATGTATTCGTTGAATCTCCGCCTGTTTGCGATCTGCGTCAGCCCGTCCACGTAAGACATCCTTGAGAGGATCTCCTTGTTGGCCTCCAGTTCCTCATTGAGCTCGTTTAAATTTTTCTGCATCCGGTCGCTCATTTTCACCAGGCGCCTTGTCTGGCGGAAAAGCTTTTTATACTCGCCGAGCAGTTCCTGGTATGGCTGCAAAAGCGGATTGCCGCTAAACTCAGCACTTCCCGCAACCGCCTCCGCATTTTCGATTACGCGGTCCTCCCTGGAAAATATGGAGTCTTCGCTCACAACCGCCTCCTGTTGGGCTTCAGCTCTGATTTCCGTTGCCGGCCTGCAGGCAGAATCCAACTGCAGTGACATCATCCCGCTGCTCCTCGCTGCCCTTGAAATCCGAAAACATTTGGTAAATCGCCTGCTTCTGCGAGGACAAGGGCTGGTCCTGGATGGTGTTTAAAAACCCCAGAAACCTTTGTTTGCCCATGGGCAGGCCGGTTTCTTCCCCGACCTGGTCAAGCATGCCGTCTGTGACAAGGTAAAAACGTGTCATACGTTCAACCATTATTGCATGGGTCTCAAAGGGATAATCCGGATTTGACGAGATGTATCCGAGGCTTTGCTTGTTGCCTCGGATTTCGCTTATCCCCTGTTCATCGCCGTAAAAAAGGCTCAGTCTGCTGCCTGAAAAATACAGGGTCCCCGCGGACCTGCTGTACACGCACAGTCCCATGTCCAGCCCGTCTTCAGAAAAGCCTGAAACATCCTGCCTTGAAAGCATTTTCTGTACCACCCGGCTTACTTCCTGCAGAACCTTCCTCGGCTGCATCAAACCGATTTCGCTGACCACCCGGTCCAGTGAAGACACAGCAGCCATTGTCATCACTCCGCCCGGCACGCCGTGTCCCGTGCAGTCAATCACGGCAATGGCGAACCCGTCTTTGTGCACCTTGCTCCAGATCATATCGCCCGATATAACGTCCTTGGGCTCCCAGATTGCAAAGGCTTCGGGCGCCAGATTGCCGAGCTGTTCCTCGCCGCT
>JAWLEU010000240.1:0-3530 GCA_041685965.1 Desulfosalsimonas sp.
GCATTTATGTATGTTTTATCCGCTGCTGTTTTTGCAGGGAAGGCTTAAAAGCCTTCCCTGCGGGGGTGATTATTGCAGCTTTGCCATTGCATCGACAAGTGAGCGTACAGCGTCCGCAGATTTCTGAAGATCCTCTGCCTCTTCGTCTGCAAGCGTGATTTCGATGATTTCTTCTATTCCGCCTTTTCCCAGTTTTACCGGAACCCCTATAAACAGGCCATTGATTTTGTATTCACCTTCAAGATAAACTGCGCACGGCAGGATTTTTTTTCTGTCCATCAGTATTGCTTCAGCCATTTCCACTGCCGCGGAAGCCGGGGCATAAAAAGCGCTTCCGGTTTTTAACAACGACACGATTTCCGCTCCTCCGGTCCGTGTACGGTCAACCAGGGAATCGATCCGGTCCTTTGAAAGCAGCTCGGTTATCGGGATGCCTGCAACTGTTGAAAAACGGGGAAGAGGAACCATGGTGTCTCCGTGTCCGCCCAGGACAAAGGCGTGGGTGTTTTCCACTGATACATTCAGCTCCCTGGAGATAAAGGTACGGAACCGGGCTGAATCCAGAACTCCCGCCATGCCTATAACCCGTTTTTTGTCAAACCCGGAGGCCTCGTAGGCCACGTGGCACATGGCATCAAGAGGGTTGCTTACTATTATCAGGATGGCATCAGGTGATTTTTCGGCTATATTGCTTGCCACGGTTTTAATTATGTCCGAGTTTGTTTTTAACAGATCATCGCGGCTCATGCCGGGCTTTCTGGGAATACCGGCCGTTATTATGACAATGTCCGACCCCGCGGTTTCCTCGTAGCCGTTTGTGCCGGTCAGGTTCGCATCGTGTTTTTCAATCGGTGCGGCTTCGGCAAGATCCAGTGCCTTGCCCTGGGGCAGCCCTTCTGCGATATCCACGAGCACCACGTCGCACAGTCTTTTTTCCGCAAGCCTCTGGGCCGCGGTTGCGCCCACATTGCCTGCACCCACAACAGTTACCTTTTTGTCCATAGTTCCTCCGCTGTTTGTGTAGTTTTATAAAAGGGTAAAATATACCCGCAAACATTCTGTCGTACGTAAATATAATTTTTCCTGCCAAATGTATGCAATTTCATTGCCGCAGGCACTTGTCAAGCGCATTTTTCATGGCCTTAATTCAGAGACTTTAATCCTTACATTTGACAGAATCGTAAAAAGTGCATTTTCAGATGGCGCCGTAAAAAGGTCAAGATCAAGGCTTGCGCAATTTCGAAGAATGCAGCGTACTTAGTCGTACGTGAAATTCTGAGAAATTGCGCGTAACGCAGATATTGGACTTTTTACGGCGCCATCAAATTTGTTTGACAAAATACTTTTTCAGGAGTTATCTGAAGTTGGTATTTTAAATAACCCATTGTTTAAACCCTTGTGAGGAGAATATGAAGAAAAATATGTTTTCCGGATCAGGAAATTCTGCAGCCGCTGTATTCACAGCTGTTTTTGCGTTGTTTTTTGCTGTATCGGCCGCAGGCGCCGCAGAGGCGGGCGATGTGACCCTGCCCGATGAGATCCGCGTGGAAGGGGAAAAACTTATTTTAAACGGCGCAGGCATCAGGGAAAAATTTTTTGTTGATATTTATGCAGCAGGGCTTTATCTCAGGCAGCCGGAAAAGGATCACGAGAAAATAATGGCTGCAGACGAAACAATGGCTCTGAAAATCCGGATACTCAGCGGTATGATTGATTCGGAAAAATTCACAGATGCAGCCCTGGAAGGATTTGACGAGGCGACCGACGGAAATACCGGCCCTATCCAGGATGAAATAGACCTTTTTTTATCCGCATTTGCCGAGGAAATCGAAAAGGGTGACGAGTTTGACATCCATTATGTAAGCGGCGAGGGGACAAAGGTTTACAAGAACCAGGAAGATGACCCGGAAGTAGTGGTTCGCGGAATGCCGGTCAAGCAGGCACTTTTCGGCATATGGGTCAGCAACAGGTCGGAAAGGAATTTGCAGAAATTAAGAGAAAAGCTGCTTGACCTCTAGTTTTTTTATTCTTTTTTCAACTGCTTATCCCCGGCAATATGTGCCGGGGTTTTTTTTCTCCTTTAAAAGCTTTACATTCGTTGCAATAAAACTTTACATTGACATTTACATTTGCTCCGGTTATGTTTTTTTAAAAATATAACCGGAGGTTTTGTATGGAGTTGACATCCAAGCAGCAGCGGCTGCTGGACTATCTGCGGGAAAAAATCGAGGCGGCAGGGGCATCTCCGTCCCTGCGCCAGGCTGCAGCCGACCTGGGGATAAGCCATGCAGCTGTTGCCCGGACATTGAAACTCCTTGAAGAAAAGGGGCTGGTCAGGCGGGAGGGCCGTTACGGGCGGACCATCCACCTGCTCAACAGGTCCGGCCGCACAGCAGGGGTTCAGCGATTCCGGGAGGTTCCGGTAATCGGCCGCATCACCGCCGGCCTGCCGATGTACGCCCAGCAGGAGTGGGAAGATAGCATAGTTGTGGATGCAGGCCTTTATAAAGGCCCGAACCTTTTCGCCCTTCGCGTCAGGGGGGACTCCATGACCGGCGCCGGCATCCTCCACGGAGATCTTGCAATCTGCAGGCCCCAGCAGTTTGCGTCCGACGGTGAAATCGTGGCGGCTCTCATAAGCGGAGAGGAAGCCACTGTAAAGCGGTTTTTCCTGCGGGCGGATCATATCCTGCTAAAACCTGACAACCCTGACTACGAACCCCTGCACTGCAGCTTTGACCAGGTTCTTGTCCAGGGCAGGGTGATCGGGATCCAGCGCGGTCCCGGGGTAATGCAGAGGCTGTAGCCGTGGCATCAGGAATCAAAACCCGGCGGACTGCCGCAGTGGTGCATCTTAATATCGCGGATTTTGCAGCGGCAGTGCAGCGCAGGGCCGACCGGCGCCTGGAAAAAAGTCCCCTTATTGTCACATCCCGTGCGGGCGGCAGGGCTGCGGTCTATGACATGAGCGAGGAGGCTTATCAGGCAGGAGTGCGAAAGTCCATGCCCCTTGAACGAGCCAGGCGCCTTTGCCGGGATGCAATGGTGCTGCCGCCTGACCCTGTGCTTTACTCCAGGGCCATGGAGGCGCTGTTCCGGGAGGTCCGCGAATTTTCTCCGCTGGTTGAAGCCGGGGAAATCGACGGGCATTTTTTCGTGGATGTTACAGGCACGGGCCGGCTGTTCGGAGCCCCTCAGGATGCTGCCAGGCTCATGTACCGCAGGATCCGCGAACGCTTCGGACTGGCGCCTGCATGGTCTGCTGCCCCTAACAAGCTGGTATCAAAGGTGGCCACCAGGCTGGTCAAGCCGGCCGGAGAATACGTGGTTAAAGAAGGCGAAGAAAAGGGTTTTCTCGCCCCTCTTCCTGCTTCCCTTCTGCCGGGAATAGAGGCGCAAGACCTGGAGCGGCTGCGAGAGTTCAACCTTTCTCGGGTCAGCCAGGTTGCGGGCCTGGGATTTAACGACCTGGAAGCGGTGTTCGGAAAGCGCGCATCTCTTGTTTATGATGCAGTTCGGGGGATCGATCC
>JAWLEU010000241.1:0-3468 GCA_041685965.1 Desulfosalsimonas sp.
TACGTCAAAAATCAGGCTCGAGAACCCTGAATCTCACTCCAAAGAACCGGCCGGCCGAAAAATCATGCGAATCTGACCCTGGCCGGTGAAAAAAATCCCCAAAATGATCTTCGGAGGGGTCTGGAAAAAATAGGCGGTGGATTTGGGTTTTCATATTTTGATTGACAAAAAGCAGGTTCCTATCCTATATCCTAATACCATGAAAAAAGAATTCCATTTTTTGAAAAAAGCATTGATTTTTGTTTTGTTTGCCTGCTCTGCAGCAGGCTGCGCCTCGGAAAGTTTCCTTTTGCAGAAAAAGGATCTGTCCGGAGTGAACAACGGGTTAGAGCGCATTGAAGGCAGGCTGGAGAAGCAGTCCTCAAAAACTGACCTGGTCATGGATCAACAAATCAAACAGCGAGAGCTTCTTAAAGCCTCCATGGAGCAAACCATACTTTCTTTCAAGGTCCTGGAAAAACAGATAAGAGAGGTTCATACAGATATACGCCTGCGGCTGGAAGAACTTGAAAGCTCCAAGGAGCAGGATGCGGACTCAACAGAGCAGCTCCAGCTAGAAAACATCGGTACTGAAAAGCTTGTTGTGGGCAGGGCTGAAAATGTCCGGCTCACACCCCCGGGACATGTTTTTCCCGCGCGGATTGATACAGGAGCCACTACGTCCTCGCTTGGAGCCCGGGAGCTTGAGACTTTTGAAAGAGAGGGGGACCCGTGGGTCCGCTTTAAAATCAAAGACCAAGAGGAAGATGAATTCTACGAAATTGAAAAGAAAGTGGTTCGACACGCAAAAATTCTTCAGGCCTCAAGCCCTGAACCTGAGCGCCGGGCTGTTATTGAACTGCAGTTTCAGATAGGCAGCATCAAAATAGTCGAGGAGTTCACCCTTGAGGAAAGGGGGCACCTGAGCCACAATGTCCTTATCGGACGCAATATTTTACAGGATCTCATTGTGGTGGACGTGGCTAGGAAATTTTCAGCGACGCTGCCGGAAGAAAACAGCAACGGGAATAGCGACGAATGAGGTCGAAATTTCCATTTTACGTGGCAATTTTGCTTCTGATTGTAGCAGGGCTGGGACTTGCCTGGCTCAGGCACGCAGAATTAAATATTCCCCTGACACCCGGCCGGGAAAAGCCGGTCTGGCTGATAGAGGCAAGGATTGACTTTTTCGCCGCCGACGAGCCGGTAAAGATAAGCCTGGACCTTCCGGGAAACCCGCCCGGGTTCAGGCAGGTGTCGGAACAGGCTGCATCAACCGGATACGGCTACTCAACCGTCGCCGGCCCGAGTGGCAGAAGGGCTGAGTGGACCAGGCGCAATGCTTCGGGCAGGCAAACACTGTACTACAAGGTTCAGATGATACCGGACCCGGAAGCAGGCAGCCGGAAGGAAGCCGCGAAAGAGCCTGAGCCTGAAACAGTTTACTGGGACCCTCTCCAGGGCACTGCCGCTCATCAGCTTGTTGAACAGGCATACGAAAAATCCAGCACATCCGCCAGTTTTGCCAGGGAGCTGTCAAAACAGCTCACTGCATCCAAGCCTGACCAGAATGCCGCACTGCTTTTAAACGAATACTCCCTTTCCACATTGCTCATGCGCCTGCTCAACCATGCAGGCATACCCGCCCGGGAATCCAAGGGACTGGAACTGGAAGACGCCCGAAGATACCAGTCCCTCAAGCCGGTGCTCGAGATTTTTGAACAGGGCAGGTGGATGCCGATGGATCCGGAGACCGGCGAAAATGGTCTCGCGGAAAACATGCTTTTATGGCACCGTGATGGCAAATCCCTTCTTGACGTCTCCGGTGGGCATAACTCGGAAATCCGTTTTTCCATGATGCGGCAGACCATGTCTGCAATGGACCTGGCCAGGCTGGCGCTGGACAAAGACAGGCTTTCCCTTTTGAGCCTTTATTCCCTTCCGATTGAAGAGCAGAGCGTTTTCAAGCTCCTGCTGCTTCTGCCGGTGGGCGCACTTATAGTCACTTTTATGCGTATTATCGTCGGAGTGCGCACATCCGGCACTTTCATGCCGGTTCTGATTGCCGTTTCCTTTCTGCAGACCCAGCTTGTCCAGGGCCTGACTGCGTTTATCGGCATTGTACTCCTGGGCCTTGTTCTGCGGGGCTATCTTTCAAAGCTGAATCTGCTCATGGTTGCCAGGATATCCACCCTGATTGTACTGGTGATTTTTCTTACCTCCATGATCAGCGTCCTAGGCCACGAATTGGGGTTCAACGTGGGACTTACGGTTACATTTTTCCCCATGATCATCATTGCCTGGACAATCGAGCGCATGAGCATACTCTGGGAGGAGGAAGGAAGCAGGGAAGTTCTGATACAGGCGCTGGGAAGCCTATGCGTTGCAATACTCGCCTATGTGTGCATGCAGATGGAAATTATCCGGCATCTGACCTTCAATTTTCCGGAGATCCACCTTGTTCTTCTTGCCTTTATCCTGATGATGGGACAGTACACCGGGTACAAATTAACCGAACTCAAGCGCTTCGGGGTGATGAAAGGCAGCCGCTGATATGTGGATTTTCCCTTCGGCACTCAAAAAGCAGGGTTTTCTGGGCATAAACCGTCGCAATTTTGCTTATATCAGCAAATACAACACCCGCAGCAGGTACCCGCTTGTGGACGACAAGCTGAAAACAAAACTCCAGGCTGAAAAATTCAGCGTAACCACCCCCAGGCTGAGGGGAGTAATACGCCGCCAGTATGAAATTGCTTCATTTTCCGGTCTTGTGGAAAATCTGGACGGTTTTGCGGTCAAACCCTCCAAGGGGGCCGGAGGGAAGGGGATACTGGTAATCAAGGGCAACAGCAACGACCGGTTTATAAAATCCTCCGGTAAACCCATGGAGGTGCATGATGTAAAAAGGCATCTTTCCAACATCCTGGCCGGTCTTTATTCCCTTGCAGGCGCACCTGACGTGGCAATAATCGAGGATCTGATCAGGCCTGTTGAAATGTTTGAAAAACTTTCCTATGAAGGCGTGCCTGACATACGGATAATCGTGTTCAGGGGATACCCGGTTATGGCAATGCTGCGGCTGTCCACGAAGGCTTCCGACGGCAAGGCCAACCTCCACAAAGGTGCAGTGGGCGTGGGGCTGGACATAGCTACAGGCAAGTGCCTTCACGCGGTTCAGTTTTCAAAGCGCGTCACCCTCCATCCTGATACCGGCATACCCCTGGACACCATAGCAGTGCCTGACTGGCGGAATCTGCTTGTACTAGCATCGCGCAGCCACGAAATCACCCGACTGGGATACGTGGGCGCCGACCTTGTGGTGGACAAAGACCGCGGCCCCCTGCTCATTGAACTAAACGCACGCCCCGGTCTTTCCATCCAGGTTGCCAACGGTGCAGGACTGCTTCCCCGCCTGAAAAAAATAGAGCAGTTTGACCCGGACTTAATCCCCTCTGCAGAAGAACGCGTCAGATACGCCATGAATGCCTT
>JAWLEU010000242.1:0-3454 GCA_041685965.1 Desulfosalsimonas sp.
CGGCTGCCAGGCAAGGGGGCCGACCCGCCCCTGCCGTCCGGCTTGACAAGGCGGCAAATTCATGCAAACTGTATATCGGCTCCGAGGAAAACCATAGCACAATAGACGATCTTCAGGCAAAACTTGCCAAAAAGTAAGACATTTATATCTGTTCTTTGTTTTGACATTTACAATGCCGTATGATATTGGGAAGATATTTAAATCTTTACCGATAAAAGCCACCCAAACCCCAAAAACTAAAAGGAGTCACCATGGTTGCTACATCCTGGCCAACAGACAAATGGCCCGAGGGGGTCGCCCAGGACGTTGATCCGGCTGAGTATGAAAAGCCTCTTTTTAATGTACTTGACAAGTCTGCACGTGATTACCCGAACAATACATATACCATCTTCAACGATGCAACCAGAACCTTTTCCCAAGTAAAGAACACTGCAGACAGAGTCGCCAATTTCCTTGCTTCGTCAGGCATAAAAAAGGGGGACAGGGTGGCGATCTTTCTGCCCAATCTTCCCCATTACCCGGAAATTTTTTTCGGGATCCTCAAAGCCGGCGCAATCTGCGTGACCTGCAATCCGCTATACACGGCAAACGAGCTCAACTACCAGTTAAACGATTCAGGCGCGAGCGCAGTCTTCTGCATGGATCATCCCCAGTTCTACCCCACGGCTGCGGAAGCAGTTAAAAACACTGGCGTGGAAACAGTGATCTACTGCAGCGTGAAAAAATACCTGCCCAAGGTCAAGGCAATCCTCGGATCTCTTCTGGGCAAGATTCCCAAGGCGGAAACCCATGATCCCTCCCACCATTCATTTGATGATATCGTGGCATCCGCTTCACCGGCGCCTCCGCAGGTAAGCATTGACCCGTATGAAGATCCGGCCCTGATAATATACACAGGCGGCACCACGGGCAAGCCCAAAGGCGCTGCCCTTTCCCATGTAAACTTCTACTACGACATAAAAGCACTCGAGGAATGGGGAAGATTCGTGCACGAAGAAGGCGGAAAGCCGGAAAAAATGCGCAAGGGAGGATTTCACACCTATCTCGGCGTGCTTCCCTGGTATCACAGTTTCGGGCTGACCGTGTGCATGCTTTCAGCCTGCGGAAGCGGAAGCAAAATGATCTGCGTACCGGACCCGAGGGCCGGCAATCCCCCTTTCACTGATGTGCTCGAAGCAGTCCAGAAACACAGAGCCACTATCATGCCCGCTGTTCCGACAATTTTCGTGGCCTTTACAAACCATCCCAACATTGACAAATACGATCTTACGTCCCTGATAGGATGTTTTTCAGGCGGGGCCCCGCTGCCGCCCGAAGTGTGCAAGCAGTTTGAAGAAAAAACCGGAGCGGTGATATTTGAAGGCTACGGCCTGAGCGAAACATCCCCTGTGATCACATCCAACCCCACTTCCCGGGAAAACCGCAAAATCGGCAGCATAGGATTTCCCATGCCAGGCACCGACATCAAGATAGTAGACCTGGAATCAGGCCAGCAGGAACTTGCGAGGGGAGAAGACGGAGAAATCGCAGTGTCCGGCCCCCAGGTGATGAAAGGCTACTGGAACCGGCCGGAGGAAAACCAGGCTGTTTTCCGCTACATCAATGACAGGCGCTATTTTCTCACCGGCGATATAGGCCACATAGACGAGGAAGGCTACATAACCATAACAGACCGCAAAAAGGACATGATCCTTGTGGGAGGTTTCAACGTCTATCCAAGGGACGTCGAAGACATTTTATACCAGCACCCCAAGGTGCAGCTGGTTGCGGTTGTTGGTCTGCCGGACGAAAAAAGCGGCGAGGCTGTAAAGGCCTACATACAGCTCAAACCTGGTGAGCAGGCAACTGAAGAGGAAATCAGGGAGTTCTGCAAGGAGCACATGGCAGGCTACAAAAGACCCAAACACATAGAATTCAAAGACGACATACCGGTATCCCCTGTGGGCAAGGTCCTGCGCCGTGTCCTGCGCGACAAGGAAATGGGCAGGGAATCGGAATAAAAAAAGCACTGCTTTTTTTGCCGCCTGTGCGCAAAAAAGGCGCACAGGCGGCAGATCATTGCGCTCATGCTGCCTTTCTATTCTCTACGGCCCGGAAATGAGACCAAACCCAAATCACACAAAACTAATTGCTCTTATAACTGTTTTTTTTGTTTTAACCGCGGGATGCTCTTCTTTCCGGCACAAACGTGACGTTGATCCGCACCTCAGGCAGGAAATTGTTGATATCGCCCTGAAATACAGGGGCACACCTTACCTTTACGGTGGTAATTCTCCGGACGGGTTTGACTGTACAGGATATGTCCAGTTTGTCTTCAGGCAGGCGGGCGTTGATATTCCGAGAACTTCTTCCAGGCAATTTCAGGCCGGCCGTAAGATCGCCCGTGATAATCTGAAAAAAGGAGACCTGGTTTTTTTTACAAAGTTCGGACTGATAAACATCCTTCTCCCGCCGAACCATGTAGGCATATATATCGGCAGGAATCGATTTATCCATGCCCCTTCATCAGGAAAAACAGTCAGGACGGATCATCTGGACAGTCCGTACTGGAGAAAACACTACAAGGGCGCCGGAAATCTACTATAGCAAAGAAAATAAAACACTTCCCCGGAGATCCCCCTGACACATCAATCACAATACTTCCAGCAGCCTTTCATGGATGTTGTCAAACCCGCCGTTTGACATAACAAGTATCACGTCGCCTGCGCCAGCCTCTTTTGCCAGGAAGCTTACAATCCCGTCGGTCTCATCGAAATAAAGGGCATGTTTTCCGCTTTTTCCAATATCTTCAACCAGCTTTTCAGAGGAAAACCTCTGATCTTCCGGGATCTTGTGCAAAAGCGGCGGCTTTCTTACACAAACCATGTCCGCCTGTTTAAATGCAGACGGGTACACCTGTTGGAAAACACTTCGCATGCTGGTGTTGGTCCTGGGTTCAAACACCGCGATCAGGCGGTTTTCCCTGTAAACGGACCTGATCGCGTCAATGGTTTCGCGCACTGCTGTGGGATGGTGCGCAAAATCGTCTATCACCGTGATTCCGTTTTTAACCCCCCGGATTTCCTGGCGCCGCCTGATACCTTCAAACGTTTCCAGGCCCTTTGCAATCATTTCCGGCCCTATGCCGAGGCCGGCCGCTGCAGCCGCTGCAGCCAGTGCGTTCATGCGGTTGTGCGCGCCCGGAAGCTTTATCCGGAAATCGCCGAACAGATCCGAGTTGCGGTACACGGAAAACCTGTTCCAGGGCGGCAGCGGCTCTGCCGGCTTGAGCCGCCAGTGATCAGAATCCCCGGTTCCGTAGGTTTCAACCCGGCATCTGGCTCTTTCCGCAATGCGGGCCGAGTTGTTGTCCTGGCCGAAGGCAACCAATGTGCTTTTTTCCGGGATGCCGGAGACAAATGATTCAAAGGCCGACCACACATGGTCAAAATCGCTGAAAATATCCGCATGGTCA
>JAWLEU010000243.1:0-3447 GCA_041685965.1 Desulfosalsimonas sp.
GGCCGGAGGTGTGAATCCGCCGAGTATTTCCGAGAAAAGTTTTGCGGCTTGAATCGTGGTCCGGTCCTCGAGATACGGCCCGACTATCTGCATGCCCACTGGCAGGCCGTCTTTTGTAAACCCTGTCGGAACAGCCGTTGAGGGCAGGCAGGCAACCCCTGTCAGGCCGGCCCAGCCCATCAGGTCCATGTATTCGCGCTGGCTTCCGTTTACATTAATCATGCGGTCATAAAGGTATTGATGATCGTGTTCGACAGCCGGCAGGCAGGCCACCGGACAAATCAGCAGGTCGAATTCCCTGAAAAAGTCAGCCCACTTCTGCCGGATAAGCTGGCGCTTTGCGTTTCTAAACGCCCAGTCACGGTGAAGCTGCGTGGCGCCGCGGAGATGGCGGGCAAGGTATGACTGGTCGTTTGCCGAAAGTGTCTTTACGTCCTCTATCCATTTGTTAAAGTACTTGTCCGGCGTGCCCGAGCCCATCACCGCCGCAAGCAGGCTGAGAAAGCAGTCGTGGCTTTCCGCAAAATCAACTTCGGGCTTTTTGTCTTCTATATTCGCCCCTTTTGCAGAAAGCCGGTCCACGGCTGCCTGGATTATATCGCCCACGGAGCTGTCAACCGGGCACACGGGATCATCTGTCCAGAGTCCGATTTTTAGATCCTTCAGGGTGTTGCCGCGGGGTTCCGGAAGCTGTATCCGCCAGGCTCGTCTTTCAGCCGGCTCAGGAGATACAAGCAGGTCCATGGCAAGTAAGATGTCGTCTATGCTTCTGGCAAGCGGGCCCACAACCATGATGTCTGTGGAGATCGTGTGCTCGCCGGTTAAAATGCCCGGAGGCGGGGGTATATGGCCTTTTTGGGGCACTATGCCGAAGCTCGGCTTGTGTCCGTAAATGCCGCAGAAATGAGCAGGTGTGCGGATGGAGCCCCCTAAGTCGCTTCCGATCTCAAGGGCGCAGAGTCCCGCGCTCAGGGCAGCGGCAGCGCCTCCTGAAGACCCGCCCGGTGTGCGGTCAGGGTTATACGGGTTGTTGGTCTGCCCGTAGACCTTGTTGAAGGTTTGAAGATCCCCGGCGTACAGGGGTACGTTTGTTTTTCCGAACACCACCGCACCTGCGTTTAAATAGGACTCCACCACCTCGGCGTTTTTTTCGGGCACATGGTCTTTTAACCCCGGGGCCCCTGACGTGCAGGGCATGCCTTCGACCTCGAAGGTGTCCTTGATTGTGACGGGAACTCCGTGCAGCGGCCCCCGGATTATGCCGCTGGCAAGCTCCCGGTCTGCCATGTCCGCGCGTTTTTTGGCCTCATCTTCACAGGTGTATACAACTGCGTTTAAGTCCGGGTTTATTCGTTTCACCCTTTCCAAAAAGTGCTCCAGGAGTTCCGCGGAGGAAATCCGGCGCGCCTTTATTGCTGCGGCAAGGGTAACTGCTGATTCAAAACCGGGTTCCTGCATGTCAAATCCTTTCAAGCCGGATGGCACCGTAAAAAGTCCAATATCTGCGTTACACGCGATTCCTCAGAATTTCACGTACGGATAAGTACGCTGCATTCTTCGGAATCGCGCAAGCCTTGATCTTAAACTTTTTACGGTGCCATCTAAAAATTTACTTTTTACGATTCTGTCAAAGCCGGGTTGATGTAAAAAAAAGACTCTAACCCAAAAGGTAAAGTTGTGCAACACCGGGGAAACATTGCCTGCTGCCTATCGTGTGCAGCCGATGATTCGAATTTATATTCCTGTATTTTTTCTGCCTTGTCTTTTAGGGGCCTGCCCGCTATGAGGGTCAAAACTCACTTGTATCTATTGAACTTCTGAAAATTTTATGGTATAAATGATAAGCTGATTGTGTTTTTTAAAATGGGTACGCAGTTAAAAGCTCGAAATGTGCGGAGTTCGCCCGTATGTACTATACAAAAGCCCAGTACAGGGCCTATATATGTTCCATGCGCCGTCGCAGACACTGGTACGGCAGGAAGCCAGGGCCGTTTAGCCTCGTGCTTCTTGCACTGCTTTTTGCAGTTGCAGGGGCGTATGTGCAGCTGCAGGAAAGCAGCGCTTCCCTGACCGAGTCCTTCGGTTTAAGCAGAGCCGAAGCTGAATCAGCCGAAAGCGCCGGAGGTTCTGATGAAGGGGGAAAAGCCGTGGAGGGGGTTGCCGCGTCCATTGACAGCCAGTCTTTAAACCCGGCAGCGCGAAGTGATTGGGATCAAAAGATAGAACCCATGCTGCAGGAGGAAACCTTTACCGTCTCTTCAGGAGATACCCTCATAAATGTCCTGATCCGGGCCGGCCTTTCAGGTACGGAAGCTTATAAGGTAGTGAGGTCTCTGCAGAAGGTTTTTGATCCAGCGGGGCTCAAAACCGGACATGAGCTGACAGTCGGATTTGTTGAAAGCGAGCACAGCGGACCGGTCTTCCAGCGCCTGAGGCTCAAGACGGATTTCGACCTCGAATACCAGGTTATGCGCGGTGTTGACCAGGGCTACAGCGCAAGGGAGGTGCAGCGCAACATACGCACAAAACCAGCCAGGGCTCAGGCCGAGATAACTTCCAGCCTTTACAATGCAGCACGCGGTGCGGATCTGCCCATGGAGGCGCTGATGCAGATCATGCGGGCATATTCATATGATGTGGATTTTCAGCGCGATATCCGGCCCGGCGACAGCATGGAAATCCTCTACGAAGAAAAAATAGACGAAGACGGCCGAAAGGTTGCCACGGGAGATGTTCTTTTCGCAGCCCTGCACACCAACGGCAGATCTTTGCGGATATACAGGCATGAGACAGACAAGGGGGGCGGCGGATTTTACAATGCCGGGGGCGAAAGCGTGCGCAAGGCCCTGATGGTAACGCCGGTGGAAAGCGGCCGGGTGTCTTCAGGCTACGGTATGCGCAAGCACCCGATTTCCGGGTATAACAAGATGCACGAGGGCCTTGATTTTGCAGCACCCAGGGGAACCGCCGTAATGGCGGCAGGAGACGGGGTTGTTGAATACGCAGGCCGCAGGGGAAGCTACGGCCATTATGTACGTATCCGCCATCCCAATAACTACAAAACCGTATATGCCCACCTGAGCGGATATGGAAAAAGCATAAAGTCCGGCACCCGTGTAGAGCAGGGGCAGACCATTGGTTATGTGGGCTCCACCGGTCGCTCCACCGGCCCTCACCTGCATTACGAGGTTTTGCATGCAGGAAATTCTATCAACCCCACCGAAATGGAAGCCGAGCCCGGCAAAAGACTTGAGGGAAAAGAGCTTGAGAGATTCATGGTCTCCAAGGCTGAACTGGAAGAACTTTATGCTTCCCTGGCCGACGATACCAGGCTGGCAGCAGCAGATCCTGATCCTGAAAAGGCTGTAAAAGCCTCCCTGCAGTAGCCGCCCGCCGAATATTTCACCTGCCTGCCTTCCGGCGGCTATTTTTGTTGACAGCACAAAA
>JAWLEU010000244.1:0-3433 GCA_041685965.1 Desulfosalsimonas sp.
TCCTGCGCATCCAATGTACGGGCTCTACAGATTTAAGGCGGGATTCGGCGGATTTATGCTCCACCGCCACGGCTGCTGGGATTATCCCCTGGACGAAGAGGCATATGAAGTCTATCGTACATCAGAAATGGCCGGCAACGGATTTCTGGAAAGATAATACAGAAAAAAGATCGGCCTGCAGGTCATCCATATTTAAAGGAAAGGAAATCCGCACATGAAGTCCAGAATTATTTTGCCACTCATGCTTGTTGCGTTTTTTGTTTCAGGATGCGGTTCCGCGCGCTGGCAGGAATCTGAAATTTCCAATGAGGGCGGGGTTTCTGTAAAGCTTCAGCAAAGAGTCGAAGACAACCGGCCGGTGGAGCTAAATTACAGTCATCCCGCTGATATTGATCCTGATGTGCTGGAAAGGTTTTTCCGTGATCTGGAGTATGCTTACAAATCCGGAATTCTCGGGGGGGTGGATCATAGCCCTGTTTTCCAGGACCACGAAATCGAAAGGCTTGCACCTTCTGTTTCCAGGGCTATTGAAAAAGCCGATTCCACCAGGCGCGTGCATTTCACATCATTTAATTACGGCAGGGAATTTTTATTCAAAAAGCGGCGAATCACACGGGGCGTTGTATTCGTGGACAAGGATGAAAAATTAAACATCGCCTTTTCATGGATTAATCAGCCTGTGAACCTGGAAGACAGGCCAAAGACTGCAGGCGAGACCGGAAGGCGGGAAGCCGTTGAAATAGCTGATTCCTCAAGGAGCCTTTCTGCAGATGTCGCCTACGCCGCCAATGCGGAGCTTGAAAACGGAAAATCCGCTCCCATGTGGATAAAGGCAGATATGGACGGTCTCATGAAGGCAGCAAAGGACACCGGGGAGTCTGAAAAACCGCAAGACGAACCCTCACAGGGCAAGGAAACCATTGCAGAGGAGCCTGAAAAAACGCCTGATAAGGAAGTTGACGGCAGCAGGGATGAAATCCGCAGCCGCCTTGAGTATTTAAAGGAACTCTACGAAGATGACCTGATCAATGAGTCTGAATACGAGTCCCAGAGAAAGCAGATTCTCGAGGATCTTGATCAATAGGAATATCTGTTCTTGGACCTCAGGATCCGCGAGACGGATCCGGCTGCACGCTCAAGCAGATCCGGGTCTGAAAGCCCCGAAAGAAAGCATTCAAGGGCAGCCCCGGCCTTTTCGGGGCTTTGGCAGATAAGGGCCATGTCGATTTCAGCTTCAAGGATCCTGGAGGCGGCCTCAGGCATGCTGTAGTAATTGGCTATGGCACCCATTTCAAGGTCGTCTGTGACCACCAGCCCGCCATAACCCATTCGGCCCCGGAGGAGATCCCGGGCAATCTGCGTGGAAAGGCTTGCAGGCCACCTGCTGTCAAGTGCTGTATAGCGTATATGAGACAGCATGATACCTGCACTGCCTTTGCGGATTGCATGATTGAACGGTACCAGGTCCCGGTTTTCTAATTCCTCGAAAGAGGTGTCGAGTTCAGGCAGATCCAGGTGAGAATCCGTGACAGTGCGGCCTATTCCGGGGAAATGCTTTGCCACGGCCATAACGCCGTTTTTCTGCATCCCGTCTATCACCGCAGCCCCGGATTCAGCCACCCGCCCTGGGTCGGCCCCGAAGCATCTGCCCTCCATGACGCTTTTGCCCTCCGGGTCTGCCACGTCCATGACAGGCGCCATGTTCATGCTGATTCCGACAGAGGCGAGTTCAGAGGCCGTAATTTCCGCATATTCCGCGGCCTGCGCAGGGCCTTTTATTTCAGCCGCCTCAGGGGGCTCGAAAAAATCAGGGCCCTTGAGCCTTGCCACAGATCCGCCTTCCTGGTCCACGGCTATTATAAGCTCAGGCTGCCCGCAGGATCCGGCGTAAGCGCGTGCGTCCCTGCACAGCCCGGCAAGCTGGTGCCGGTTTTCTATGTTGCGGGAAAAAAGGATGATTCCGCCCACGCAGACGGTGTCTATAAGGTATTTCAGCTCCGGGTCCAGTCCGGTGCCTGAAAAGCCGGCCATGATGCGCTGGCCCGCCATCTGACGCAGGGTAAGTTCGGAAGGTTTCATTTTCAGGTAAAGGGGTTGTTCTGCTTTTCCCTGCCTATGGTCGAGAAAGGCTCGGGGCCGTAATCGTGTCCCGGCCATACCCGGGTCTCGTCAGGCAGGCAATACAGCTTGTCGTGAATTGATTCCATGAGATTTTCAAAAGAGCCCCCCGGAAGATCGGTTCTGCCAACAGCCTCCACGAACAGGGTGTCTCCTGCAAATAAATGCCCGGGCGCATAAAGGCAGATGGAGCCGGGGGAATGGCCCGGGGTGTGGATTACCCGGAGTTCGGTTTCTCCGATTTTTATTATGTCTCCGTCCGAGAGAAGGCAGTCGGGCTGCGGCGAGCCTTTGCCGCCCATTGCCCGGGAAACAGCCTTTGACAGGATTTTTTTAAGACTTGCTGCCTCATCGCGGTGGATACAGAGCTGAGCCCCTGTTGAGCCGATTAAATCCGCATTGCCGGAAGTGTGGTCTGAATGAGCATGGGTGTTTATTACGTGGGTGAGCGTGTATCCCCCGGCCCTTACTTCATCGAGTACCCTGCCGGGGTCAAAAGCAGGATCGATAACCGCACACTTCTTTGAGGCCGGGTCACCTACGATATAGGTGAAATTGTCCATTTTGGCAATGAGGATCTGTTTTACTTCCATGGCATGAATCCCTCCGGCTGCAAGGTTTGCCCGGGTTATTTCATCATGAGGAACTGCGCTTTTTCATGGCGGGTTCATACGTGCACAGCGGCTCTTCTTCAAGCAGGTCTCCTGTGGCCTCGTAGGCCCTGGCCCTGCAGCCGCCGCAGACCTTCTTGTATTCGCAGGCCCCGCACTTGCCCTTCAACCTGTCAAAATCCCGCAGGGACTGAAATACTTCGGAATGCCGCCAGATGTCTGCAAACGAGTCCCTGGTAACATCCCCGCAGTTTACATCCAGAAACCCGCACGGCTGTACAACTCCCCTGTGGGATACAAAACAAAAGCTGGTGCCTCCGAGGCACCCCCTGGTTACGGCATCCATGCCGTGGGTCTGAAAGGTTACGCTTTTTCCCTCCTCCTTGGCTCGCTGGCGCAGGATCCTGTAGTAATGGGGCGCGCAGGTGGCCTTTAGCTGAAGGTTTGTTTTATCCTTCTGATCGTAGAACCAGTTGAGAGTTTCCTCGTATTCCCGGGCGGTAATTCCCTGGTCAACTATGTATTTTCCCCTGCCGGTGGGCACCAGGAGAAATATGTGCAGCGCCACCGCGCCGAGTTTTTCGGCAAGCTTGAAAATCTTCGGAATTTCGCCGCTGTTTAGTTTGGTGATAGTGGTGTTTACCTGAAATTCTATGCCTGCTGCCCTTGCTGTTTCAATTCCCGAAATAGCTGCGTCAAAGGCG
>JAWLEU010000245.1:0-3419 GCA_041685965.1 Desulfosalsimonas sp.
TCTGACCACAGAATAGGCTATCATTTCATCTACCCCGGCGTCGGCTATGGCGGCTCCTGTTTTCCCAAGGACGTAAGGGCCATGATCCACACGGCACAGGGAAGGGGATACGTTCCTGAACTTTTAAACGCGGTGGACGGCGTCAACAACAGGCAGAGGCGGGTAATCACACACAAGATAAGGGATTTTTTCGAATCCGCGGGCGGGCTTTCCGGCAGGGTGCTTGCCGTATGGGGGCTTTCGTTTAAGGCAAATACCGATGACGTTCGTCATTCAGCCTCAATTGATATAGCCACCGAGCTCAGCGAGGCAGGGATGAAAATCCGGGGCTTTGATCCGGCTGCAGGTGAAAACGCAAGGCAGGCATTCAGCGGCAACCCCCTGGTGGAAATTTCCGATAAACAGTATGAAATCCTTGACGGCGCAGATGCGCTTGCTGTGCTTACAGACTGGCACCAGTTCAGGAACCCTGATTTCGAGCAGATCAAGAAAAGCCTTAACAGGCCGGTGATTTTTGACGCAAGAAACCTTTACAGGTCGGATATATTAAAAAGACACGCCCTTACCTGCATAAGGACGGGCAGGCCCGAAATAACATCGCAAACTGGTTCGAAATAGACGGAAGATGTTTTTTAAAGTCCGGTCGGCCTTCCATGGCAGCTTTCCGGGCTCAGTCGTTTTCCATCCTCTCGTTTCCGGCGCTTCTGATGGCCTTGCGCCTTTTTGCCGCATCTGCGCTGTGCCCTTCGAAATTCCTGAATTCTTTCGAGCAGTTCAATGGCTTCTTTCGGGTTTTGTGCATCGGCAAAGTTCCTGAATTCATTTTGAAGCTGCATTTCGCAATGAAGGTAGTCTTCGTAAGTGTTATAAAGTTTTTCCGCAGCTTTTGCAGGCATAAGTGATTGAAGCTGTTGCCTTGCTTTCTCCAGGTGTTCTCCCATGGTTGAGGAGTTGCGGAATCTGTGTTTAAAGTGCCGGAAATAGCCGAGGCTGATGCGCGGTATTATTATTTTAGGTTAAAAACGCTGTTTTGGAGAATAAATTAAATGTTATTCCGGTACGTTTTAAATTATTTGAGCTGAAAGGGGTTTTCCCGGAAGGCCCGGGTTGACCCGGGGGATGGTCCTGTATTATCTTACGCTCCAGTCGCGCAGGACTTTTTACCCCTCTTAAAAAACAGGAATTGACAGCAAATGGAGCTTTCAGACCAGCAGAAGCAGGCTGTGGAACATATAGGCCCGGCACTTGTGGTGGCCGGCGCAGGTTCCGGAAAAACCCGCACCCTGACCGCCAAGGTGGCCCATCTAATAGAGCTGGGCTACACTCCCGAGAGGATACTTGCCATTACTTTTACAAACAAGGCAGCAGACGAGATGAAACGCAGGCTCATGGAGATAACAGGACTTTCAATGGAGCGGTTTCCATGGGTGCGCACCTATCACTCAGCCTGTTTCAGGATCTTAAAGGAGCACTGCCGCCTGCTTGGATACGAGCCACCCCTGCAGATTTATTCTGATTATCAGCAGCAAAAGCTCATAAAGGAGATCATGATCCGCTTTGACATGGACCGGAAAAATTTTTACGCCCTGCGGGGGGCTATTTCCAGCGCAAAAAACTCAGGTGATCCGGGGGCATATTTCAACAAAAGGCCGCGGCTCGGGCCGTTTCGGCTCCAGGAGATTTACGAGGCATACGAGGCGGAGCTGCGCGAAAAAAATGCGGTGGATTTCGACAATATTCTTTTAAAGGCACGGGATCTGCTGCGGGACCACGAGGCGGTGCGGCATGATTACAGGGCTTATTTCTCCTATATCCTGGTTGATGAATACCAGGATACCAACAACCTGCAGGCCGAGCTGACCCGGCTTCTTCTGGGAAACGGCAACCTTTTCTGCGTTGGCGACGACTGGCAGGCAATCTACGGCTTCAGGGGCAGCAACGTGGATCACTTTCTGGGATTCAGCCGTGCATACAATGATGCAAGCATATTCCGCCTGGAGCAGAACTACAGGTCGGCAGACGAAATAGTCAAGACAGCCAACGGGCTGATAAGCTATAACAGGAACCGGATGGAAAAGTCGTGTTTTTCAATGTACACGGGAGGGTCGGTTGAAATTCACGATTTTTTCAGCGACGAGGAAGAAGCAGGATGGGTGGCTGACAAAATAGAGATGCTGCGCCGCGGCGGCATTGCTTATGATAAGATCGCGGTGCTCTACCGCACGAAGTTCTGCTCTCTGCCGTTTGAACAGGCGCTGCGTTTCAGCGGGATTCCGTATAAAATGCTGGGTGACAAGGGGTTTTTTGAAAGAAAGGAAATCCTGGACATCAACTGCTATCTCACGGCTGCGGTTTTCAGAAAGGATGACGCGGCATTCGAGCGTGTTTTGAACACTCCGAAGCGCGGCATCGGCCCCAAGATGATCGAAAAGCTCAACTCCTGCCGCACGCCGGGTTCCGGTCTTTTCGACGGTGCAACCAGGGCGGTTTCAGAAAAAATGCTTTCCCCGAAGATTCACGGTGAACTCTCCGAGCTTATACGGCTTTTAAACGATATCGAGCCCATGGCCCCGGATGCGGCCATGCGGGAAGTTATCTTCCGTACCGGGTATGACGAGTATTTAAAGCAGCAGTCCAAAACCTCTGATGAACACACCTCGCGCATGGAAAATATAGATCAGCTCATATACGCTGCATCCGGCTATGAAACCCTGCTTGACTATCTGGAGGAAGCCGCCCTGATCCGCGAGGACAAGGAGGACCAGGAGGCTCAGGAAAAAGGGGTCAACCTGGCTACCATCCATGCCAGCAAGGGACTGGAGTTTCATTCAGTGTTTGTAGTGGGCTGTGATGAAAACCTTCTGCCTCACTGGAAATCAAGGGACTCAGAAGCCGAGATCCAGGAAGAGAGGCGCCTGATGTATGTTGCCATGACCCGGGCTGAAAAGTATCTGTTTCTCACAACAGCGGATTACAGGAAAGGTCAGTTTACCCCTGCAAGCAGGTTTCTAACCGAGGTGGCGCAATCGCTTGAATAAAAAACCGGGCCGGGGCTATTTGTTGTCTTTATTCTGCGACAGCCGTTCCTTTAGCTGGCGCTCGATATCCTCGCGGACCTTTTTGCGCTTCTGCTGCTGGCCTTCTTTTAGCTCATGCAGCGATCTGCGCTCGTCTTGCTTTTGTTTGCGGAATTTTTCAACCTCCTCGGAAATGGAGCTCTGCTCTGGCCGGTTCTCGATGTCTTCGATGCGAAGGTGATCGTTTACAAAAAGCCGGGTTTCACCCGATTTTTCAACAGTTTCTATGATGCCCATGGATTTGAGCTTCCGGCAAAGGCGGCCCGCCTCCTCTGCTGAAATCGACAGCAGGCCCGCGGCATCTTCAATGGCCGGCGGGCTGTCGTTTCTGTATTCCAGGAT
>JAWLEU010000246.1:0-3412 GCA_041685965.1 Desulfosalsimonas sp.
TGCAATCTGTCCGCCCACGAGTCCGAGGGAAAGGCCTTGTTCTGGATCTATAAAGGATTCTTCCGGCACCTGCGGTTCTCCAACTATTCCGAAGTCGTCGAGAGAGCCGCTCGATGTCAGATACCTGCCGCTCCAGCGCATGCCAAGCTGCTTTGCAGTCTCCTGGTTGGCCTCCACTATGTTGGCTTCGATTAAGATCTGGGACCTGGGCTTGTCAAGTCTTCGTATTACCTGCTGCATACGGTTTATGTCGTATCTGCTTGCCTGCAGCACAAGGGAGTTGGTGCCGGCGTCAACGGATATGTCTCCGCGCCGTTCATCTTCGTTTTCTCCGGATAGAAAACGCGTGAGAACCTCGCTTAAGTTTTCCGCATCCGCATAATTTATCTTGACTATTTTGCTGACTATGGGGCCGGATCTTTTCTCCGACTCCTTTCTGTTTTTTACCCGGCTCAGAAGATCTGACATCTCAAGTTCCTGTTCCAGGTCATCCATGCTTTTGATCCGGATGATATCCCCCTGCCAGTCCCAGGTAAGCCCCCGGGAGTCCAGGATGCCTCTGAAAGCGTGGTTCCAGGCGATGTTTTCTATGTTTACGCTCATGGTTCCGCCGACTGTGTCGTTTATCAGGATATTTACATCCGCGGCACTTGCCATGGCCCGCAGAACTGCAGGCACTGGCGCATCGCGCAGGTGCAGGGTTACGGCTTCATCGGGCAGGGGCTTTTCAGGTGCGGTTTCAGGGGTTTTGTCAACGTCTTCGGCAAGGCCGTCGATTTCCATCATTTCCTGTTTTTCGGGGTGATGGGAATAACCCTTTGACTGTTCTGCCCTTTCAAGCCATTTTTCAACATTAATTTTTTCCCCGGTTTTGTCGCCGTTAGCCGGAGAAGATGCACAACCCTGCAGGCAAAGGAGCAAAACAGCCGCCAGGAAAAGGGCCGTGAAAAATGTGCACTTTACCTGCCTGAAGGGAAAATGTGCAGTTTTGTCCTGACGCATATAAGAAACTCTCCTCTGGTTTCCGGCATCAGCCGGAGCTTTTGATTATTTTTTACGGCGCCATCTAAGAACTTACTTTTTACGATTCCATTATTTCTTATATTCCAGGGTGATCTGCTCGCCTGTCTCTTTGGATCTTAGAACAACCCTTTGCGCTGTAACGGATTGAATCACGGCATCTGTATTTTCAAGCTGCTGCCCGGGCCTGTATTCAATCCCGTTTATAATGGCCATTTTATTGCCGCCCACGTCCAGGTAACCGGTGTAGCTCAGGCCATCGGACTCGCCGTTGTCGCCTGCTTTGTCCGTTCCGCTGCCCGGGTTTTCAGGAAGGCGGTAGAATGGGTCTCGTTCCCATTTTCTGCCTGCAAGTTCAAGTACATGGATTTCTCCCGGAGCGAGTTGTGAATCCTGCATTTCTCCGGAAATGTTTTCAGCCACCTGTTCTGCTGACTGCAGCTCCTCTTGCGGGCTTTGAGAATCGTTTTGTTCGCGAGCCGGGACAAGCAGCTCAAATGCCGCGTATAAAAGCGCGGCGATCATAAGCCCTACAATTATTTTTTCCCTTCTCGACATCGGGTTTTCCTGTATTTACTCGATTCGGAGCCATATCCGCAGCCTGTACTCCGGGTGCCTTGTACCGCTTTTTGCCTCAAGCATCTCAAGTCTGTCAAACCCGTCAGCTGTAACCATATTGATGAGAAATTCCCTGAAATCAAGGTACCCGCCCCCGAGTTGTCCGTTTACGAGCAGCCCGTTGTCATGTTTTTCCATGGAACCGGGTGCAGGGGAAAAAGAATAATTTTTTATGCCGGCGGATTCGGCCATGGCTTCAAGTACCCCGGCTGCATTGTCAATGCTCATAGACCTTTGCCGGGCAATCGGATTGCCGGCTGTGAGAGCCTCCGGCTGCCTTATTTCTTCTGTCTTTTTTTTAAGGCTCTGGTATAACGGATGAAATATTTCCTGTTTTTCGATACTTGCTTTGAGCTGCTGTTTTTGCTGGGCGGTGTCGGCTATCCGGCTCCGGGTGGGAAGAATACCAACCGCTATCATTGCCCCGAGCATAATCGCGCTGAAAAGAATATATGCTATTGCACGCCGGTTTGCGCTTATTTCAAACCATCCGCTCATTTCATACCTGCTGTATTTCCATGTTCAGGGTAAACCTGTATACGTCTTCACCCGTGTCAAGAGTATCAGGGCTGCTGTCGGCTATTGACGGGTTCATTAAAATCGGCGATCTTCTGAGCTGCAAAAGATATCCGGTCAGCCGGGTTTCCTCCATGGACTGATCACTTCTGATAAAACCATCCACGATGAGTACCGGAGGGCCTTGATCGTCGGTTCCTGATCCGGGTTTCGTGTTTTCCAGGCGAACTGACAGCAGTTCGACGCCCTCCGGCGTCAGTCGGTTTATCTCCGTCAATACTGCAACAGGTAGAAGATTGCGGCTGTAGTCGCCAAGTTCTTTCTTTTTTTCCTGCAGTTTACCCGCCAGTTCCGCCAGGTCATCTGCTGTCAGCCTGGGTGAAAACTGTTCAAGCTGTTTTTCAAGTGCTGCGGTCTCTTCCCGGACCTGTTCGAGCTCATATCGTGCACTCCACCACCACACAGCTGTTGCCACAAACAAAAGAGCACACATTGCAGCCACGATGTTGGCATTTCGAAGTGCCTTCTTCTCCCTGTCCATATCGACTGCCGTGTGCAAAAAGTTAACCGTGTCTTTTGAAACCATTGCCAGCCCTGCTGTGGATACAAGGCAGAGGCGCTCATCGCGGTCCGGAAAAATTCCGCTGGTAGCTGTTTGCTCACGGGGGACATCCATTATCACGGCCCCGACTCCAAGCTGCTCGCTGAAAAAATCCGCAATACCCGGCAGAAAGGAAATGCCGCCGCAGATGTAGATGCGCTCCGGGGCGGGGTTTTCAAGAACATTTACGGAATGATCTATTGTTCTTTCCAGTTGCCGGGCGAGCCTTTCCATGGCCGGCTGTATCATTTCAAACAGGTTTTTTTCGGAAAGGCCTGCCTGCTGCTTTAAGATTTGAGCTGCTTTCTGCCGGTCCCCGGCGGCCTCGGCCTCCTGGAGTTCAGGCTCCGTTTCGTTCTGGCTGTATTTCATGGCCAGGGAATCGAGTATGCTGTCTCTGCCGGTCTTTATTACACGGTTAAACAGGGTTGTGCGGCGGCCGTGAATCTCTATATAAGACGAATCCTCTCCGATATAAAGTGCTGCATATGATTCCTCGCCAGGATCAATCCATTGCCGGGCAAACAGGTTTTCCAGGGAAAAAGCGGGCAGGGTGACTCCGTTTAACGAGTAGCCGGCTTCAGCAAATACTTTCCTGTAAAGGTCTATATGTCGGGCTGATGCTATGCATACCTGTACGGAAAGCTTCCATATGCC
>JAWLEU010000247.1:0-3401 GCA_041685965.1 Desulfosalsimonas sp.
TCTCGTGGACAATGAACCAGGGGTTCTCTCCCGGATTACCGGCCTGTTTTCCGGCAGGGGCTATAACATCGAAAGCCTGAGCGTGGCGGAAACCGTGGACCCCACGATTTCACGCATAACCATGGTCACAAAGGGCAGCCCCATGATCGTGGAACAGATCCAGAAACAGTTAAACAAGCTGATAAATGTAATCAAGGTCATAGATCTTACGGACACAAAATACGTGCTGCGGGAAATGGTGCTTATCAAGGTGACGGCAAGGTCTGAAAACCGCGCGGAAATACTGCGCATTACAGACATATTCCGCGGCCAGGTTGTTGATGTGGGCAGCGAGCATTTCACGGTTAAGATCGAAGGCGACCAGGACAAAACAGAGGCTATTTTAAACCTTTTAAAACCGTTCGGCATAAGAGAAATAGCGCGCACCGGCTGCGTGGCGCTGCCCAGGGAAAGCAAATAACTAAATGAGGAAATTCTGATACTGAATTTTCCAAACAACAGAGCTCTTTAATATTAGTTACGGGAAGAATTTTGGTTAACCAGTTAAAATTTCGGAGGAATGAAAAATGGCGAAGATGGATTTCGGCGGCGTTGAAGAAGAGGTGATCACCTCTGATGAATTTACCATGGATAAGGCAAGAGAGGTCTTAAAAGACGAGACCATAGTGGTTCTCGGCTACGGAGTGCAGGGTCCGGCACAGGCTCTGAATCTGAGGGACAACGGGCTGTCTGTCATAGTGGGCCAGCTCGAAGGCGACGAATACTGGGAAAAGGCCAAATCCGACGGGTTCGTGCCCGGCGAGACCCTTTTTCCGCTCGAGGAGGCTGCAAAGCGCGGTACCATCATCATGGAACTCATGTCTGATGCCGGCCAGGTGGCAAGCTGGCCGAAAATCAAGGAGTGCCTCAACAAAGGCGACGCCCTGTATTTTTCACACGGATTCTCTATTGTCTACAAGGAGCAGACAGGTGTTATTCCGCCTGATTTTGTTGATGTGATCCTGGTGGCTCCCAAGGGATCGGGCCGCAGTGTCAGAAACAACTTCCTTGAAGGCCGCGGAATCAACTCCAGCTTTGCCATACACCAGGACTATACGGGCCGGGCACGGGAGCGGACCCTGGCACTGGGCATTGCCGTGGGCTCGGGTTATCTGTTTCCCACCACGTTTGAAAAAGAGGTATTCAGCGACTTAACCGGCGAGCGCGGGGTCCTTATGGGATGCCTTGCAGGCGTTATGGAGGCCCAGTACAACACCCTGCGCAGCCACGGCCACTCCCCGAGCGAAGCTTTCAACGAAACAGTGGAGGAACTCACCCAGAGCCTTATCAGGCTGGTTGACGAAAACGGCATGGACTGGATGTTTTCAAACTGCAGCACAACCGCCCAGAGAGGAGCGCTTGACTGGGCGCCGAAATTCCGTGATGCAGTGAAGCCTCTGTTTGAAGAACTCTACGAAAGTGTTGCATCCGGAAAAGAAACCCAGCGGGTCCTGGAGGCTAACAGCACCCCTGATTACAGGGAAAAACTGACAAGGGAACTTGATTTAATCAAAAACTCCGAGATGTGGAAAACAGGCGCTGCGGTGCGTTCGCTGCGGCCTGAACGTCGGGGAAAATAACAACTTAAAAGAGAATGTTTCCATGGAATCAGTACTTATATACGACACAACGCTGCGCGACGGCACCCAGGGGGAAAAAATAAATTTTACAGCCCTGGACAAACTTAAAGTAGCCAGAAAGCTCGATGACATGGGCATCCATTACATCGAGGGAGGATGGCCCGGAGCTTCGGCAAAGGACTTCGAGTTTTTCCGGATGGCTGCAGAGGAGCCGTTTGTGTATGCCAGGATGGCGGCTTTCTGCTCCACCCACAAGCACGGCTCAGCCCCGGAAGACGACCGCCAGCTGCAGGCCGTGGTTGAAAGCGGCGCGCAGGTGGGCACAATTGTGGGCAAAACCTGGGATCTCCACGTAACAAAAATCCTGGGAATACCGCTTGAAGCCAACCTTGAAATGATTCGCAGCTCGGTGGAGCACCTGAAGAAAAAAAATCTTGAGGTCCACTACGACGCCGAGCATTTTTTTGACGGCTACAAGGAAAATCCGGATTACGCGTGCAGCACAATAGAGGCGGCGGTCAAGGGCGGCGCGGACGCGGTTGTTTTCTGCGACACAAACGGCGGGGCCCTTCCTCATGAAATCGAGGAAATCATGGGGGAAATAAACAAGGTGATCCGCAAAACCTCGGACCGCAGTGTGCGCATAGGTATCCATACACACAACGACTCCAACCTGGCGGTGGCAAACACAATCACTGCAGTTCGAGCCGGAGCCTCAATCGTTCAGGGAACAATCAACGGCTACGGGGAAAGATGCGGCAATGCCGATCTGACATCGATAATTCCCATTCTCAAAATAAAAATGGGCCGTGACTGCGTATCAGACGAAAACCTTGCCAAGCTGCAGAAAGTGTCGCTTTATATAAGCGAAACAGCCAACATGACGCCAATAAACAGCAGGCCGTTCGTTGGCAAAAGCGCCTTTACCCACAAGGGCGGCCTGCACGTGGACGCCATTATGAAGGAACCGCGATCCTATGAACACATAGAACCCGATCTGGTGGGAAACAAGCGGCGCGTGCTAATCTCTGACATGTCAGGCAAGAGCAATATCAAGTACAAGGCCAGGGAGCTGGGCTTTCCCGTGGATGAAAACGGATATGACTACTCAGAGATCGTCAACACGGTAAAACGCCTGGAACAGGAAGGCTATCAGTATGACGTGGCAGACGGCTCGCTGCGGATTCTCATGGAAAAGCTCACAAACAGGTTCACCCCGTGTTTTGAGCTCGAATCCTTCCGCGTGACTGTTGAAAAGGAAAAGGACCGCCCCTGCCATTCCCATGCAGTAATAAAAATCAATGTCAACGGAGTCGAGGAAATAACCGCAGCAGAGGGCCATGGACCGGTCAGCGCCCTGGACAACTCTCTTAGAAAGGCTTTGAACAATGTCTACGGAAACGCGCTTGATCCGGTACACCTGGTTGACTTCAAGGTGCGCGTGCTCGACGGTCGAGAAGGTACCGGCTCCAAGGTGCGTGTGCTTATTGAATCACGGGACGAAGAGGCCATCTGGAGCACCATAGGAGTTTCAGAGGACATAATAGAAGCAAGCTGGCAATCCCTTGCAGACAGCTTCCAGTACAAGCTGGCAAAGGCAACCAACGGAAATGGCCAGTCGCAATAAATGAACCAGCGGGAGTACCTGTATGAAAGAGAAAGTATATATATTCGACACCACTCTGCGCGACGGAGAACAGTCACCCGGGGCCAGCATGAATACAGCCGAAAAGGCGCGCATTGCCACCCAGCTTGAAAAACTGGGGGTGGATGCCATCGAAT
>JAWLEU010000248.1:0-3345 GCA_041685965.1 Desulfosalsimonas sp.
TTTCCGGATGCCTGCCCTGCTCCTGCTTCCTTTCTGGCTTGGAAAGGAACTGCTTGCGTTTTTTCTCGGCTCTTCGGGGGGAGTCGCATATATGGCCCACGCCGGCGGGCTCATCGGCGGTGCCGCCCTGGGAGCCGGATGCAGAAGGATTCTGGGACAGGATGCAAAGTCTTTTTTCGAGGAAACCCCTCATGACCCGGTGCCGGAAATGCTTGAAAAAGCAGGCGGAAAAATTTCCGCAGTCGATTTCCAGGGAGCCAGGCAGATTCTGCAGGAAATTCTGTCGCTTGATCCCGGAAATCAAGAAGCCATGAGGCTTTTATTCAACATTGAAAAACAGCATCCTGATACAGAAAGATTCCGCGAAGCCGCTGCCGGTTATCTGTCATTTCTGCTCAGCCGGGCTCATGATGCTGACAGAATTTACAGGGTATACAAGCATTACCGGGAACTTGCCGGAAACACCGGACTGCCTGACGAGCTGTATACAAAGCTGGCCTCTTTTTTCCTTGAGGCCGGTTATATAGACGAGGGCAAAAGGATTGTGGCCTGTCTTATCCGCAGGAGGCCCGGCCTTAATGCTGCGCCGGCACTGCTCGCACGACTGATCCGTTCCCTGGAAAAAAAGGAAATGACTGAAAAAGCGGAAAAATACCGAAAAATACTTGCAGGCAGATACCCGCAATCCCAGGAAGCCCGCATTTTGCTGAAAACGGGGCAGGCTCAGGCCCCTCCTATATACTCCAGGTAATTTTCAAACCTGGTTCTCATCTCATGATCAGGGTATCTGCGGATCAGGGTTTTAAGGATTTTTATTGCCTTTTCCGTGTCCATGAACCTGTCATGATACAGCTGGGCTGCCCTGAAATAGGACAGGGGCGCTTCGTCTGCATCAGGGTCCGCCTTTACCAGCCCGGAAAAGGTTTTTAACGCATCCCTGAACCGTCCTGATTCAGACATCCACTCCCCCAGCCTGAACAAAACCTGCGGGCCAACCGAAAAATCACTGTCAATTTGCCTGCATGCATCGTAGGCTTCCAGGGCCTGCTTCTTTTTTCCTTCAGCAACCGCAAAATCCAGGTAAACAGGCGCGTGCTCAACCATGCCCTGCTTGTCTCCCCCGGCCTTGAGCAGCTCGAAATACTGCTCAGCCAGCCCGGCATCAAAATCTCCGCCCTGCTCGCGCCACTGCCTTATGTGATCTGCAGCCTCGTCAAACCTGCCTTCACTTAATAAAACCGCGGTCGCCTTTTTCTCCCTGGATGCAGGATCATCAGGCACCTTCCGGTCTTCAGCAGAGGCGCCCCTGATATCGTCTGCCTCAATCTCATAGCCGATTGATTCATGGTATTGAAGCAAAACATATCCCATGAGGTGATAGGAGACCAGAGTGTAGTAATTCTGCGCAAGCGACATCAGGTAAAGCCCCAGCAGCGGAGGCAGATAAGGCATGACCCATTGAAGCAGGGCGCCTGGTGCAAGAGCCAAAAGAGCAAGAAACACAAACATGATAAAGTAGCCTCTGCCGATCTTAAACGGCAGAGCCAGGAAAGCTGCGGGGTTTAGCGCTGTTATAAGGCTTTCCGTGTTTACCAGAACGATAATCATTGAAGGAAGCAGAAACACAGCCAGCAGCATATACAACAGGCCTGCGAAAACGCCCAGCCTTCCTGTCAGGAAAACACCGACAACTATTAGGACAAAAATGAGAACAGCCTGCTTTACCACCGGGATGACTACATCGAGAAAATTGCCGGAAAGCATCTCGCTTACCTGCGGAGGATTCAAATCCCCGCTTGCAGTGTTTCTCAGGGACACATATGCATAATTGAGCAAAAGCACCCAGCAAAGAAACTGGATAATCCAGCTCCAGTATAAAAACGCGCCCGCAGCCAGTATAGCCATGTATAACAGTGTCCCCGGTGACAGGGGATAGACGAAAAATCCTGGAATACGCTCCCAAAAGGGTTTTATAATTTCTTTTGCGCCGATCCACCGGGTATCGCGAAGGCACTTTGGACAGGAGCGCAAAAGGCGTGCGCCCGACATGTGCCCGGCTTCCTGCCTGATAACGCAGTCGGAACACAGATTCAGGCCGCATTCAAGGCATTGCCATTGCGCAGTCCGAGCCGGATGCATGCTGCATTGTGTCATAGGGCGTATACTCCTGCTTAATGGTTAACGATGCTGAAAGTCTTGTACTTTATTCAATATTTTTAGGCGGTTGTCAATAAAAAACAAATTCAAATTAATATCCAATGATTTTTCTAAAAAAACTGTAAATGATCGGTAAGGCACGTAAACCGCGATCCGGATTTGCCGGGCTCGCAAGGATTTGGGGTTGACAGCCTTGTTGCAAATCAATATAGAAAGATCACACCGATAAGACAAAAACCGCCCCGGGTATCGTCACCGCCCTGATAACACCGTTTTGCCTGAGCTTTTTTGATGAAAACCGGAAAAAACAATACTGTCGGCAGCGTGCCTGGCTGTCGGCAAAGAGTGTTTTGAATTTAAGAGAAGCAAAAAGAAAATGAATACAACTGCTGCGACAAACCACAATATAACCGAAAAACCGTTTCGCCGGGAAATCAGCAAAAGACGCACTTTCGGTATAATCAGCCACCCTGACGCCGGCAAGACAACGCTCACTGAAAAGCTGCTTTTGTTCGGCGGTGCCATCCAGATGGCGGGATCGGTAAAGGCCCGCAAGGCTGCCAGGCATGCCGCAAGCGACTGGATGGCAGTGGAGCAGACCCGCGGTATCTCGGTTACCAGTTCCGTTATGAAATTCAACTACAGCGGCTACGAGATCAACCTGCTCGACACCCCGGGGCACCAGGACTTTTCAGAAGACACCTATAGGGTGCTCACCGCGGTTGACAGCGCGGTAATGGTAATAGACAGCGTCAAAGGCGTTGAGACCCAGACCCGCAAGTTAATGGAGGTATGCAGGATGAGAAACACCCCCATCCTGACCTTCATTAACAAGCTCGATCGCGAGGGCATGGCCCCTCTGGAAATCCTGGATGACATAGAAAACACACTTCAGATAGAATGCGCCCCACTTACCTGGCCCATCGGCATGGGCAAGCGGTTTAAGGGGACCTACAACCTTTACCGCAGGGAGCTGAGCCTGTTTAAACCCGGCATGGAACAGCGTCCTGATGAAGTGATTACAATCAGGGACCTCCAGGATCCTGAGCTTGACAGGGCCATAGGAAGCCAGGCAGAGGAGCTGCGCGAAGACGTGGCCCTGATCGAAGGGGCTGCAAACCCGTTTAACATGGAGGATTTTTTAAACGGAAGCCAGACTCCGGTTTTTTTCGGCAGCGCGGTCAACAA
>JAWLEU010000249.1:0-3312 GCA_041685965.1 Desulfosalsimonas sp.
AAACAGGATGTTTCTGTCATTGATGCATTTAGGGTTTTGGTCATTGGTTCGAATTTCGAGCTTCGGATTTCGGATTTCCTGAACGAAAACCTGGTTTTCATTCAGGCACTATATATGTATAAGAGACAATGTCAAGAATTGAGACCGACAGCTATTTGGGTTTTCCGGTAAATGCTGGGATAAACCATGTTTCCACGGAATAAACGAAAATTCTGCTGCCAAGCCTGCCCGCAGAGTTGGGCTCACTCTCTATTCCGCCCCATTAACCCGCCTTCTCAGCTTTCCGGAGCATTTAAAAGTAACCACCCTGCGGGCATCTAAAAACATATCATCATAAGTTGCCGGGTTTCTTCCTCGCCTGGGAGCCTTATCTTTCACCTGAAATTTTCCAAAACCTGAGACGAGGACATCTTCACCGTTTTCAAGGCTGTTTTTTATAATTTCCAGAAGGGTCTTGAAAAGCGCAGCTGATTGTTTCTTGGAAAATCCAAGTTCAGTGATTTGATCGATAATTTCAGTTTTTGTAAGGGTCATAGTGTCTCCTTGTTTGAGGGGTGAACTTTTATCATCTGCGCCGTAAGAGTCCTTCTTTCAGGGAGGAGAGGCGGTAGGCGGATCTTTTTTAAATGAAGCAGATGGGACACGCTTTTCCTCCAGCCAGTTTGAAACCTCATCCCACCACGAGGCTGACGAATCAATCGGCCAACTGTTGTGGCCGGCACCCGGAAATATCCACTGCCGTTTGGGTGCAGTCAGTGCGTCATATAAACGACGGGCATGGTTAAGGGGGATTATTTCGTCGCGCTCGGCAATCAATACCGCAACCGGACCCGGGTAACCCTTCAGGTTAGCTCGGTTATCATATTGATCACGTATCAGCCAGCGGGCAGGAAGATACCAGTACAACGCCTGCGCCAGATCCGGCAGATTGTCCCATGGAGTGATCAGAGCGACGCCTGCGACCGGCAGTGCCTTATCGGCCGCTACTCCAGCAGCTACACCGGCGCCAAGCGACTCACCCCATATCCACAGCGGGCCGCCAAACGCCTCCAGTGCAAGACGTGCGGTTTCAATACCGTCGGAAATAAAAGTCGCTTCGCCGGGTATTCCATCCCGGCCGCCGTAGCCTGGATATTCGGCCAAGACCACCCGGTATCCCCGTTTCTCCAGTGCGCTGATATAATGGTGCCGGTCTCGGGCGCTGCCGGCGTTACCGTGAAACACTACAACCGTTCCCCGGCTTTGGAGGTCTGCAGGAGATTCAGCGCTGATATAACCGCGGTACGACGGATCGTAAATTTTCGGCCACACCTCAAGAGCTGGACCATTAATTGGCCGGAGGTTGTCGCTGGAAGGTGGTGTTGTGTCAGGAAAGTATAGCATATGCCTCTGAGCCAATGCGGCAAGAAGAACAACCAAAAAATACCCTGTAAACAAGATCAGCAAAATACGCATGTTGAAAGTCTCGTAAAAGTCACTTTAGACGGCAAGGTAAAAGTTCAAGATCAAGGGCTTGCGCAATCGCGAAGAATTGACTTGTTAGTTTATTGGTTTACCAAAAAAACATTTTTATCGGGTTCCGTTTGTGCCCTGCAATGAAAAGCAGCCTTCAGTGCATACTTCTATGTACTTCCAATAATTCACATTCGGGGCCGGAGAGTATTGCCAGCCTCAAGGTGCAGCATACATGCGCCCCGGAAATATTGCCTTCCGTCTACAGCATGGTGCACTTACATAGCCATGCAAAAAACCTATTCCTGCTCAAGAACCTCCCGCACTTTCAGAGCCAGATCTCTCAAGGAAAATGGTTTCTGGATGATCTCCACCCCGTCATCAAGCACCCCGTGATGAGCTATCACATTGGCAGTATAGCCAGACATGTAAAGGGTTTTGAGACCAGGGTGGCTTTTGACCAATTGGGCCGATAAATCCCGGCCGTTCATCTCCGGCATGACCACATCGGTAATCAAAAGGTGTAAGGTTCCCACATATTCTTCGGAAAGCTTTAATGCCTCAAACGGATTTGCAGCGATCTCAACGGTATATCCCAATCTTTCGAGCATCTGCTTCGACATTTGCAGTATCGTCTTTTCATCTTCGACAACCAGAACGGTCTCCGTGCCTGTTGGAATTTGTCCGGTGGTCTCTTCCGCGGAATACAAAGAGGGCTTTGTCTCTTCATGGGCAGGAAAATACAATTTGAAGGTTGTTCCCTCCCCGGGCTCGCTGTATACGTTTACAAAGCCTTTGTTCTGTTTCACAATGCCATATATTGTGGGCAGACCTAAGCCTGTCCCTTTTCCAACTTCCTTAGTCGTAAAATAAGGGTCAAATATACGTTCCTGAACCTCTTTCTCTATTCCGTGACCATTATCACTGACTGCCAGCATCACGTATTGCCCGGGAATTGCCTCCGGGTTGCCCCTGCAGTAATCTTTATCAACCATTATATTGTCTGTTTCTATAGTCAACTTCCCCACATCGGATATGGAATCCCGGGCATTTACAGCAAGGTTTGCCATGATCTGATCCACCTGGGAGGGATCTATCTTTACCGGCCGCAAATTGTTGCCGGGGTGCCATGCAAGACTAATATTTTCACCGATCAGGCGCTGCAGCATTTTTAACATGCTGGAAATGGTGTCGTTTAAATCTAGCAGTATCGGGCTGATGGTTTGTTTCCGGGCAAAGGCCAGGAGTTGCCGAACGATATCCGCGGATTGTTTCCCTGCGGTGTGAATTTCCTGGATGGTTTTGTGCACGGGGTCTGAATGGTCAATCGCTTCCATGGCAAGTTCGGCATACCCGTTTATAACGGAAAGCTTGTTGTTGAAATCATGTGCGACCCCGCCTGCAAGCCGGCCTACGGACTCCATCTTCTGGGCCTGATTGAGCTGGTTTTCCAGCCGCACCTCCTCAGTGATATCAGTTGCGATAATGCACATGGCAAGCGGATCTCCCTGCGGCCCGTAAACCACCTGGGTCCGGCAATCCAAAAAAACCTCCGGTCCGCCGGGTATGCGATTTGCGATCCGGCCGTGCCAATGTCCCTGCTCCCGGGTTTTTTCCAATATCTGCAACATTGTCGAGTCCGAATCTCCCTTTTTGCCGAAAAGGGTCACAGATGCCTGACAAAGGGGCGTCCGGGCATAACCCAGGGCTTGTTTTTCAGCCTCGTTTATGTAGGAGAGACTGCCTTCCATATCCGTTATTGTAACGCGGTCCTGAATCTGATCCAGCACAAGCGCCTGCAGGCGCAGTTCATTTTCGGCCTGCTTGCGCCTTGCAACTTCATTTTCCAGTTCCCGGTTG
>JAWLEU010000250.1:0-3275 GCA_041685965.1 Desulfosalsimonas sp.
AATTAAACCTCAGTCGGGTAGCGGGGGCGGGATTTTGCCGCTTATAATCTTTTCAATCGCAGCCTGGTTCTGGGGCGGGGCAAAATAGTAGCCCTGCCCGAACCGGCAGTCCATTGTCTTTAGCTGTTCCAGCTGCTCGATTTCCTCTATGCCCTCTGCCATTGCCTTTAAATCCAGCCTGCGGCACAGATCCAGCATTGATGCCACGATGTTGAAGCTGGTTGGATTGCCGGTTATGTTGTCAATCAGCAGCTTGTCTATCTTTACGAGGTCGATCGAAAACTGGTTCAGATACTTGATCGAGGAGTACCCTGTGCCGAAATCATCTATGGAAATGCAAACCCCGAGCTCCTTGAGCTCCGTGATCGTCTTTACCGCACGATCCATGTCGTCGATGAAAAGGCTTTCCGTGATCTCCAGGTTGACATGATCAAGCGGCATTCCAAAGGCTTCGGCAGTTTCTTTAAGGTCTCTGACAAGGCTGTCGTGCAGCATCTGCTTCACAGACAGATTGATGTTTAGTTGAAGGTCCCTTGCCCCGGTGTATTGCGCCCGCCAATGTGTAAAATCACTGAAGGCCAGTTCGAGTATCTTTTTTCCCAGGGGGATAATCAGGCCGGTTTCCTCTGCTATGGGGATAAAAGTGTTGGGCGGCACAACCCCGAGCTCCGGGTGCTGCCAGCGCACCAGAGTCTCGAATCCGTATAGCTCGTTGCTTTCCAGATCCATCATAGGCTGGTACTGGACGAAAAACTCCCCTTGTTTTATGCCACGGTGCAGATGGTTTTCCAGGTGCAGCTTTTCCTCTATCTCCTTATCTTTTATTTCATGGGAATAAACCACCTTGTTTCTGCCCTGCTTTTTTGCCTCGTACATGCTCATGTCAGCAAGCCGGATCATGTCGGCGTCCCCGGCAAAGTCTTCAGTGCTGACCAGCACCCCCATGCTGATGGTCATTATTATTTCCTGGCCGGAAACATATACAGGCTCGCTGAACTTCTCGAGAATCCTTGAAGCAACAACATCGCAGCAGTTCTTGTCATGCACGTTTTCCAGCAGTATCAGAAACTCGTCTCCCCCGAAACGCGCCACTGTATCCAAATCCCGCACACATGCAGCAATCCTGGCACCCACTTCCACCAAAAGCTGATCTCCGGCGTTGTGGCCCAGGGTATCGTTTACAGTCTTGAACCGGTCTAGATCTATGAACATCAGGCCGTAGTTATAAGACTGGTATCGCTTTTTTTTCTTAACTGCCTGCTCTAACCTGTCCTGGAACAGCACCCTGTTGGGAAGCCCGGTAAGCGGATCGTGGAATGCCTGGAATTCGAGCTGCTTTTCAGCTTCCTTTATGGGGGTGACATCAGTAAAGGATATAATATAACGCTCGTCCAGGCCCAAAGGAGAAATATTTAAAATAACGGTTTTTTGTACCCCGTTTTTGTCTTCAAGAACATATTCCGCAGGTGTTCTGCAACTGTTATTTTCTGCTGCAAGCAGACCTGAAAAGCTGACCCGGGCTCCGTCGGAATCAGCTAGAAAGTCTGATATGTTTTTACCGCCTTCAGCCAGGTGCCTGTCCATGCCCGAAAACTCAAGAAACTGTGTATTCACATAAATAACAGTCCCGTCCGGCCCTGCTACAATCGTTGGATTGCCGGTGTTTTCAAACGTGTTTTTGTATATGATCTCGGATCGTGAAAGCTGCAGGTTTTTTTCCACCAGCTCCTCGTTTTTCTGCTGAACCACGTGATACAGTTCAAAATTTTCCAGTGCGTAGCATGTGAGCTTGATAATTATGGATGTTATCTTTTCAGCGATGCTTGCCTCAAAAGTCCCTTTTTGCATAAAACCGAAAAAAATCCCGTAGGTCTGGGACGTGGTGGCAAGTGCGTGTATAAGAAGGCTGTATTTACCGTCTCTGCTGCGGGCGTTCAGGGCCTGCCCTTCACGGAAAGCCATCGCCACTGTGCCCCTTTCAATCAGATCATCCACGGTCTTGCGGATATAACCGGATTTCTCATCAGGATCCAGATGCTCGGGTTCAATGTCGAAATCAGCACCGTCAACCCTGTAAAAGGCATATAACGACACCGGCAGGGCCTGCCTGAGCCCCTGTGCCGCCCTTTCGAAAATGTCCTTGCGGTTTTTGAACTTGGTGACAGCGCTCTGGAAATCCCCGAGCGATGCGCACAGCTCAAGTGCCTCCATTGAATGCCTGGCAAGTTCCTCAAGCCTTTGCACCTGCTCCGGGACAAAATTTTTACTCTGAGGCTCCATATATAATCTCGAAAATATCTGTGAGCTGCATATCAATTTCGTTTACCACCCACTGAAGCATTTCCTTGTCCAGGCTTAGTTTCCTGCACACGTCAGGCTCTATGACAGGCACGAAAAATTCGCCGCTGTTTCCTACTTCAAGCGCATTTACAAGGATATCCGCAAGATTGATAATTGCTGGCTCGGCAAGCGAGGCCTCCTGTGACGGAAAATGATGGTATCTGATCATGTTTATGAGCCTTTCCGGCAGGTTCCAGTGAACCGCAAGCTGCGCGCCCACGTATGAATGATCGGCTCCGAATTTTTCCTCTTCTGCTGTAAAAAGAAACATCTCCTCCTGTCTTACCCTTTGAAAAATACCATGATACTGATCCGGCAGGTTCTGCACCAGTATGAGCCGGCCAATATCGTGGAGCAGCCCTGCCACGAAAAACCTCTCAGCCTCTGTTTTCTGGGGATAATAACTTGCCAGCAGCCTTGCGGCGGTTCCGCAGGCTATGCTGTGTTCCCAGAAGGAAGCCATGTTTATAAGCCTTGAAGGTATGTTTCTAAAAAGAGAAACAGCAGATACCCCACTTACAATCGTCATCAGCTGATTTGTGCCGATTAGTGCCAGGGCCCAGGTCAGGGTGTCGACTTTCTGCCTGAGACTGTAGAAACTGCTGTTTACAAGCTGGAGCACCTTGGCCGACAGGGTGGTGTCGTTGCTCACGATCCTGGCAATATCATCCAGGCTTGTTTCAGGATTGTTTATGGCTGCTATGGTCTTGTAATAAATATCAGGAAGTGTCCCGAGGCGAAGGGTCTTTAAAATCAGGTTTTCAACGTCTATTTTTTTCCTGCGGCCGACGGAAGAGCCGGTGTCAGAGACTTTTCCGCCCTCGCCGTGGAAGGCCGCCATGTCTTCAGGCCCTGTATCTTCCGGCCTGCTTAGCATCCTGCGTGCCCTTCTGTCCGCACTGATCCGGAAAAGCTCGTATACAAAGGGGTCATTT
>JAWLEU010000251.1:0-3267 GCA_041685965.1 Desulfosalsimonas sp.
GTCTCTGCCGTAAACCGCGCAGGCGCACTTAGCCGCCCTTCTGGCTGCTTCCGAGTCCCAGACGTCCATCTGGCCGTTTATGTGCAAAAGATCCGTGGGGGTAAGGGTTGCCTGCTCTATGAGCCCCTGCCGGAAAAGCGGATCAGCATTGAGCTGGACCACGTGATGGCTGCCGGTTTTTTCCAAAATCTCGGAAACAGATGCAGGTCCATCGTTGAGAATATTTATGAGCTTTACATGCCTGGGATCTTCAATCCCCGAGTCTTCCGGGTTTATTTTTGCATAAAGCAGCCAGAATTCAACATCTGAAGGCTTCAAAAGATTCTGATCCTTCAGCTTAAGGCTCATTATGGAGTCATGTACGCGGCTGTGCCCTGCCGCAAGACGACAAAGCGGTACAACGCGGTCCGGCCCCACCTGAACATAGCCGCGCCTGTTAAATGAAATACGGCTGTCGCATCCCACGCAGGCGGTTCTTATGCGGGCCGCCCTTACCGAGGTTTCAATCTCGCCTACCCTGGCCCCTGATTCGGATACGGTCACCTGGCCTTCCTCGATATAGGCCATGTCAGTTGTGGTTCCTCCCACATCCACCATAAGTGCGTTGCTGCGGCCCGAGAAAAAAAGCCCGCCGATGGCACTTGCCGCCGGGCCTGACATAACGGTTTCAACCGGTTTTTCAACAGCCTCGGTATAAGGCATAAGAGATCCGTCCCCCTTGACTATCATCAGGGGAGCCTTTATGTCCTGATCCTTGAGCGAGGATTTGACCGCTTCTATAAACTCGTGCATAACCGCCACAAGCGAGGCGTTCAGGCTGGCTGTTGCAGCCCGCTTCACGGAATCGAGCTGGGTGGAAAGCTGGTGGCCGAGCACCACAGGATGCTCGCATGCCTGCCGCACTGCCTTGTAGGCCGCTTCTTCATGGGACGGATCCAGCGGGCTGAAATAGCCGGATATGGCAAATGCATCAACATGATCCCGGGTTTTTTCCACCCACGCGGCAATGCCCTCAATGTCAGGGGGTGCCTGCTCTTCTCCGTGGGAGGTGTGGCCTCCTGAAAAAAACTCGAAATATTGCGTGGAAAGCTTTTCCTCCAACCCGAAAGACTCGATTAACTCCCTGTCGTATCCGATAAGGATCAGTCCCACATCCCTGGCCTTTCCCTCTGCCACGGAATTGGTGGCAAGGGTGCTGGATATGCCCACCAGCTGGACCCGGGAAGGGTCTTTTATGCTCAGCATCTTTAAAACCGAAATAACGCCGCTGGCAAGGTCTTCGCGGGTGGTGAGAGTTTTTCCCGAAGCAACCACTTCACGGGATCTGTAGTCCATGAGCACACCGTCTGTGTAGGTGCCGCCGGTATCAATGCCCACCACGTATTTTGCCTGTTTTTCCCTGCCCGGCCGCAGTCCGTGACGTGCGGCACCCGGATCAAAGGCTTGCTTGGTCTTCATTTTTTCCTTATGGGTAAATGCTCAAAAACTATTGTTATTATTCGGAAAAGACAATGACATGAACTTGTCTTTACAAAAAATCAAATACTTATATAAACGAAATAACCCCCGGATGTTGGAAAAGCCTGCAAGCAGCTTTTTCAAGCGCTCACAGGCTTTTCCTTCGCGTTGAAAAGCTTTCCGAAGCTACTTGGAGCGAACCCGCTCTTCTGCCTCATCCAGGATTTTCTGGATATCATCCCGGGCATCTTTCGGGACCCTGGAAACGGGGCCTTCATGATTCTGGATTATGTCGCGGGTCTTGTTTATGATCCGGTCCTTCATGGTAAGCCTGCCCTGGGCGTCCCAGTCCTCGTAGCTGTTTCTGTCCATGAGTGTGGGCTGGTAATGCTTGCGGAACCATTTCATTGTATGATCCTCATACAGGTAATGGCCTCCGGGGCCCACGTTGCAGATCTCGTCTACAGCCAGGGTCTCTTCGTTTACTTCCACTCCGCCGCAGATAAGCCGGCTCATGCCGATTATCTCGTCGTCCATCACGGTCTGGAAAACGTCTCCGGTGATACCTGACTCGGTATAACCGTTGTCATGGACGAAGTTTGCACCCGACAGCATGGCCATGTGGATTGAAAACGCGGCTTCAATGCCTGACTGCAGCTCCATTTTCTTTGTATCCGTGCATCCGGAAGTCGAATACATGGGCAGGCCCACGTAATTGAGCATTTCCGTGAAAGCAGCACTCATGATGCCCAGCTCAGGTGCGCCGTAAGAATAAATCGTCCTGCGCATATCGAGAATGGACTGCACGCCGCCTATAATGATGCAGGTTCCGGGGTTAAGAAGCTGGGAAACCACCACGCCCACCATGGATTCTGCCATGGCCACGATAATCTGGCCCGCATGGGTTGCAGGAACTGTTGCCCCGCCTATGGCACACGGGGTGTAAACCTGCGGGATGCGGTGCTCCGCGCAGTAGTAGCACTTGCCTATGGCGTCATAGTCACTTGTCAGCGGGCTGATGGGCTCGCTGTAATGGATGAAGTTCGGACGCCTTTTAAAGGCTTCCTCTCCTCCCGCCATTACTATGCCTATGCGGTGCTCATCTCTTACGTTTTCCTCGTTAAATGCCCAGTTCATGATCACCTTGCGGGTGTTCTGGATCATGTCGGCAAACTCGTAGACGTCTGACAGCGAATGCGTAACGTCGTCGATTGAACCAAGGGACTGCACATAACCGATATTGGGAAGCGCATCGCATACCCGTGCCACAATAGTGGCGTCCTTGCGCTGATAAGGCCTGCGCTCCAGGGTATCGGTGTCTATAAAGTTCGGAGGCGTGGGGCCCGGGCCGAAATAGCTGCGGCCGGGTTCCACGTAGCACATTTCCTCGTCGCCGTCCCAGCTGTATATGGTTGTTGTGGGCGGAAGCGAGGCCAGGGCATCGCGCACAACCTCCGGGGGTATCCGCACGCGGTTGCCGTCTACCTTGCAGCGGTTCTTGCCCAGCAGCTCTCTTACCTTTTCGTGGTTTACGTTTGCACCAGTGTCGTTTAGAGTTTTTATAACCCCCCGGAATATGCGAGCCTTCTGGTCTTCCGAGAGCAGCGAAAACCTTGGGGTCCTGTTTACCGTATAATTTGTCCTGAAGCTCATATGCTGTCTCCTCTTATCTGGCCCTTTGCGGAAAACCCCTTGACAAAACAGGGCTGTCCGGGGCCGGATATTGTCGGTTATTTGGAATGGCGCTTTTCTGCCGCATCAATGATTTCCTGCAGACCCTTCCTGGTTGCGTCATCAATGGGCTCCGGT
>JAWLEU010000252.1:0-3266 GCA_041685965.1 Desulfosalsimonas sp.
TCCATAGCCCTTTTTTTGTGCCAAAATGGCTTTGGGTACAAAAAAATGGGCCGTTAACAGCTAAGACAAATTCATTATACCCAAATTTTTTTTCACGGGTTATAATCAAATTTGGAAAACCTGTTTATGTGTCTGCCGGCTGACATTGAAGGCAAGGAATTTGAAGAAAAAAAAGCGCATATAGAAAACCAATTAACATGTCTATGAACAAACCGACAAAATTTGAGAAGATCCGGAAAAGATAACTTTTTACGAGATTGTCAAATATTAACAAGAGAAAAAATTTTACCGGTCGCATTGCTCTGATTTCAGCGCCATGGCCCTTGTTTGAACGCCCCTCGATTCAGCTCGGCGCGTTAAAAGGATATCTGCAAACCGCCGAACCTGAAGTGAAAGTCTCCTGCAGCCATTTTTTTCTGCAGATGGCCGAAGCTGTTGGCTATCCAGCATATCGGATGATCTCCCAGCGCGCATGGCTGGCTGAAAGCGTATATGCAGCACTGCTTTATCCCGAGCACTACGACAGAATTGAAAAGTTTTTCAATCAACAGGCGCCGAAAAACAAGGACGGGGTGGAACTTAATTTCTTAAGCCTGACAAAACAGGTTAAAGCCGTATCAGATGGTTTTATCAGGCAAACCGACTGGAACAGCCTGGATCTGGCGGGTTTTTCGGTATGCCTTTGCCAGTTGACGGCATCCCTTTATTTTATCAGACAGATCAGGCGCCGGTGCTTTGATCTGCCTTTAATCGCAGGCGGGTCAATCATTGCCGGGCATACAGCCGGGGATCTGCTGGCGGCCTTTCCAGAAATAGACCTTATAATAAGCGGAGAGGGAGAACTACCCCTGACAAAAATAGTCAGACATCTTAAAAGAGGCGGACTGTGCAATGACATATCCCCTACAGCAGGTATTATAAGCAGAAAGCATGAACAAAATAATTGCCAGGCACCCTTCAGCCAGCTCGCAGACCTTAAATCACTGCCAATGCCTGATTTTTCGGAATATTTTGAGCTTCTGTCAAATTTTTCCCGCGAAAAAAAGTTTTTCCCAACCCTGCCTGTTGAAATGTCCCGGGGCTGCTGGTGGCAAAGCAAAGGAGAAAGTGATTCTGATTTTTCCGGATCAAACCGGTCAAAAGGATGCGCTTTCTGCAATTTAAATCTCCAGTGGAAAGGATATAGGCGAAAAAGCGCCGAGCAAGCCATAAATGAGATAGACACGCTTACAGATAAGCACCGGGTGCTTTCAGCGGCTTTTATGGATAACTCCCTGCCCGGGGCAACTGGCAGAAAAGTTTTTGGTAAACTGACAAACCTCGGCAAGGACCTATACTGTTTTGCCGAATTAAGGGCTTCTGAGGGTTATGAAACACTCCGGAAACTTAGCGCCGGCGGAGTAAAGGAGGTGCAGGTCGGTATTGAGGCACTGAGCTCCAGGCTTTTAAAAAAAATCAACAAGGGTACAACAGCAACGGACAACCTGGAAATAATGAAAAACTGCGAGGCCCTTGGGATTAAAAATACAGCCAATATCATACTTCATTTTCCCGGAAGCGACGAAGAAGACGTAGCAGAGACATTGCGCGTACTGCGGTTCGCCAGGTTTTTCAGGCCCCTTCACATCGTACATTTCTGGCTGGGCATACAGAGTCCTGTCTGGACAAATCCCCGGGAATACGCTCTTCTGGGCGTTTATAACCATCCTTACTACAGGTATCTGTTCCCGGATGAGATCTTGCGACGTGTACGCTTTATGATACAGGATTACCGGGGGGATAAAATGTTTCAAAAAAAGCTCTGGCGTCCTGTGGACCGGGCTGTCAGACAATGGCAGAAAGACTATAATCAAATTCACTCAAAACCTTATTCATCTCCGGCATTAACCTTCCATGACGGCGGAAAATTTTTAATCCTCCGGGAGCGAAGAGCCGGCCGTGAAACAATTAATCACAGGCTGGAAGGCAGTTCAAGGCAGATATATATGTTCTGCAGTCACAGTCGCCGTTTCAATGAAATAAGGGATCAGTTCCCTTCTTTTTCCGCAGATAACCTAAAATCATTTCTTGCCATGATGACCCGCAAGGAGCTTATGTTCGAAGAAGACGAACGGTACCTGAGTCTTGCCGTTCCCGCCGCAGGCCGGGATTTCAGGCCGGCGGCACAGAAAGGCGGACCGGCACATTGCCTTCATATACATACATGAGCCCTTCATTATTCCTGACATCCCGGGCTCTGCATAGCGTGGAAAAAGGTTAAACAAGCCGTGGTCGAATTTGCACTTAAAAATCCAGCTCCAGGAATTGCTTGACATATATAATGCCATAAGAGATACTGCAATGTTTTGTGAACATCAATTTTGAGCATTATCTTAAAAAGGAAAGGACAGACTCATGCGCGTTACAGATCTTTATGCAAGCAAGGCACCGGTTGTTTCCATGGAATTTTTCCCGCCCAGGGATGAAGCTGCTGCTGAAAAATTCGACAATATTGTGGATACCCTGGCAGACCGAAATCCGGATTACATGAGCGTTACCTTCGGGGCCGGCGGCTCCAACCGTGACGGTTCCTACCAGACGGTGAAAAAACTCATCAAGGACAAGCAGCTGCCCACTGTGGCCTATATTGCCGGATACGGGCTGGGGCCGGATGAAATCACGGAGGTGCTGGACAACTACAAGGCCCTTGGGGTGGAAACCATTTTTGTGATCCGCGGGGACAAGCCAAAGGATGAAAATTTCACCCCCCATCCGGAAAGCTTTGCCCATGCCTCGGATCTGATCGGATTCATCAAAAGCCGTTATGATTTCACCCTGGGATGTGCCGGATATCCCGAAGGCCACCTGGAATGCGAAAGCCTGGACAAGGATATTGAATACCTCAAGCTCAAGCAGGACCAGGGCGCGGAGTATGTCGTGGCCCAATATTGCTACGACAACCAATTTTTTTTCGATTACGTGGACAAATGCCGGGCCGCCGGGGTCACCATTCCCATTATTCCCGGCATCATGCCGGTCTACACCGTCAAGCTCACCAATATCCTGTGCAAAGTATGCGGGGCCACCATCACCGATGCGCTGCAGAAAACACTCGATGAAGTGGCAGACAAGGACAAGGAAACCGTGCTGCAGGCAGGCATTGATTTTGCCGTGGACCAGTGCCGGGATCTGTTAAAACACAACCCGGCCGGGCTGCATTTCTACACCATGAACCGCAGCAAATCCACCAGCGCCATTATCGACAGGCTGCGCGGAGAAAATCTGCT
>JAWLEU010000253.1:0-3257 GCA_041685965.1 Desulfosalsimonas sp.
ACTTGTCTTGGCTGGGAAAGCAGCCTGCTTTCAAACGGAAGGTTTAACTTTTTGTAATCGCCTTTTTTCAGCCCCTTTGATTCCGCGTAGGCAGTCATTTCCTCCCACACGTCTTCTGTTACACCCTCGTTTTTGACCTTTATGAAATTGCCGTTGTCATCTAGCTTGGCATTGCCGTAATCGTTTACTTCAAGCCCCCAGGAAATCATCTGCAGGGAGGTTGCCACGTTGGCTTTTGTGGTTCTCGTTTCGTTGGCTATCCGTCTCAGGCGCTCCGAGCTGTTGCCTGAAGTGCCGTGCTGTGCGCCTGATACCTTGTAGGGTGAAAGCTCGTTGTGTATCTTTGACGTCAGTTCCACATGGATGCCCTCTGACCCGGCCTCTATGCCGTGGGTGGTTCCGTTGTTTAACGCGATCCAGTCAGGGAAAACGTCGTGCGCGTTAAGGCCCCGGATCAGAAACTTTGCTTCCTGCGGCGTTGAAATCCCGGTATCGCCCTTGATTTCGCCAACCTCGGTTTCCCTGCCCGACCAGTCCGGCACATACGGCCACAGCTCCAGGCTTGCCAGAACGTTTTCATCATCCGGCAGGTGGGAGGCGTCAATTGCAATTGAGGTTATTCCCGCGTCAAACATGCTGGGTATTTCTGTTTTGGCGTGCTCAATGTCTGCCGGCCCCTTGACTACGTAGTGGTCCGCATGCACTGCCACCGGCACGGTAATGGACAGCTCGTTGCAAAGATCATCAACAAGCCTTGCTATATTCCAGTAATTTACAGCACAGTAGGTGCTTTCAGATTTTGCTATTTCAATAATAATTGCGGCATTTGCCTTCTGGGCGGCCATGAGGGCGCCGCGTATTGCAAAATAGTTCCTGCCGTTTGCAGCCATGGCAATGGCTTTTCCCTTTTTGAGCATGGCCCTGTCAATGAATCTGCCGCTTACGATCAGCGCTCGTGAATTGGGAAAAAGTTCGGCCACGTTGGGCGGCCTTCCTATGCGCAGAGCCTTTTCGAATGATTCCTGGTATCCGGTCATTTCCTGGTCTCCCTCCATGGTTTATTTTTCACTGATATTGACTACTGCCCGCTTTCTGTTCTTATCTGGTCTATGATTTCCAGAATAATGCTTTTATGCTCCTCCGGCGCGTAGATCTCGCCCCATCCTTTCTGCATCTGAAACAGGCCGTCGTAGGCCGTGTCGTGATGGGACCTGATGCGGTGGGCAATTCCGCGCTCCTCTAAGACCGAGCCCAGCAGCTGGGCCTCAAAAGGGTTGTCTATGCCGGAGATGCGTACGAATTCGGTTTTTTCCGTGTTTTCATCTTTCATGGGATTTCAATTGAAGTCTCTTTGTTCAGTGTGGTATTAAAAAAATCGTATTTCACATAAATATAAGTGCACGTGTTTTTTGCTGTCAACAAATATTCCGGGTGAGTTCATGGACAAGGTGCTTATCGTAGACGGTGATCCTGATTTTCTGGATTATACCACAAAGGGCCTGGAAAGGGTCCGCCAGTTCGAAGTGCTCACCGCACAGGACGGCCAGGACGCGGTTTCCATTTTATCCGCCGGCGGTATATCCGTGCTTGCCACCGACATTGAATCCCCGGGACTTGATGCGATAGAGATTTTGTCCTACATGTCCCGGAACCATCCCAACACTCCCTGCATAGTTATGACAGACAGGGGCAAACCCTGGTTTAAAAAGCGCATAAGCCAGCAGTCTTTTCTCTATCACCTGGAAAAGCCTTTTGAAATCAAATCCCTGGTATCCGCACTTTTCGTGGGATTAAACCTGCGCGACGAGGGCGAAAGCGCCCAGGGGATGACAATGTCGAGCCTGCTTCCCCTGCTGGAACTCCAGCAGAAGACCTGCCGCATGCAAGTAAGGGGGGCGGGCAGGAGGAAGGGTTTTTTGTATTTCGAGGAAGGCGAGCTAATAGACGCCCATTGCGGAAAGCTTGCTGTGCATGATGCCGCAAGGGAAATAGCTTCCTGGAACAGGATATCTTTTTCACTCTCTGAATTGCCCCGCCGCAGAACCCGACGCAGGGTCAAGACCAAGCTCATGGATTTTGCGGATGCCACCTGGAGCACCGGCCAAGACCCGTCGCAGGAACTCCTGGAAGAGGCTGCAGAAACCGGAGAGGAAATAATCGAGCTCGTCGAGGAGGCAGACGATGAAGATGCTGAAGTCCGCCCCCAGGCCCCGCCTGCCAGACCCTCAGCGGAGATGCGGCAGAGGGCCGCGGACTGGTTGAAGAAAATAGTTGAGGAAATAAGGGATATCAGGGACTGCAGACTGATAGCAGTAATCACCGCCGCAGGCAGGGTTGTTGCCACACAGCAGATAACAGGCACACATGACGTTGAAAAACTGGCGCTTGCCATGAGCGGATTCATGACAAGCGCAGACAGGGCCGCATCCAGGGCGGATCTGGACAGTGCTGTTTCCGCCACCCTTCATTCCGCCAGGGGCATAGTGATAATCCAGCAGCTTGAAAACCATGCAGGCCAGACACTTTGCGCGCTTGTTAACTGCGGGCCCCGCAGCAACTGGTTTTTTATAAAAAGCCGCCTGGAAGAACTCAGTTTTTAGAAACCGCCACTGCAACCCCGTTTAAAACTGCAGTGGCTGACAGCGGGTCCGTGTCAGCGGGAACAATCCTGTTGGTGTTCACTCCCGGGTTTTTTCGCGCAACCCGCATTTTGACTCCCTCCATGTCATGGCCCCACCCGTGTGGCAGGCTCAACACGCCCGGCATGACCCGATCCGTGATTTCAACCGGGGCAAAGATCGATCCGGCTGAAGATTTTATTGCAGCAGTGTCTTTTTCTGCCAGGCCCAGGGCCTCTGCGTCGTGCGGGTTTACATGCAGGGTGCACGGATTGTTTCTGCTGAGTGAGGCTATGTTGTGCATCCAGGAATTGTTGGTCCGCAGGTGCCTTCTTCCTATGAGAAGAAAAGGTCTGTCTTCAGCCGGCTTTGGCGGGTTTTTTATTTCAGCCAGGGCGGAGCGTACGGGTTCGGGAAACAGGTGGATTTTCCTGTCCGGGTTGGCAAGGGCGCGAGCAATCCAGGATTCAAGAGGACCCAGATCCATGCCGTGGGGACTGGCTTCAAGTTTTTCAAGGCTCAGGCCGTCCGGTTTCAGGCCGAAATTGTCCCCGTAAGGCCCGATGCGCAAAAGAAAATCCAGGACCCGTTCCGGGCCTTTTCTGCCGGAGACCATCGCGGCAAGGTCCTGTTGGCTGA
>JAWLEU010000254.1:0-3254 GCA_041685965.1 Desulfosalsimonas sp.
GTGCTCACGGTTAAACTAAAAAAGACAAAAAACGCGGAACGCAAAAAAATCAAGGTCAAATCCGCATAACCCTCAATACCATGAAACCGGCGGGGCTGTTTTTGAATCTCCCCCCCGCAGAACTACGGGCGGCAGCAGGGAGCTGTACCGTCAGCCGGTTCTCCGGAACTGAAAAACCACAGAAGCGGATCAGAAAAAACTTGACTTGCGGTTTTTCGTGCATAGGGTAAGGGGGAATGTAAATTTAACCAAAGGAGTCTTTTTTATGGAAAAAGTCGAAAAGGGCAAGTTTGTAAGCGTCAATTACAAAGGCACCCTGGAAAACGGCGACGTATTTGACAGCAGCGAAGGCGGCCAGCCCATGGAAGTAAGGATGGGAGCCGGCCAGGTAATCGAGGGCTTTGAAGATGCGCTGATGGGAATGGAGTTAAACGAGAAGAAAAACTTCACCCTGGAGCCAAATGAAGCTTACGGGCACAGGGATGAAAACCAGCTTCACACCTTTTCCAGGCAGGAAGTTCCCCCTGAGATGAACCCGGAAGTCGGTGACGTGATAGGGCTTCAAACCCCGGACGGCCAGCAGATCCCGGCAACAATAAAGGAAGCTGACGCTGAAAAGGTGGTTGTGGACTTAAATCATCCCCTGGCAGGTGAAAAGCTGAACTTTGAAATAGAAGTGGTGGGAATAAACGATACTCCGACCCAGCCGCAGGCTGACTGCGGCACGGGCTGTGACTGCTCTTCGGGCGGATGCTGCTAGCAAAACAGCCTGCAGATGTTTCACATTTATATAACTTCCCCTTCCCCCCGCCGGCTGCCGGGGCCGGAAATACGGCCCCGGCAGCCGGTTTTTTATGCTTCGTCAAATTCCTGCTGCTTACAGGATACCTGACAGCTGCTGGAGCCTGAGTGCGTTTCTGGCTGCATACCCGTTTTCATCATTGTCGAAATAGCAGTACACATCAGTGCCTTGCCCGGCCCACTGAAGGATTGCAGAGGCCCACCCCGATAGGTCATCGTCGTCGTAAAGTCCCTGATAGGCTTCTTCAGGTCCGTGAAGCCTTATGTAGACAAAATCAGCCGTAACCTCCATTGGGCTTTGCCTGCCTTCGAGCTCGAAAATGCAGAAAGCCGCGTTGCGGGAACGCAAAACCTCGTATATCCTCGGGTCCCACCAGGACTCGTCGCGGAATTCCACCGCGCATCGGCAGTCTTCGGGAAATTCCGCCAGAAATTCGTCAAGCCGTTTCGGGTTACATTTCCAGCGCGGAGGCAGCTGGAAAAGCACAGGCCCGAGTTTTTCCCCCAGACCGCGGGCGTTTTCCATAAACCTGCCCACCGGCTCCTGGGGGTCTTTTAACTTTTTTATGTGCGTGATATACCTGCTTGCCTTCACGGAAAACAAAAACCCGTCGGGTGCACTGTCCGCCCACTGCTCGAATGTCTTTTTTTCCGGAAGCTTGTAGAATGAATTGTTAATCTCCACGGTGTGGAACCTCTCCGCGTAGTAGGCGAACCAATGGCCGGCCGCCAGGTCTTGCGGATAAAAAGGTCCCTTCCAGTGCTTGTAGTTCCAGCCTGAAGTGCCTATATGAATTGCCGAAGCTTTCTTTTCCATGGCCGCCTCTTTTCCGAGTACTGTTTTTATAATATAATCTAACGCAGTTTATTTTCCCGTGCAAAGATACATAAAACATCAGGGGGCGGCAAATTGACTGAAAAACCTCAGACTGTGGTAATCCCGAAAGAACAGGCGGTGTTCTGGCTTGACAAAAACGGCTGGTGGAGAAACGCCGCCGGAAAATTCAGAAAAAAGAAAATAATCGACTATTTTCACAAATCGATCGGCAGGGACGAAAACGGATATTTCCTCATCCACGACAAGGGCGAGAAGTGGGAAAAAATTTATTTTCCATATGAAGACACCGCCCTTTTTGTATTCGACATCCGCGAGGACAAACAGGAAAACGGGGACATGGTGCTGATTTTAAACACCGGCGGAAAAATCCCCCTTGTCCCAGAAAACCTCTGGATCCAAAACGACAGCCTCTACATTACATGGGAAAACGAGAAAATAAAGTTTGCTGAGCGCGCCCTGATTAAAATCTCGAAGTTTATCACGGAAGGCGAAAACGGCCGCCTGGCAATAAAAACAGGCGGCCGTTTCCGGGTTATCAGTGAAAAATGAACTAGATCTTTCCCCTCTCCCGGGCTATGCGCAGGTAAGTTTCCATGCCGGATTCCGGGGGTACATAGAGGCTGTCCTCGGATTTTTTCACAAGAGACATTGCCTCAGTGGCGCAGGTTGTCACGCAAAGGCCGCAGCCGATGCACCGGCTGTCATCCACCCTGGCCTTATCATCAACCATGGCGATGGCCTCCATCTGGCAGCGCTCCATGCAGGTTTCACACCCTGCGCAAAGATCCTGGTCAACAGTTGCGTAATAATTGTTCTTTACAGCTTCAGCCGGGCTGTCCTGGAGTTTTAAGGACCTTAACATGCCGCAGCAGCATCCGCAGCAGCTGCACATGCCCCCCACATTTTGTGAATTAAACGGCTGCATCACCAGACCCGCCTCGTCGTTTTTGCGGATTATCTCCTTTGCCTCCTGCCGGTCTATGTATCTTCCCATGCCGTTGTCCACGTAATATGCAGCATGAGATCCGAAAAGAAAGCATGTTTCCAGGGGCCTTTCGCACCCCTTGCCCGCTTTTTTACCAGTGGTCCTGCAGATGCAGGGCGCCACTGCTATTGTCTTCTGGTCGTCGATTATTTTCATGGCGTCTTCGTACGGGGCAATGGGCCACTGGGCCACGATTTCGCTGTTGATGGGTATGGAGCGCATCACCGGAGTGGACCAGGACTGAAACGTCCTGCCCAGAGCTTCCAGGTAATAGGTTTCAAGCTCACGGGCAAGATTTTCGTCAACGCGGTTGAGCTGGAATTCGTAAATCCCCACCACAAAGGGCACAGCAGCGTACCTGATCATTTCGCCCTTTTTCTGCCTGAACAAAAGCCCCCTGGAGGCCATGTCTTCCAGATGCTCCGCTGTTTTGCCTGCCGGCAGTTCCAGGCGGGAAGCAACGTCTTCAGGCGCCTCTAGCATTGGAGTCATCATAAGAAACATCCTGGCGTCAGCCTCTGAAAAAAGGCGCTTTAATATGCTGATCTCAACTCCGTCTTTCGTGGCCGGAAAACCGGTTGACATGTCGTCGAGCCGCTGGCGGAGCTGTTCGTATATACCGCTCATGTG
>JAWLEU010000255.1:0-3179 GCA_041685965.1 Desulfosalsimonas sp.
TCCACGGTTTCCGCCACGCTCAGGCTTTCGATGTTATAGCCCCTGCCGGAAAACAGGCCGGTAATCCGGGAGAGAACCCCTGGTTCATTGTCCACGAGAATCGAGAGTAGGTGTTTTTGTTCGTTCATGGTCAAATCCTTTTTCAACGGGTGCCTGCAGTTTCATGCAGATTTTCCGGCTTAATATTTTCCTGTTTTGCCTGCCTATACCAGAAGCATCTTCTTTATGGGCGCGCCCGCCGGCACCATGGGATAGACGCTTTCCTCGGCTTCCACGACAAAGTCCATGACAACAGGGCCTTCGGTATTTATTCCTTCAGACAGAACCTCCGAGACCTCCTCCGGCCTGGTCGCCCGCAGCCCCGTGGCTCCGTAGGCCTGAGCAAGCTTTACAAAATCCGGTGCATGGGCGAACCTGGTGGAGGAATAGCGCCTTTCGTAAAACAGTTCCTGCCATTGGCGCACCATGCCCAGAAACCCGTTGTTGAGTATGACCACCTTAACCGGCAGATTGTACTGCATTGCGGTTGCCAGTTCCTGGATGTTCATCTGGATGCTGCCGTCTCCGGCGATATCAACAACCAGTTTTTCCGGTGACCCCACCTGGGCGCCTATGGCAGCCGGCAGGCCGAAGCCCATGGCGCCGAGGCCCCCGGAGGTTATAAAGTGTCCGGGCTCTTTTACGTGATAATACTGGGCTGCCCACATCTGGTTCTGGCCGACTTCCGTGGCTATCACGGCATCGCCGCCTGACAGCTCATAGAGTGTTTCAATAACGTACTGAGGCTTGATTACATCCTGCTGCCTGTAGGCAAGAGGGGTTGTTTCCTTCCACTGCCTGATCTGGTCCAGCCACGGCTTTCTTGTTTCTTCAGGATCCCAGATTTCAGCGTTATCCAGCAGCTCGTTTAACCTTGCAAGCGAAATTTTGCAGTCTCCGACCACGGGCACGTCAACGGGCACGTTTTTCTGGATCGATGTCGGGTCTATGTCTATCTGGACTATCGTGGCATGGGGTGCGAACTCGTCTATTTTTCCGGTTACCCTGTCATCGAATCTGACACCAACCGAAATGAGAAGATCGCATTCAGACACTGCCATGTTGGCCCTGAACGTGCCGTGCATGCCCAGCATGCCGAGCCACAGCGGATCTGTGCCGGGAAATCCGCCCAGGCCCATTAGTGTGCTTGTCACCGGTATTTGGGCTTTTCGCCCCAGCTCGGTTAGTTCCTTGTGTGCCTTGGAAAGGGTTACTCCGCCGCCTGAAAATATCACCGGTTTTTGCGCTTTTTTTATAAGGCCCATGACCTTGCGAAGCTGCTTTATGTTGGGCTTGTAGGTCGGATTATACGACTGCAGCCTGACCTCGCCCGGCATTTTAAACTCGGTTACGGCATTTATAACGTCCTTGGGAAGATCCACCAGCACCGGCCCGGGCCTGCCGGAGCGTGCTATGTGAAATGCCTCCTTTATGATGCGTGCAAGATTGTCTATATTCTTTACAAGATAGTTGTGCTTGGTGCAGGGCCGCGTGATGCCCACTATGTCTACTTCCTGGAACGCATCGTTTCCTATGAGCTGTGTGGGCACCTGGCCTGTAAAAACCACAACAGGAATGGAGTCCATGTATGCGGAGGCAATGCCGGTAACGGTATTGGTTGCCCCCGGCCCGGAGGTAACAAGGCACACCCCCACCTTGCCGCTGGCGCGGGCATATCCGTCTGCCGCGTGCAGCGCCCCCTGTTCATGGCGCACCAGGTAATGGTTTATGTCAGGATCCTCCATCAGGGCGTCGTAGATGTCAATAACAGCTCCGCCCGGGTATCCGAAGATGGAGTCAACGCCTTCTTCCTTGAGCATTTTCAGCAAAATCTGCGCCCCTTTGAGCTTCATTGCACTTCCTCGCTGTTTTCAATCAGTTTAAAAGAAACCTTGATTCAAAATTTCAAAACCCGGATTCCGGATTCACCCCTTTAATACAGCCCCCTTGTCCGCAGAAGTTACCTGCCGGGCGTATCTGGCCATGTATCCGGTGGTGATCTTCGGCGCAGGGGCCTGCCATTTCGAAAAGCGTTTTTCTATTTCAGCTTCATCGACTTTCAGGGTTATGGTTTTGCCCGGGATATCGATTGATATGATATCTCCCTGTTCAACCACAGCAATTGTTCCTTTCTGCATGGCTTCAGGAGAGATATGGCCGATGGCGGCCCCCCGCGTGCCGCCTGAAAAGCGGCCGTCAGTGATCAGGGCCACGTTGCCGTCCAGTCCCATGCCGGCTATGGCTGAAGTCGGGGTAAGCATCTCTCTCATACCCGGACCTCCCATGGGTCCTTCATATCTGATTACCACCACGTCGCCCTTGTTGATCTGTCCGTTCATTATGGCTTCAGTGGCGTCCTCCTCCGAATCAAACACCCGGGCCGGGCCTTCGTGCTGCATCATATCATCTGCCACTGCTGACTGCTTTACCACGCATCCGCTGGGCGCCAGGTTCCCGAACAGTACTGCCAGGCCGCCGTATGCATGGTATGCCCGGTCAGGTGTGCGGATAACCTCCGGGTCTATGACCCGGGCCGATTCCAGGTTTTCCTTCAGGGTTTTCCCGGTGGCTGTAATGCAGTCAGTGTTTATCAGGCCTGCGTCAGCAAGGGTTTTCATGACAGCACCTATCCCCCCGGCATTGTTTAAATCCTCTATGTGATGGGCCCCTCCGGGACTCAGGGAGCACAGGTGCGGGATCCTGGAGCTGATCTCGTTTATCCTGTCAAGATCAAGCGGCATGCCCGCCTCGTGGGCCAGGGCTGCAATATGAAGTGCGGTGTTTGTGGAACACCCGAGGGCCATGTCAACGCACAGTGCGTTTTCAAAGGCTTCATGGGTAAGTATGCGGCTCGGGACTATGCCTTCATTGTGCAGGGCCACAATCTGCATGCCTGCGTGCTTTGCAAGTCTGATCCGGGCGGACATAACCGCCGGAATAGTTCCGTTTCCCGGAAGCCCCAGGCCTATTGCCTCTGTGAGGCAGTTCATGGAATTGGCCGTAAACATGCCGGAGCAGGAGCCGCAGGTTGGACAGGCCGCGTTTTCAATGTCGCAGAGCTCCTGTTCCGAGATCAGGCCGCGCCTGACCTTTCCCACGGATTCGAATACCGATATCAGGTCCACCTTTTCCTTCGGATT
>JAWLEU010000256.1:0-3149 GCA_041685965.1 Desulfosalsimonas sp.
AAGGCACAAGGTGCAAGGTGCAAGGTGCAAGGTGCAAGAAACATGGATGGGCAGGTGTAGAATTATTCTGAGCCTGTTTGGGTAATTCGGTAATTCGGTAATTCGGATTTGTTTCGAATTTCGAATTTCGGATTTCGTATTTCGTATTTTACCCGGCCGCAATTTATGCTTTCAGGGGGACAATGAGCAATCCCGCATACCAGGTTAAACTGGAACACATATTCGAAGGGCCCATGGATCTTTTGGTCCATCTGATAAAAAAACACGAGGTGGACATATACGATATTCCCATCGCCCTGATTACTGATCAGTTCCTGGAATATATAAAGTGGATGCAGGACATGGAAATCGACGTGGCGGCTGATTTCCTTGTAATGGCATCCACCCTGGCCCAGATAAAGTCAAGGGTTCTGCTGCCTGACACCGGCAGCGACTCTGAAGAAGACGAAGACCCCAGGGACGCCATAGCCGGCCCCCTTGCCGAATACATACGGATGAAATCTGCTGCGGAGCAGCTTGCCGCAAAAAGCATTCTAAATGAGCACGTTTTTATTCGTCAGTGCGACCAGCAGCAGCAGGACTCTGCGGGCGCTGAAACCCCGGTTGAGGCAGACCTATACGAACTCATAGGTTTGTATCAGCAGCTCATGGAACAGATGGCCCCGGACCCTGACTTTGAAATCACGCCTGAAAAAATATCGGTCAAGGAAAAAATGAATGAAATCATCGACCTGCTTGAAAAGAAAAAAAACATTTCATTCCGGGATCTTGCTGCAGAATGCTCTGACAGGGACGAAATAATTGCAGCTTTTCTTGCGGTGCTCGAAATCGTAAGGCTCAACCTTGCGGGCATATCTCACACGGAAAACAGCAGCGGCCTGCTGCTTTACTCCAGCTAGGGTGCTTTTTTGCAGGACCTGAAAAACATCATAGAAAGCCTGTTGTTTGTATCAAAAGACCCGCTTTCGGCCGAACAGCTCAAAAACCTGCTGCCGGAAGCGGAAACCGGCGAGATTCGCGGCGTGATAGAAGAGCTTGAACAGGAATACCGTAAAAAAAACGGCGGCTTTCTGCTCCGGGAGGTGGCAGGGGGATACCAGTTCCGGACGCGTCCTGAATACAGACAGTGGATTGAAAGGCTGCTTGCCCCCCAGCCGGCCCGTCTTTCAAAGGCGGCCATGGAGACCCTTGCAATCGCGGCGTATCATCAGCCTGTCCTTCGAAGCGAAATCGAGCACATCCGCGGGGTAAACTCCGGCAACACCATACGTCTGCTGCTTGAAAAAAAGCTGATCCGGGTACTTGGCAGACGGGAGATCCCGGGCAGGCCTCTGGTATACGGCACCACGAAAAAATTCCTGGAGGTATTCGGATTAAAGGATTTAAAAGACCTGCCCGCACCGCAGGAGATCGCCGCCGGGGAAGATAAAAATAATACTTGACTTGCCCCTGTTCCACCCATTATTTTATATGCTGTCCACGGGCGGTTAACTCAGCGGGAGAGTGCTATCCTCACACGGTAGAAGTCACTGGTTCAAATCCAGTACCGCCCACCAGCAAAAGACAAGGGCCTGCGGCTTGTCCGCAGGCCCTTTTTTATTTTAAAATATCTGCGTTGACATTATTGAGTCAGGGGACTATACTGTAATTATTATTTTTCTGGATAATCAACGAACAGCAAAAGCTCCGGAACGATTCCGGAGCTTTTTTTATGTTCATACACAAAAAGAGGTATTATGAATTTTCAAGACTTCCAACTCCATCCTTCTGTTGCGGCGGGCGTTTCCTCCGCGGGATACACCGAACCAACCCCGGTACAAGCCAGGGCAATCCCCCGGGTTATGGCGGGAAAGGACGTAATGGGAATGGCCCAGACCGGCACCGGTAAAACCGCAGCTTTCGTCCTTCCCATTTTAAACCGCCTGACCTCGGCAAAACCCTGCGGACCCCGGGCTCTTATCGTGGCCCCGACAAGGGAACTGGCAGAACAGATCCACGAAACCATAAGGGCCCTTGGGCACAAAACAGGCATAAAAAGCATCGCTGTATACGGAGGCGTGGCCATAGGGCCGCAGATCAGGTCCCTGGCAAAGGCTGACATTATAGTTGCCTGCCCCGGGCGCCTTCTTGATCATATAAGCCGGAAAACAGTAAATCTTTCCCGTGTCGAGGTTCTGGTTCTCGACGAGGCGGATCACATGTTTGACATGGGCTTTCTGCCGGATATCCGGCGCATTTTAAAACAGGTCCCGGCAAAAAGGCAGACCCTGCTTTTTTCTGCAACAATGCCGCATGAGATCAGACAACTGGCCTCGGAAAGCCTTACAGCCCCCTCAACAGTCCAGGTAGGGGTTACCGCTCCCGCAGAAACCGTATCCCATGCGCTGTTTCCGGTTTCCCAGCACCTGAAAACACCGCTTTTGCTCAAACTTCTAAAGCAAACCGGCACCGGCTCGGTCCTGGTGTTCACACGCACCAAGCACAGGGCAAAGCGCTTAGCAGAGCAATTGAGCAGGGCAGGATACAAAACCGCATCCCTGCAGGGAAATCTTTCGCAGAACCGCCGCCAGAGCGCAATCAACGGATTCCGCGACGGCACTTTCCGGATCCTGGTTGCCACTGATATTGCAGCCCGCGGCATTGACATCTCGGGGGTTTCCCATGTTATAAACTATGATATCCCCAATACCGCTGATGCCTACATACACCGCATCGGACGCACCGGCCGCGCAGAGCACACCGGGGATGCATTCACACTGGTCACGGACGGGGACGCTGATATGGCAAAAGCCATTGACCGGGTCATCGGATCGAAGGTTGAGCGCCGGAGACTTCCGGATTTTAACTACGGGGCGCCCGAAGCATCAGCCAGGCAGTCAAACCCGCAACACCCGGGAAAAAAATCCGCCGGTCAAGCACCAGCAAAGTCAGGACACCAGGGCCGGAAACCCGTATACCGGTCTGCATATTCAGGGGCCGGATAAATCAGCTTCCGATAAGGCCAACAAAGGATCGTTGAATTCAGTTAAACGCGATGCTCACTACAGAAAACCCTAACACAGCAATCAGGCGCCTTTGTCTTGCCGGCATCACAGCTCTCATCTGTTTTGTGCTTGCCCTGCCTGCACAGGTGCAGGCCGAAGAAGAGC
>JAWLEU010000257.1:0-3131 GCA_041685965.1 Desulfosalsimonas sp.
GTTTTTTACAAATTCTTTGTCAAAAAGTTCTTCTTTTATGATCACGTGCAGAAAGGCCAGGGCAAGGGCGCAGTCGGTTCCCGGTAAAATGGGCAGGTGGAAATCCGCACGTTTCGCAGTGCCGGTCTTTCTGGGATCAATGACCATGAGGCCCGCGCCCTGCCTGATACGTTCCGTGATCTTTGAGTTTATGGTGCCTTCCTCGTTGGTGGCGCGGCTATTGCTGCCCCAAAGCACCACTAGGTCTGTTTTGCTGTGCACGTCAGGAACCGGGTAAAACCCGCACATCTGCCTTCCGGTCAGTTCCCTGGGGGCGTGGCATACGTCCTGGAGCGCCACCACGTTGGGAGAGCCGAAGGTGTTTGCCAGCCGGATCAGTGCGAAATGCTCGAGGCCTTTGGGCATTCCCTGGCAGAAGGCAGCGGACCTTGCCCCATCTCGCTGCCTGACCCTGTCGAGCCCGGCTGCTACGTAATCCAGAGCTTCCTGCCAGGAAGAAGTGCGCCACTGATCCGAGCCGCGATCTTTTTTCCGGATAAGAGGGTTTTTAAGCCGGTGAGGGTTTTTGTTAATTTCCGCAAGAGCCCGGCCCTTTGCACACGAGTATCCGGCATTGAGGTACCCGCTGCGGTCGCCCTTAACCGAGGTGATACTGCCGTCTGTCACCTCGACTTCGAGTCTGCACCCGCCGTGGTCCATTCTGCCGCAGTGAGTGAATACGGTTTTGGAAGGCATGGGAGCCTCTCATGTAAATTGTTTGCCGGCCGATTTTTTGCCGGCAGTCAGGTACAAAGCCTGAAGCACGGAATCCGGATAAAACGCTGTTTTTAAAATTGCTCATTCGGCCGTGCTTCGGATTTTTATATTCGGATTTCGGATTTTTCCGTTTTATCCCAGCAGTGTCAGAAAAATTCCGGCCGCCACCACGGTGCCGATCACTCCCGCCACGTTTGGGCCCATGGCATGCATGAGAAGATAATTCTTTTTGTCCTCCTTTGCGCCCACCGCATGCACGACCCTGGCTGCCATGGGAACCGCAGACACTCCCGCAGCACCTACCAGCGGGTTTATCTTCTTGTCTTCTTTTAAAAACAGGTTCATGAACTTGGCTATCAAAATCCCGCTTGCAGTGCTTACCATGAAGGCCGCAAGTCCCAGAACGAAGATAAAGATCACGTCAGGCCGCAAAAACTGCCCTGCATTCATTGTCATCCCCACGGGAAGGCCCAGAAAAATGGTGGCGATGTTCATTAACTCGTTCTGGGCCGCGTTGTTTAGCCTGTCGACCACCTTTGACTCCCGGAAAATGTTTCCCAGCATGAAAAGGGCCATAAGAGGGGCAGAGGCGGGTATGAGAAGAATTATAACCACTGAGGCCAGAAACGGAAACAGGATCTTTTCCAGGCGCCCGACCTTGCGCAGTGTCTTCATGCGTATGGTGCGCTCGCGCTTTGTGGTAAGAAGGCGCATCACCGGCGGCTGGACTATCGGCACCATTGCCATGTAGGAATAGGCCGCCACAGCGCAGGCGCCAAGCAGGGGAGGGGCGAGCTTTGCGCTTAAATAAATGGTGGTGGGCCCGTCCGCCCCGCCTATGATTCCTATTACCGCGGCCTCTGTAAGGTCAAATCCGAACATGTAGGCGGAAAAAAAGGTTATGTAGACTCCCACCTGTGCTCCCGCCCCCAGGAAAAGCAGCTTGGGGTTGGCAAGCACGGGGCCGAAATCGGTCATGGCACCCACCCCGAGAAATATAAGGGGAGGGATTATTTCCCACTGGATGCCGTACTGGTAAAACCGCCATATCAGGCCCTCTCCCGGTTCCATTAGTCCCGTGAGCGGAAGGTTCGCAAGAAGGATGCCGAATCCTATGGGCAAAAGCAGCAGCGGCTCGAACCCGCGGGCGATTGCAAGGTAGAACAATACACCGGCAATCGCCCACATCACCAGCATCTGGGGGGTGAGATAGAAAAATCCTGACATGCTTACAAGTTCAAACAGGTTATTCATCTGCGCCGCTGCCTTTCTTCTGCTCTATTTTTTCTGAAATAAACCCTGACAGCCTTACCGTGCAGTAAAGCAGAAATATTGTAACCATTACTCCGCAGATACCGGCTATGCTTACCTGGACCGCCTCCCACATGGCTTTTTCCTTTCTATCCCTTTATGATCCGCGGCAGGATCAGGTGATGATGGGGGCAAATGGAGGCCGGGTTCTGGTAGGAGGCTTCTGCAAAAGCCTCGAGATATCCCCTGATTTCTGCAAGGTCAGCGATTTCGTCCACCAGGCCGGTTTTTGCGCAAAACGCCGGGCGCGATGTCTCGTGGTACTTTTCCACCAGTTCGTTCATCTTCTCCACCGTTGTATCAAGCGGTTTTCCGGCATCCTGGTCCTTTATGAGCCGCCTTGTGTAGGTGGCAACCGCCGCGGTCTCGCCGTGCATGACGTATATTTCCGTGGCCGCTGTGCCCAGGGTGAATGCGTTATGACGGTTGGCTGTCGGGCCTCCCAGTATGTAGTGGGCAGCCGCAGAGCCTTTTCTCAGGGTTACCAGCATCATGGGTACTTCTGTTTGCTGGATGGAGTAAATCAGGCTCTGGCCGAGTCCAAGAAGCTCTGCTTTTTCCGCCTGGTTGCCCACGTCTATGCCGCTTGTATCCTGGAACCATATTATCGGAAGCCGGTCTCTTCCGCACAGGGATACAAACTCGTTCATCTTGATCAGTCCCTGGCGGTAGAGCTTGCCGCCTATGCCCGGATAATCAGCGTATTCCGGGTATCCCTTGGGAAGGAAGCCCTGTCGGTTGCCTATGCACCCGAAAAGCAGGCCGTTTATCTTCACAAGCCCGGTGTAAACCTCGGGTCCGTAGTCGGGCCTGAATTCCATGTGCTCGCTTGCGTCTGTCAGCCTGGCAAGTATTTCCTCGAATACATAGGTCCGCTTGGGGTTTGAAGGCAGCAGGTGATAGAGGTCTTCTGCGCCAAAGGCGGGAGCCTTTGGCTCATCAACCCTGAAAACCTCGGGGTCGTAGGCGGGCAGTTTTTTCATGTATTCGCGCATGGCATAAAGCACGTCTTCTTCCTTTTCAAACACGAACCTGAAAAACCCGGTTTCATCATGGTGGATGTC
>JAWLEU010000258.1:0-3087 GCA_041685965.1 Desulfosalsimonas sp.
TCGTGGCAGTATTTTTGAAACCTTTGTTGTGTCAGAACTGGTCAAGGCCCGGTTCAACCGGATGGAAAACACGGAATTTTACTTCTGGCGGGACAGCAATGGCAATGAGATTGATCTGATTGCTGACTATGGCGGCCGGCTGATGCCCATTGAAATCAAGTCCGGCAAAACCCTGAACCGGGATTTTTTTTCAGGCCTCGAAAAATGGCTGTCTTTGGCCGGGGATCAGGCATTTTCGCCCGGACTGATATATGGGGGAACACAAAATACGATTCACAGGGGCGTCAGGGTCTTTGCCTGGGATGCAGCAGAACAGATCCTGGAACAATAAGAGACAATCGCAAAAAAATCGGGCTATGTGAGAAGTTTTTTACGAAGGCATCTTACTTGTTTCACCGGGAATTGCTGAGAGTAACCGGGTTTAATTTTGGCTTGAACCTGCGGCCCGGATATGATTTAAATTGCATGAAGCTGTATTAACGCGAACTACCCTAACTTCAATGGCTGACATATGACACAGGCGCCTTTTGATGCCCTGGCCGTGGAAATCGGCGGCATTCGCCTTAAAAATCCGGTTATGACCGCGTCCGGCACATTCGGATACGGTCTTGAATTCGAGGAACTGGTGGACTTAAACCGGCTCGGGGGAATTATTGTAAAGGGGCTTTCCCTGAAGGCCGCAGCCGGAAATCCCCCTCCGAGGATAGTGGAGACAGCCTCGGGCATGATAAATTCCATAGGACTTGAAAACATAGGCATTGATTCATTTCTCCAGGATAAGCTCCCGGGTTTGAGCGCATTTGAAACCCCGGTTATTGTAAACACTTACGCAGTGACAGTGGAAGAGTATGCCGAACTGGCCGCACGGGTCGAAGAAGTTGATCAAATCGCGGGCATCGAGGTAAATATTTCATGTCCCAACGTAAAAGCCGGAGGAGTAGCCTTCGGTGTGGATCCCCATGCCGCAGGCAGGGTGGTAAAAGCCGTGCGCGCAAAGACAAAAAAGCCTGTTATTGTCAAGCTTACCCCCAACGTGGCAGATATTGCATGCATGGCAAAGTGTGCCGAGGACTCCGGGGCTGATGCAGTGTCCCTTATAAACACCCTCACTGCAATGGCCATTGATATTCACACCCGCCGGCCCAAGCTCGGCAATGTAACAGGCGGGCTTTCAGGACCCGCCATCAAGCCGGTGGCTCTTCGCATGGTATGGCAGGCCGCCCGGGCGGTGAAAATTCCTGTAGTGGGCATAGGCGGCATCATGTCGGCAGAGGATGTGCTCGAGTTCATGATAGCAGGCGCCTCAGCGGTTCAGATAGGTACAGCCAATTTCGTAAATCCGCAGGTTTCCATGGAAATAATAGACGGTCTATCAAAATACCTGGAGGAAAACAGCATCGAGAGCATTCAGGATATTGTGGGTACCTTAAAAACCTGAAACAAGGAACAAAGGAGTTCAGACATGTTGAAAAAAATTGTTATCCTTTTGCTGGTTTCTGTAATGTCGGCATCAGCAGGCCATGCAAGAACCACAGAAGGCGTTGAAATGCCGGAAACCATTGAGATAGGCGACAAAAAAGTAGCGTTAAACGGCGCGGGTGTTCGCAAGATCATTGAAGCCAAGTATTACGTTGGAGGGCTATACCTGCGGGAGGCCAGCACGGATGAAAACGCCGTCACGGAGGCTGACGAACCCATGGCAATCCGTCTGGAGATGGTTGAGGACGCTGATCAGGAGACAATGCAGAGAGCTTTTTTAAACGGGCTGAGGGGCGCCACTGACAATAATATTGATCCCATCCAGGACCAAATCGATCAGTTTATGGACTGCTTTTCAGATTCCATTAAAGACGGAGACGTTTTTGAATTCAGATATGCCCCCAAAGAGGGCACGAAGGTTTACAAATCCGGCGAGCAGTTGGCCGTGATAGAAGGTCTTGATTTCAAGAAGGCTATGTTTGGAATCTGGCTTTCGGATAAACCGGCTGACAGGGGTCTTAAAAAGGACATGCTTGCCGGTGATTTCCGGGTTGCCATGGAAGATATCAGGGGAGAGGAAAAAGAGGTTGCAGAGGCCGGGCAAGAGGAGCCGGAGGCATCTGAGGAAAAGGAGGCAGAAGAGCAAGAAACTCTAGAGCAGGAGGCTGCAGAGGAAAGAAAAGTTGCTGAAAAAGAATCGGATATAGAAAAGCAGGAACAAGAGGCAGCAAAGGAAAAGCCAGAGGCTGAGGCGGAAAAAGAGGCTGAAGACAAGAAAACAGCTCAAGCAGAAGCCGGCTCAGGCGGTGCAGCAGCGGCTGCAGGCAGCAAAAGCGGTGATGCCGGCGGAGACGACGAGCAAGAAGCCCGGGCTGATGAAGAGCAAAAGGATAAGGAAACAAAGCAGGCTGCAAAAGAAGAGCAAAAGGCTGAAAAAAGGGCCGCCCGTGAAAAGCAAAAGGCTGAAAAGGCTGAAAAGCAAAAGGCAGAAGAGCAAAAGGCTTCTGCTGAAAAAAAGGCCGGAACTTCGGCAACCCGTAGCGAGGTGGAGGGCGAAAACGTCTATTTTGAAACAAATGACGCATCACTGAATGAGAAAGCTGTAGACAGGCTTGAGAAAAAGGCTGCCTGGCTTGAAAAAAACCCTGATGCGGTTTTGTCAGTGCAGGTTTACTGCGATCCCAGGGGCTCGGAAGATTACAATACCTGGCTGGCAAAGCAGCGCGGAAGGAGCGTCAGGAAATGGTTTACAGGCAGGGATATTGACGAGTCGAGAATCTACATCAAGATTCGCGGAGCTGAAGCTTTAAAGGGAGGCGGCGAGAAAGACTGGAGCAAAAGCCGCAGGGCTGAGTTCCGGATTGTTGAATAGCTGAAAAAAACCCGCGGAAAAATAAAGCCGGGCCGGTAAAGCATGTTTTGTGCCTGCCCGGCCCGGCTTTTTCGTTGTGCGGATTTTTTCTATAAAGATTCCGCCTTTCTGGCGGGGTTGTTTTTAAGGTATTCCAGCCGGTTTAAGCCGTTTATATAGGCATAGGCGCTGGCGGTTATAATATCGGGATCCGCGCCGCGTCCCAGGGCTATCACCTCGTCTTCCTTCAGCCTTAC
>JAWLEU010000259.1:0-3082 GCA_041685965.1 Desulfosalsimonas sp.
AAGGGTTTTTGCTGTTATGGGGGTTAATCCTGAAATTGAATTCACAGTGTCGGATTTCAAGATTCCCCTGATTGAAGAAAAGCCCTGCCCGATCTGTTCCGCCTATACCGATCAATACCAGGGCGCCGGTATTGAGTCTGTTGTTGAAAATATCCTGGCCGGATTCAGCAATGAGCTCCCCTTTTCTGACTTGTCTGCAGACAGCCGGCAGGCGGCCGGGGCTGTAAAAAAGCACCTGGAGCAAAAAGGCATTAGTGAACACAGCCTGAGTGTTGAAATGGCGGACTCCGTGTTTTACCGCCACAAGGGAGCCTACCTTGTGGGGCGCATCCTGGCGGGAAAAAGAGTGGAGCCCCTGGTGTTTTGCATTTTAAATATAGAAGGCAGAATCTTTGTGGATGCGGTACTGCTGGAGACATCAGAGGTCAGCATCCTGTTTAGTTTTGCAAACGCGTACTTTCACGTGGATGTTGCCGTCCCTGAAGAAATGATCAATTTTTTAAAAAGCATTATACCGGAAAAGCGCGTGTCTGAAATCTATACTGCCCTCGGCTATTACAAGCACGGCAAGGCCGAGCTTTTCAGGGAGCTGACCCGCAGCCTGGAGCAGACCCGGGACAGGTTTGAAATAGCCCGCGGGCAGGAAGGAATGGTGATGATAGTTTTCACGCTTCCGTCCATAAACGTGGTATTCAAAATGATCAAGGAGCGCTTCGGTCAGCCGAAAAAAACCACACGCGAACATATCCGGAACCGCTACCAGCTTGTATTCAAGCATGACCGGGCAGGGAGGCTGGTGGACGCACAGGAATTCGACCATCTGAGATTTGACAGGGCACTGTTTTCAGAACAAGTGATCCGGGAGTTTGAGGAAAAAGCCCCCAACACCTTCATTCAAAGCGGCAATCAGATCATTATCCGCCATCTATACACCGAGCGCCGGCTTGCCCCGCTTGATGTCTATATCAGGGAAAATTCTCCCGAAGCGGTCAGGGACGTGATGATGGACTATGGCTGGGCAATCAAGGAACTGGCAGCCAGCAACATTTTCCCGGGAGATCTTTTTTTCAAGAATTTCGGAGTGACCCGCAGGGGCAGGGTGGTGTTCTACGACTATGATGAGCTTTGTCTTTTAACAGACTGTCGTTTCAGAAAAATACCGGAGCCGAGGGATGATGACGAGATCATGTCTGATGAGTCCTGGTTTCCGGTGGGTGAAAACGACGTGTTTCCCGGGGAATTCAGAAAGTTTCTACGTCCGCCTGAGCATGTGCGCAAAGAGTTTGAAAAGGTTCACGGGGATCTTTTTGGCGTGGATTTCTGGGAGGATATGCAGAAAAAACATGAATCCGGTGAAGTGATTCACATTCTGCCCTACCGCAGTAGCAGCCGCCTTGGCCTGCACATTTTAGAAGACTCGGGGCTTTATTACCTTAATCAGATTGGCTGATCGTTCAAGGTTCAAGGTTAAACGTTGACGGTTTCGTAAAAAGCGGTTTATCCCGCCAGGGCGGTATTTTTGCAACAAAGAAAATCTGTAAGCACCTTGGCTGATCGGCGGCGCGAAAAAGGAGTTTCCTCGCTCCAGGAGCCTCCCGGAGCCTCGATTTCCGCTCGGAAACCCGCTTTTCCGCACCGCCGTCAGGGCAACGAAGAGTACTTTCGCAAGAGCCTAAAAAAGGGCTTCCTTCCCGCAAAAACATCGGTCTATGTGAGAAGCTTTTTACAGGCTTATCAACCTTGAACCTTGAACGAAATTAGGATTCCAGGATCTTAAATGTAAGCCCGGCATTGGTAACAAGCCTTTGAATCAGCTTTTCACCCATAGCCGTGGAAGGAGTCCAGAAACCGCCTCCTGTTTCTTGTTCAGGGATATCATGTAAAAGGCAAACAGCGCTTTCTGCGAGCATCTTTTTGGTGGAGCCGTAACCCGGATCCCGATCTCCTTCAACCCTGGCGTGCATCCGGTTGCCTGAATTGTCTTTGCCGATAAAAGCAAGTTTGTAAAAACCCTTTTCCTGCTTTTGCCGGGAAGGACCCTGGCCCGGTTTTGGCAGGATTAACTTTTGCATCAGTTTTCTGGCAGGGGCAAAAGCGGCTGCAGCAAAAAACACACCTGTGAGGACGGAAAACCTGATGGCCCTGAGGCGTCCTTTAAATCCCTTTCCTGTAAGAACTGCCTCGTGGTATTTAAAATCACTGCCGTAGTAGTAGTCAGCCAGTGCATTTGACCGGTGGACAATACGTGTGTTGACTGCAGCCATTACAAATGGAGCCACCCAGCTTTCAGCGTCAGCGTCGAATTGAGGGCGGGAGACACCGGGCTGGCGGACTCCTGTTTGCATGCCCGCGGGGGCCAGTGAATAGGGGTTTTTTAAAATCCGGGTGACTTCAGGATTGCGGCGGGATTCTTCCACAAGGTTTATAATGCTGGCCACAGTCCCGCCCGAGGCTCCGCCCCGCATCGCACGGACCAGCATTTTAACCCGGCTCAGGCTGCGGCCCAGGCGTTGCCGGGCTTGTTTCTGGAGGAAGTAAACCCCCATATCCGAGGGAATAGAGTCGAATCCGCAGGCGTTAACTATTCTGGCACCGGAAGCCTCGGCATCCTTCTGGTGAGCCCTTATCATCCGGTGTATCCACTGGGGCTCTCCGGCCAGATCGCAGTAGTCGCACCCGTTTTCAGCACAGGCGGCCACGAGAGGGGAGCCGTATCTGGCATAAGGCCCTACAGTTGAGATCACCAGACGCGCTTTTCGGGTCATCCCGTCGAGAAAGTCTGTGTCAAGTGCATCGCCGACGATTACCTGCAGGCGTTCATCCGCTTTCAAATCCCGGTGAAGGGCCTTGAGTTCAGAGTGCCTCCTGCCGCCCAGCGCCAGCCTGACCCTGTCTGTTTTTCCATAAACCTGCCACAGGTAATCTGCCGCCAGGCGGCCCACAAAGCCGGTGGCTCCCCATATGACAATATCCGCCTCGATAATCCGGTTGTTTTTCTCATCTGTCATTCATACACCTCGTTTGCTTTTTGAGCCTGTTATCCCTTGAAAGGGCTTAATATGAATCTAACCACAAGCCCCAG
>JAWLEU010000260.1:0-3048 GCA_041685965.1 Desulfosalsimonas sp.
CGAACATGAAAAAATCCGCAACGATTCTGACATTGATGATTTCCGCTCTTGCGGTTGTTTTTTTTATTACGGATGGCGCCCCCGCATTCGGTGCCGATACAAAGGCTTCCAGGAAAGAAAGCGAGGATAATTTCCGGCAGCAGCGAATGAAAATGATTCGGCAGCAAATCAGGGCGAGGGGAATTGAGAACCCGGAAATCCTTGCCGCATTTGAAAAGGTCCCGCGGCACAGATTTGTTCCTGAAGGGCTGAAAAAGTATGCTTACCAGGACCGCCCCCTTCCCATAGGAGAAGATCAGACCATTTCCCAGCCTTATATCGTTGCCCTGATGACCCGGAGCATCGAACCGAAAAAAACCGACCGGATTCTGGAAATAGGCACTGGTTCCGGCTACCAGGCGGCAATACTCGCAGAACTTTCTGAGCAGGTCTACACCATAGAAATTATTGAGTCCCTGGCTGAATCGGCACGCAGAACCTTGTCAGAGACAGGCTATGAAAACGTTCACGTCAAAACAGGCGACGGCTTCAAGGGATGGCCCGAGCATGCGCCTTTTGACGCCATAGTGGTTACCTGCTCCCCGGAAAAGGTGCCCGAACCTTTAAAAGAGCAACTTGCCGGTGGCGGGCGCATGGTGATTCCGGTCGGCCAGGGATATGATCAGAATCTTGTACTTCTTGAAAAAAAGAAGGGACAACTTATTGAAAAGCAAATTCTTCCGGTTCGTTTCGTTCCCATGGTGGACGAAAAGGGCAGAACCTACTAAATGCCCGGGCTGAAACACGGAAATAGGCAGAGTGGTTCAATTTTTCATGGGGGTAAAATTTTATAAATCGATTTGATGAAAATTTTTATAACGGTTTTTCTTGATGCCTAAACGGAATGAATATAGATTTCCAAGAAACTGAGGATGGCTCAATCCGATAAAAAGATCTAAAGAATGCGATCTGTTTTGCCTTTTTCCATGAGTATGAAGCGTTTCGCTGCCGACAGGTTGCTTTGCGCGCTGATGCTGTGGGTGGCTGTTGGCATGCCGCTCATTCACCCCCTTTTTCACAACCACGATTTCCTGTCATCCCAAAGCACGCCGCACTTTTGCGGCAAAGAACATCAAGCCTGCACCGCCGGTTTTCACGCGAATGCCGATATTGATCGCCCATCCGGGCATCAACACGGCTTCTGTCCCATATGTCATTTTTTTTCACATTTTGGCAAATTTCTGCTTCTACTGGCGACAGCCGGACTTGTCGGACCGGTTTTGTTCGGCCCGATTCGCTTGTCGATCTCTTTCATCTTCACCCCATCCCAACGGGTCCTTTTCCTTCCCCGGGCTCCGCCCTTTTTCAGCTTGTAGTTTAATAAGCAAACAGAACAAACGACAGACGGATCCCGATCCGTCCGTCAGTCGGGCAGACCTGTCTTCATTCGGAAGCATTGTCTTTCGGGCTCTATTTAGTGGACGCTCTGTTGTCAAAGCAGGCCAAAGACTTGGAAACATTGCATGTTTCGCCAAAAGAGCCGATTTACCCGGGCGGTGGAATTTTTGTCTGAATACAGGATTGCTTCTGCATAACAGCGAAATCTTTTCTTTAAAAACATCAGCGCCGCCTCGCAATTGAAGATGCAACCGAATACATCCGACAGGGAGGTGCGCTGTACCATAGAATCGGAGGCCCTAATGAAATACCCTATATTGTGTGCAGTCATGTGCCTTTTTTTGATTATCCCCGCGGCAACACTTGGAGAAACAGACGGAAACAATCGACAAGCGAACCAAGCTACGGATTATGAACTGGATCAAATCGTTGTCACAGGAACCGCAGTCTCCTCGGTGCCCTTTGATTCGCCGTCTGATACCGATGTCTTGTCCGGCAGGGAAAAACTTGAACGTCAAAGCCCGTCGCTCGGGGGATCGATTGATTATTTGCCCGGTCTTGATACCATAAACACCGGCAGTCAGTTTGGAAAGCCTGTGATCAGGGGATTGAGCGGCAATCGTATTCTGGTTCTGCAAAACGGCATCGGCGTAAATTACCAGCAGTACGGGGTGCGGCATCCGCCGAATGTTGACCCCATCCTGGCGGAGCGAATCGAGGTTGTACAGGGCGCATCCAGCATCCTTTATGGATCCAGCGCTATTGGCGGAGCAATCAATATCATCCCCCGATCGATTTATTACGCGACAGCGGATTCCCCTGAATACGGCGGTCGGCTAAGCACCGGTTTTGCAACAAATAACAACGAATTCAGCAATTCCCTGGAATTTGATGCCGCTTCCCGCAATTTCGGTGTAACCGGTGCGTTCGTCCATCGAAACAGCGGCAATATGAAAGTTCCGGATACAGATACGTCTTTTGAGCCGGGGGTCCCTGGTGACAACCCCCGGTTTGACGGGGAGCTCAATCATACCGATTTTGAACAGACCAATGGCAGTCTGCGGCTTGGCTACCGCCTGGACCGCGGTGAAATTACCGGCCGGTATGAAGGCTGGCGAAACGAACATAACTTTCTGCTTCCGGATGGTGGCGGCATTGGTCAGGAACTGCAAAATGACCTCGTAGAGCTCAGCGGGCGGTTTTATATCGGGGAAAACTGGACGGCCGAGCCCATTTTTTCCTATACCAGCAATCTTCGCCGATCCAATGCCCCCGGAAATACGCTTCCGATTTCCGGCAGTCCGCCCATCGAAATTGAGCGGGATTCGTATACCGGTCGATTTAACTTTATGCACGGGCCTGCATGGTTTGGATTCGAAGGCACCCTGGGCGCAGAGGTCATTATGGAAAATCAGAAATCCCGCGGCGAGGCCGGCCTGACCCCGGGCGGGGATGTCTATAATTACTCCGTTTACGCTTTGGAGCGAAATACGGCAGGTCCACTGACATATGAAATCGGACTCCGCTATGATTACCGAAAGCAGGAGGCGAACCCGAATGACACCAAGGACCAATCACTTCTCGATCCCGACGGCGATGGGGTGATTGATATGGATCTGAAAAATAGCCATGAAGTGCTTACCGGTTCGTTCGGCCTCGTTTATCAGCTTA
>JAWLEU010000261.1:0-3026 GCA_041685965.1 Desulfosalsimonas sp.
CCTCCCCTCCCCCGGCAGGGGTCAGCCACAGGTCGCCGCCGGAGCTATACACGACCTCGGAGCCGTCAGGGCTTATCGACGGGAACCTGGGCAGGGAAGCGCCCCCGGTATTGTCCTGGGAAAAGGAGTTGGCGGGAATTGTTGCGACAACAAGAAAAACAGCGGCTGCCGCCAGTTTGATCAACCTGTGCGTAAGGCCCGCAGGCTTTTTTGCCCGATTTGTATACATCATAAATTATTGATTCCCAAAGTTTGCTTTTTTACTGTCTGCTGCCGGGGCGGTCGCCTTAATTCAGGATCCGTGCAGCAGTTATTTTTTATTTATATTACTTCATGTAACGGTTCCTATGCAATACGGTTTTATGCAATACGGTTAATATTTCCGGGCGGGATGCCCTTTCTGCAGGGCTCGGCATTCTGCCTGCCTGCTACTTCATTTCTGCTGCGGACAGCCTATTTCATTGCCTTTGTCGCATCCGGGGGCACATTTTCTATGACGATATTACACATGTGACATTTATGACATTTGTCAGAGGATTTGGTATGGTATCCTGCCGTCTAACTATATATCCATAAATTTCAAAATATTATAAATGATTTAATGCTATTTGAATATCTTGGCATACCGTTTGCTATCCTGGGGGGGCAAAACCCAATAAAGGGTACCATCTTTAAACCGAAACCACTGTTAATTAAGGAGGTTTTATGAAGGCAATGGAAAACGTCAAAAAGTCACTGAACTGGAAGACTCTCATTATCCTCGTTGCGGCCTGCTTTCTCATCGCTGCGCCCCATGCTGCAGCGCAGGATTCCGGGAGCGGAGAGCAGGACCAGAGCTATGAACAGCAGGAACAGGGTTCTGACTCCGGCTACAGCGATGAGGGATATGACTCCGGCTCCAGTGACGAGGGATATGACTCCGGCTCCAGCGATGAGGGATATGACTCCGGCTCCAGCGATGAGGGATATGACTCCGAATCTGAGAGCCAGGGCTATGAACAGGATGACGAAGGCGAAAAAGATGAAGACGAATATGATTACTAATACAGGAAAACAGATACCGGTTATACCATAGATTGGATTAACCGTTTTTTCCTCGCGCAAGCCCGAATACAGGAACTTAGTCCACCCCTCCTCAGGCCCCTGAACATTCGGGCTTGCTTTTATGAAACCGGGGCAGATGAAATATATAAGCATATTTCCTCCAGCCCTGTTTCCGCTAACGCTGTTTTTTTTCACCCTCATATGCCCGGCGCAGGTGATCGAAAAGGTCAGGGGAAGGATAGCCGTCGGCCGGTAGACCGGCATCCTTCTGGAACTGCCTGATCGCGGAACGCATCCGCGGCCCTGGAATGCCGTCTACAGGGCCCGCGTCAAAGCCGACCTTGTTTAAAATCCTCTGCATTTTCTCTGTCTGCCGGCGCGATAGCGGCTCATGACCGGCCTTTCTGCCTGATGCAATCGCAGGCAGGTCTATCAGCCTGTCGGCTAAATGCCCCACGGATACCGCATAATTTACGGAGCGGTTCCATTTCATGATCACCCGGAAATTTTCATATACGAGAAATGCCGGCCCTTCATGTCCCTGGGGAAGTATTACCGAGCCCTCCATGTCCTCATCCGGCAGGGGGGTTCCGTCAGCACGCCTCACTCCCAGCTCCGACCATTGCTTAATCTCTTTTTTATGCGCCAGACCTGAAAGCTCAAAATCAAAATCCTCCGGTAAAATCACTTCGCGGCCCCAGATTTGCCCCTGCTTCCACCCCTTTTCCGAAAGATAGTTGGCGGCAGAGGCAAAGGCGTCCGGCAGGCTTTCCCAGATGTCCTTTCGGCCACTGCCGGTGTAATCAACCGCATATTCAACGAATACGGAGGGAAGAAACTGCATGTGGCCCATGGCCCCGGCCCACGAGCCCAGCATTTTGTCCGGCTCCCTGTGGCTCTGCTCGATGATCCTGAGGGCATAGAAAAGCTGTTTTCTGAAAAAATCGGGACGGCGGCGGTCATAGGCCAGAGTTGCCAGCGCATCGATAACGCGAAAACTTCCCAGGTGACTGCCGAACCCGGTCTCAAGCCCCCAGAAGGCAATAATGTAGCGCGGCGGCACACCGTATTCATCGCCGATTTCATCCAGCAGATCCCGGTGTTTTTCTAGAAGCTCGCGGCCTTTTTCTATCCGTTCTTCAGTGATCCTGCGGTTTATATAGGACCAAAACGTCCGGGTGAACTCCGGCTGGCTTCTGTCAAGCTCGATAACCCTTATAACAGGGCTTACGCCCCGAAATGCGGCATCAAGGGTATTTTCTGAAATGCCCCGGTTTTCGGCTTCCTGCCTTACTCTATCAAGCCAGAGGTCAAAGGCCGGGTCGGAAAAGACCTCTCTGACCGCTAAGTCCTCATCCTTATGCACCGTGGCCTGCACGGCTACAGGTTCAACAAGTACTGCCAGCGCACACAGAAGACCCAGGACCAGGGCAAAACTGAGCGCACCGGCCGGCCACCGGGTGTAGGCCTTTATAAAGGGCAATATCCTGTGAATCAGCCAGCGGCCTGCCGTCAGCATCGCCGCAATAAAAGCCAGCGTCAGGATAATGGTGAGCATGACAGTGGTGATGTTTCCTGAAACCTCGCCAATCAGGCCCAGTATTATGGCAAAAATGATCCACCCGACAATATCGTTGAAAATAGCCGCGCTGATGACCACTATGCCCAGATCGCTGCGGTAAAGATCCATGTCTATGAGGGTTTTGGCGATAATGGGCAGGGCTGAAATGGACATGACAATGGCCAGAAAAGAGTCTGCCCCTGGCCGGCGCATTGTTTCAGATCCAATTGTAAATATCTGCTATCCTTGCTCAGAAAAACCCAGGGACAAACCATTCAATTGATTTTGGAAAGTAAGTTTTTGTCTTCTTTTACATGATAGGCAATACCGCGGTAGGTTTCTTCATCAATGCCCTCATCCTCAATGGCTTCAACCATCTTTTCAACAGCCTCCTCTCTCACGTCCTTGTATTCAGAATTTT
>JAWLEU010000262.1:0-2999 GCA_041685965.1 Desulfosalsimonas sp.
CGAAATTCGAAGCACGAAATCCGCGCGTAGCATCCCGTAAGGGATAAACAACATCTAATTATGATGGTCTCGTAAAAAGCTATCTGTACCGCCACGGCGGTATTTTTATAGAAAGGAAACCCTGCGGTCGGGATCAGTTTTTTCGCTCCTGACCGTGAACGCTCAATGTCGCTTCAAAAACCAATCCCGACCTTGGGTTTCCTTGGAAGTACATTTTCAGATGGTGCCGTAAAAGCAAGTTTTGTCCGTGTTTTGGACATTTGATATTCGGATTTCGAATTTGTTTCGAATTTCGGATTTCGGATTTCGAATTTGTTTCGAGTTTCGGATTTCGGATTTCGTGCTTCGAATTTTTCTGGTTATGTTCCTGTTTCCCGTGCCGCCCTCCTGGCTTGTTCCACAAACCGCGCCACCTTTTCAGGGTCCTTTTTAAACCGGACGTATGCCCCGGTTTCATCGGTGGCGTTGGTAAGCGTGCAGCTGTCAACCCCCGCGGGCCTGACTGTATGGACCGCCTCGCGGACATTGTCAGGCGAAAGCCCCCCTGCCAGAATCACGGGTATGGAGGATTGGCTGACAATTTCCGCGGCTGTCTGCCAGTCACAGGTCCGTCCGGTGATACCAACATAGCCGCTTTCAGGCTGATCTGCCACGGAACCGCCTTCCACCATCAAAGTATCGATTAAAAAATAGTCAGTTAACGGCTCAAAATGAACCGCAGCCTCAATGACCGGCAGATGCCCGGCCTCCCCCGGCGGGGGAACCGGTATGGATCGCATTACCTCAATACCGGGAAACCGCTCCTTTACTGTTGCCTGCACTGACATCATTCGGCCGCAAGCCTGCTCCCACCGGCCGTCCGAATCAAACACCCCCTGACAGAAATGAACTATATGAGGCCGAAGATAGTCAAGGGCAGAAGATATAAGGTCTATATCATCTGTAAGGGGCAGCAGGCTGCTTTTTGCCCCATTTGCTGCCGCCAGAGACAGGGTTTCACGCAGCCGGGGATCCTCTAAGTCCTTTTTACCCGTAAAAACGCTTCCTATATGATCGACCCCCAGGGAAATCATTTCTTCTGCCTCCGGCGGGGTCTGAATTTCATAGATCTGTACAATCAAGACCTGAATATCCCATTTTATCAATATTTTTTAAAATTGGCGTTGACATTTTCGGCCTGCTTTAACATATTCACTTTGTTTAATCAAATGATTTGCTTGGATCTGAATCCATCAGCCAACCCTGTCCATTGGCATCCGGGAAAAAAACATGATCATAGTAATTGATTTCGGCTCCCAGTACAACCAGTTAATAGCCCGCCGGGTCCGCGAGCAAAAGGTCTATTGCCAGATAGAGCCGCCGGATATGGACGTGGAGCGCCTCAGGGCTGCAAAACCCGAAGGCATCATCTTGTCCGGAGGGCCTGCGAGCATATACGAAAAAGACAGCCCCAAGGCCCCGCTGGAAATATTTGAACTCGGCGTCCCGGTGCTTGGAATCTGCTACGGCATGCAGTTTATGATTCACGAACTCGGCGGCACTGTTTCCGCATCAGAAAAACGGGAATACGGGTTTGCCATGCTGGAGATCAAGCGCCAAGACGCTCTTTTTGCAGGAATCGGCGAAAACACCAGGTGCTGGATGAGCCACGGGGATGCAATCACCGGGCTTCCGAACGGATTCGAGGCCACCGCCTCAACTGACAACACCCCCATGGCTGCTGCAGCAGACCCTGAAAGAGGCTTTTACGGCCTGCAGTTCCATCCGGAAGTGGAACACACCGATGACGGCAAGCAGATGATCAGCAACTTTCTTTTCAATATCTGCGGCTGCAGTCCGGAATGGACCATGAAAACCTTTGCCAGGCAGGCCGTGTCCGAAATCCGCGAAGCTGTGGGAGACAGGCAGGTAATATTAGGCCTTAGCGGAGGCGTGGATTCCTCTGTCACTGCAAGGCTTATTCACGAAGCCATAGGCAGCCAGCTGACCTGCATTTTCGTTGACAACGGCCTTCTGCGGCAAAATGAGGGAGGAAGGCTGAAAAAGCTGTTCAAGCAGCATCTTAAAATGAATATAGACTACGTTGATGCTTCAGACAGGTTTTTAGACGGGTTGCAAGGCGTTGAGGACCCAGAGGAAAAGCGCAAAGTAATCGGCCGGATCTTCATGGACGTATTCGAGGCTGAAGCGGAAAAGATAAAAGGCGCAGACTTCCTTGCCCAGGGCACGCTTTACCCGGACATAATAGAGTCCAGATCCGCTTTCGGAGGGCCCACCTCGATTATCAAGTCTCACCACAACGTGGGAGGGCTGCCGGAAAAGATGAAGCTCAAGCTAATCGAGCCCCTCAAGTTTTTGTTCAAAGACGAGGTCCGCAAACTCGGCGAAACCCTTGAATTGCCCGAAGAACTCGTATGGCGCCAGCCGTTTCCCGGCCCGGGACTTGCTATCAGGGTCTTAGGAGAGGTCACGGAAAAAAGGCTGGCGGTGCTTCGCAGCGTGGATGCCATCCTGCTCGAGGAAATCCGGGAGGCAGGATACTACAAAAAACTCTGGCAGTCCTTTGCAGTGCTTCTGCCGATCAAATCAGTGGGCGTAATGGGAGACAAGCGCACTTACGAAAACATAGCAGCAATTCGAGCTGTAACAAGCGTGGATGCCATGACCGCTGACTGGGCTAAGCTTCCCCATGAACTTCTGGGTAAGATTTCAAACAGGATCATAAACGAGGTCAAGGGAGTCAACAGGGTGGTCTACGATATCAGTTCCAAACCGCCCAGCACCATTGAGTGGGAATAAAAAGGCATGGAAGAACAGGAAGGCCCCAGGGGTTTTAAAATAGATTTTAACGCGGAAGAGCAGGAAACACCCGAAAAAGAGCCCGCCGCAGCCGAAAAGCAGCCGGAAAAAAAGGCTGCGCCCGGCAGAAGGGCGGCAGGCTTGGTGTTTGCATGGATAGGGTTGTTAATCGTGTTGGGAGGCCTGTTTTTTCTGGGCTA
>JAWLEU010000263.1:0-2988 GCA_041685965.1 Desulfosalsimonas sp.
AAGAAGTTTTCCGGGTTGCGGTTTAACTTCATTATATTTGAAAGTTCCTCGGTGTCTTCCGCCTCCACGCCGGCACTCAGGGCCAGCAGGTCTGCATCCACGCTTATCTTGCGACCGAGTATGTGATCCGTGAATTCCACGTTTACACAATCGTCTCCCTGTGTCGCCGCGGGCGGATCCTCGGGATCGAACCTGAAAAACATTACACCCAGCCTTCGGGCCTCTGTGTAATAGTCCTCAAGCATGCCGTAGGTACGGATGTCCCTGTATAAAATGTAGACCTGGGTTTCAGGGTTTAATTTCTTTAAGTGTATGGCGTTCTTAATTGCGCTCTGGCAGCAGATACGCGAGCAGTTGGGATTTTCCTCGTTTCTCGAGCCTATGCACTGAATCATAACCACGTGGTTGAGATTGTCCGCTGCTCCCTGTTCTTCCAGCCTGCCGCCGAGTTCGATCTGGGTTACAACCCTGGAGTCTTCACCGTAGAGGTATTCTGCCGGCTGGTGCTCTTTTGCGCCGGTGGCCATTATGACCGCCCCGTGTTCGATCTTGCGGCTGACCATCTGCTCGCCCACCAGCACTTCAGTGGTGAAATTACCCTTAAAGCCGGAAAAATCAACTATTACAGAATCGGTGAGCACCTCTATGCCGGAATGGGCTTCAACTTTTTCCGCCGTTTCCCTGGCATAGGCCCTGAGGTCATTTCCCTCGATGGTTTTGGTGAGCCGGTTTGCAAGTCCGCCGAGCGTGCCTTCTTTTTCAACGAGCACGACCTCGAACCCCTGGTCTGCAATTCCGAGTGCCGCGTTCATTCCGGCAACGCCTCCGCCCACCACCAGGGCCCTTTTGCTGACCGGTATCTGGCGTTCGTGAAGCGGTTGCAGCGAGGCTGCACGAGCAACCGACATCCGCACCAGTTCCTTGGCCTTTTCTGTGGCAAGCTCGGGGTTATCGCCGTGGACCCAGGAGTCCTGGTTGCGTATATTGGCCATTTCAAAAAGGTACTTGTTTAACCCAACGGATTCCAGGGTGTCCATGAAAATAGGTTCATGGGTTTTGGGCGTGCATGAAGAAACCACAACCCGGTTGATGTTGTGCTCCTTTATTATTTCCTTCATGCTGTCCTGGGCGTCCTGGCTGCAGGTAAAAAGGTTTTCCCCTGAATAGACCACGTAGGGCAGTTTTTCGGAGTATTCGCGCACTTCGGGAACATCCACAACGCCTGCTATGTTTATGCCGCAGTCGCATACAAATACCCCTATGCGCGGGGGTTCGCCCTCCAAGTCTATTTCCTCGGGCCTGACCTGCTCTTTGACCTGCGTGCCGCGGGCTTCTGCCAGGTTGCGGCCTGCAGCGCAGGCTGCCGCGCTTGCCTCGGTGACAGAGCTGGGGATATCCTTTGGTCCCTGGAATATGCCGCATGCAAACACGCCCTCTCTTGAAGTGTTTACAGGGGCAAGGGGGCTTGTCTCGGCAAAGTTGTAGTGGTTGAGATCTATTTTGAGCCGCTGTGCGGTCTCGATAGTGGACTGCGGAACCTGGAGGCCCACGGAAAGCACCACCATGTCAAAAGTCTCTTCTTCTATGTTTCCTGCCTCGTCCACGTATCTCAGCTCAAGATTGCCGGTCCGGGGGTCTTCGGTTATGGTGTGTACCCTGGACTTGACAAACTTTACACCTGAGCTGTCTCTTGCACGCAGGTAATATTTTTCATAATCCTTGCCGAATGTGCGGATGTCCATGTTGAAAATGACCGCCTCCATGTCATGCTCGACATGGTCCTTGGCGATCATGGCCTCCTTGATGGCGTACATGCAGCAAACAGATGAGCAGTAGCCGTTTCCGCACCTGTTTGTGTCCCTTGATCCTATGCACTGCAGCCAGGCGATCCTTTCAGGCTCTTTGTGGTCCGATGGCCTTACAAGATGGCCCATGGTAGGCCCGGAAGCAGACAGGATACGCTCGAACTCAGCGCTGGTAAGAACGTTGGGACTTGTCTGGTAGCTGTATACGTCTTCTAAGGAGGACGGGTCGAAGACATCGTTGCCGGGGCACAAAATCAGCGAGCCTACGTCGAGGTCTTTTTCCTCCACTGTTTGTTCATGATCTACTGCGTCTGCCAGGCAGGCCTTTACGCACTGGTAGCACTCGGAGCAGATGCCGCATTCCAGGCATCGGTCCGCCTCTGTGCGTGCTTCTTCCTCGTTGTAGCCAAAGGATACTTCCAGAAAGTTGCACTCCCTTGCTTCAGGATCAAGGCACCGGACAGTAACCCGTTCCTTGTGGGGTTCGTTGATTACCTCGGGTTTTTCATAGGTCCAGTCCTTTTGCCTGTCTTCGTGCAGATCAAGTCCGTTTATATAGCGATGAATGCTTTCGGCTGCTTCCTTGCCGCAGGCCACCGCGTCCACAACAGTCCTGGGTCCGTAGAAGGCGTCTCCGCCCGAAAAAACCCATTCCATTGAGGTCTGAAGTGTTACCGGGTCGGCTTCAAGACCTCCGCGGGCTGTCATCGGGACGTTTTCTCCCTCTATGTCCGAGGTGTCTGTTGCCTGGCCGATGGCCAGGATGACGGTGTCGCCGAAAAAGGCTTCACATGCGTTTTCGTCAAATGCCGGGTTGAAACGTCCCTGTTCGTCGAACACCGCGGTGCAGGTTTTGAACTCTATGCCGGAAAACCGGTTTTCCTGGTTTATAAAAAAGTTCTTTGGGCCGTAGGAGTTGACTATTTTAACCTCCTCTTCCAGGGCCTCTTCTATTTCATGCTCCCAGGCGGGCATTTCCTCGCGGCTTTCCAGGCATACCATGGTGACATTTTCCGCGCCCTTGCGTTTTGCTGTAAGGGCCACGTCTATCGCCACGTTGCCGCCGCCGATTACAAGCACGTCCTTTCCCATGGGAACGTCTTTGCCGAGGGCAGTATCTCTTAAGAAATCAACACCCTGCAGCACGCCTTCGGCGTCTTCGTTTTCAATTCCAAGGCTCCGG
>JAWLEU010000264.1:0-2986 GCA_041685965.1 Desulfosalsimonas sp.
GGCAAGACGATACCGACTGCCGGTATATATAAACCCCGGCACCCAAAAGGCGGTTTCCAAATACCTGGGCAGGATTGACGCCTTTTGTTCATTTGAGTGCGGTACTGCTTTTTTTATCAACGATCTGGCCATCCACCCCTTTTCAGTTTCCCACGATGCTGCAGAACCCGCCGGTTTTACAATAAAAAACAGTGCCGGAAAAATCGGCATAGCAACAGACCTGGGCTTTGCCCCTGCAATGGTTCGCCAGCATCTCAAAGACTGCAACCTTCTGGTGCTCGAAGCCAACCATGACATTGAAATGCTCGAGCAGGGGCCCTACCCCTGGCCGACCAAACAGCGGGTAAAAAGCCGCACCGGTCACCTGTCCAATGAAGCGGCCCGGGACCTGTTAATTCAAGTGCACCACGAAAATCTCAGGCATGTCATCCTGGCCCACATCAGCGAAACCAACAACACCCCGGAAAAGGCCCTGAGTGTGGTATCCGGACCCGTCAACGGCCGGGGTCCGAGTTTTTCAGCAGCCGGGCAGCATGTGTGCGGAGAACTCATCCGCGTCACCCCCGGGGGCTGACGCTCCTGTTTGTGGGATCGCCCTCTGCAAGCATTTTCCTCATGACCCCTTTTTGAGCTTCTGCCGGCAGAAACCCCGAAAGACGCGCGGTCATGACTACTGTGTCCCCGCTGTCAGTGAAAACCGCTTCCGCCTCCGCCCTTCTTTTTTCATCCACCAGGGTGATTTCAAGCACGCAGGTCACGGTCTGGTTTAAATACACCGGCTTTTTGAAATCAAAGCTCATGTGCGTGGCAAGCCAGCCGATCTGCCCGCCTATCTCAGTTAGCATGGAGCCCACTAGCAGTCCGTGGTTTATCCTGGCCGAAAACCCCCTGGATCGTGCAAACCGCTCGTCGAAATGCACGGGGTTATAATCACGGGATATTTCGGCAAACCCGAGCATGTCAGATTCCCGAAAAGTGCGTGTCACCGAAAACCTGTCTCCCTGTTTTATTCCTTTGACGGCTCTTTTGCGCATTGATTTTCTTTACCTTTCCCTGTTTACAGGCAGGCACCGGGGCACCCTGCTCCGGCAGCAGCCGGACCGAACCGGCAGCCTGTAATACTTTCTGATTGTCTGAAGCTATATTTGCATAAAAATTTGTCTTTTAAAAGAAGACAGAATCGTAAAAAGTAAGTTTTTAGATGGCGCCGTAAAAAGTTTTGCTTGACATCTGCAGCCACCACTTTAATTATTGGGAAATAACATATTAATCGTTGTTGGGGGTGCCTAAAACGGGCTGAGAATCCGCAATAAAGCGGATAACCCTTCAAACCTGATCAGGATAATGCCTGCGCAGGGAAAACGACGGACATCCATGCACGATGCAGAATAATGGACGTTTAGCCGCTTTCCCGAACCGGGAGGCGGCTTTTTTTATTGACAAGAAAATTACGTGAAAGGAGAAGAAAAATAATGGCACTTGACGAAATTGTTATTACCCGCGCAATCATCGACCGTTATCACGAAAAACTCACAGACAACCTGGAAACCGACGTGGCAATTGTGGGCGGAGGGCCCTCAGGGCTGGTGGCAGGCTATTACCTGGCCGGAGCCGGCAAAAAAGTCTCCCTGTACGAACGCAAACTTACAATCGGCGGTGGGATGTGGGGAGGCGGAATGCTTTTTAACGAAATAGTTGTTCAGTCAGAGGCTGTACCCGTACTCGAGGAGTTCGGAATCCGCCACAGGCTCTACCAGGAAAACTACTACACGGCAGACGGCATAGAGGCTGTAGCATCGCTTACTTCCGGGGCCTTAAAAGCCGGGCTGACCATATTTAACTGCGTCACTGTAGAAGATGTGGTGATGCGCCCTGAAAGGGTTGAGGGGCTGGTGATCAACTGGGCGCCCGTGGAAATGGCCGGGCTGCACGTGGACCCCCTGACGGTGCGGGCAAGATACGTCATCGACGCCACCGGCCATGACACAGACATAGTCAGGATGGTGGAAAACAAGACCCCGGGCAGGCTCAATACCTCCACCGGCGGCATAATGGGCCAGAAGGCCATGTGGGCTGAAAAAGCAGAAACCGACACAACGCAAAACACAAAAGAAATCTTTCCCGGGCTTTACGTGGCTGGCATGGCAGCCAACGCAACCGCAGGCGGCCCCCGAATGGGGCCGATTTTCGGAGGCATGCTGCTTTCCGGTCAAAAAGCGGCAAACAATATCCTTAAGAGACTGGGGCAAACTTCATAGAAAAGGCAGATTTTCATGACACAGCTTGAATCCGCAAAAGCCGGACGCATCACCGATGAAATGCTCCTGGTGGCAGAAGCAGAAGGCCTGTCCGTCCGAGATTTGTGCGGGCAAATCGCCCTGGGCAGGGTGGTGATACCGAAAAACAAGGGCAGAAATTTTCATCCCCGCGGCATAGGCAAGGGCCTGCGCACCAAGGTAAATGCAAACATAGGCACTTCACCGAGCAGCTGCTCTTTTGGAAAGGAGCTTGAAAAACTCGATGCAGCCGTGTCCGCAGGCGCTGACGCTGTAATGGATCTTTCAACAGGCGGCGACCTTGATGCAGTTCTTTTAAAAGTCCTTAAAAAAGCGCAGGTGATGACAGGTACCGTGCCTGTATACAAGGCTGTCAGCCGAATGCTTGCAGCAGGCGGCACCTGCGCGGATTTGACCGGGGACATAATTTTCCGGGAAATAGAAAACCAGTGCAGCATGGGGGTTGATTTTATAACGGTTCACTGCGGCATAACCATGGAAACCATGCGTGTGCTCGAAGGCTGCGGCAGGATGATGGGCATGGTTTCGCGGGGCGGGAGCCTCATGGCTGAGTGGATGTCTGAAAACAATGCCGAAAATCCGCTTTATGCCGGATATGACCGGCTCCTGGAAATTGCCCGTGAATACGATGTCACCCTTTCCCTCGGAGACGGTCTGCGGCCGGGCACGATTTTTGACGCACATGACCG
>JAWLEU010000265.1:0-2960 GCA_041685965.1 Desulfosalsimonas sp.
GTCATTGATGCATTTAGGGTTTTGGTCATTGGTTCGAATTTCGAGCTTCGGATTTCGGATTTCCTGAACGAAAACCTGGTTTTCGTTCAGGCACTAATTTATCCGGCTCTGTTGATTAGGCTTGACAAAAGGTTTTTTTCTTAATAAATAAACCTTTTAAATTTTTAGTATATTACAGTCTGCGAGGGTCCGTAATCAATTGGATCTAATATAGCCGTTTCAGAAACTGATTCGTAAAGGTTAACGTCAAACAAAGGAGAATCAATATGGCCGAAATTGGACACGGCGGAAAAGAAATCAAGGAAAGAATCTTTAAGCCGGACGAAGCAAGGGAAAAGATCAAGGGGCTTGCAGAAATTCCCGTTCGCAAGCAAATCGCAAATGAAATCATAGGCCTTGCTTACGGATTTTTTTCTCCGCTGGAAGGCTTCATGGGCAAAGCTGATGTCGACGGCGTTGTAAAAAACATGCGCCTGGCAGACGGCACAATCTGGTCCATTCCCATCCTGTTCGATCTTTCAGAAAAAGAGGTTACAGAATACGGAGTTGAAGCCGGAAAATCAGTTGTCCTAACCTATCAGGGCAATCCCATGGCCCTTTTTGAAGTAGACGAAGTTTTTGAATACGACAAAGAGGCCATGTGCAAATCAGTTTTCGGCACTGCAGAGGAAAAGCACCCAGGCTGCGCAAGAACCTACGCCTACAAGGACAAGTTCATCGGCGGAAAGATCACCCTGGTCAAGGAGCCCAAGATCAACGAACCCTTCGGGCCGTATTTCCTGCCTCCCCTGAAAATGAGGCAGACGATCAAGGAAAGGGGCTGGAGCCGCACCGTGGCCCATCAGACCAGAAACGTTCCCCATACCGGCCATGAATGGCTGATGAAGGGCGCTTTCTTCCAGGCCTATGCAGATCTTCCAATTGAAAAACCCGAAGTTGGCGTTGTAGTCAATGCCATTATCGGTGAAAAACGTGTCAAGGACTACATTGACGAAGCCATCGTGCTTTGCCAGGATGAACTTGAAAAAGCAGGATACTTCGGCAAGCACAACCACCTTACCAGCCTTACCTTCTGGGACATGCGTTATGCAGGCCCCAAGGAAGCCATCTTCCATGCGATCCTAAGAACCAACCTCGGTATCACGCATCACATGTACGGCCGTGACCATGCCGGCGTGGGCGACTACTACGGCGCCTATGAGGCCCATCACATGCTCGACAGCGTCCGCGGCGAACTCGACATTACTCCTGTCTACTCCATGAACTGGCTGTACTGCCCGGAATGTGCTGAGATCACCAGCGAAGGACTCTGCAACCACGGGGACAAGCAGCAAAAATTCAGCGGCACACTCATCCGCAGCATTGTCACCGACGGCGTGAAACCTCCCCGCCTTATCATCAGGCCCGAGGTTTTTGACCAGATCATGGAATGCGCTGACAAATACGGACAGGGCTCTCCTTTCGTAACTGAGGAATACCTCGAAAAAAGATCGCCGGTATTCGATATTGAACCCTTATAGACAAAACAGCTACAGGAGGTCATAACATGGCAGGGAAAAATCCCATTTATATCTGGGTAAATGAAGAGCGCTACGCCGAGCTGGAAAAGGCGGGCCTGGCAGACTATACCGAGGAAAGACTGGCCGGCCTCAAGGTTCTGGTGGTTTACGCGGACGACGAGCAGGCAAAAAGATGCGTCAACGAATTCGGCGCCAAGCATGACACGTCAACCACCGGCAGCATTGAGCTTCTCCCGGCTCACGTCAAGCACAAAATCTATGACAAGGTTGTTGAAAAGCGGAGCCTGGACGTTGTGGGCGACGCGCTGGCAGAGTGCTGATAAGCAAAAGCTCGCTGCAAAAGACAATATAACGTGACCCGAAACAGATAAAGGGGGCTTTGGACCGAAAACAAAGCCCCCTTTTTTAATTTCTGCAGAAAATCCGGGGTATTAAAAAACACGGGGAAAAACGCATGGCCGGGATATTCGACACAGACAAAAGCCGGATCACAGACCGGGTCCAGGTCAACATACCATTTTCCTGGCTGATGGATACGAAGGCCGGGTGGATGGATATATTTGTTGAAAACCGGCTTAACCCGGAAATCGGATTGGACTCAGAGGCCCTGGACAAATACACTGCCCCTGAATTCTCAGCTGCGGCAGATAGGTTTCATAGCATCGGCCGCAGCATTACCTTACACGGCCCTTTTCTTGACCTTTCCCCGGGCTCGCCTGACAGATCCATACGATGGGTTACAAGGCAGCGGCTGGATCAGATGATTGATGCGGCCAAAGCTTTCTCACCCCTGACGGTTGTCTGCCATTGCGGATATGATGAGGCCCGCTACGGATTTATCAGAGAAAAGTGGTATGAAAGGGCCGCGGAAATGTGGAAACATACCTCGCGCAGGCTGGCAGGAAAAAATACCCGGCTTATGCTGGAAAACGTATATGAAACAGACCCGGATGAAATCGGCCGCATGTTCGAAATTACAGGACAAGAAAACATAGGCTGCTGCCTGGACGTAGGCCATCTTTCGGTTTTCGGCCGCAGGCAGTTAAAAGACTGGATTGAAAGGCTTTCACCTTATATCGGGCAGATTCATCTCCATGACAACCGCGGGCAAAGCGACCAACACCTTGGCTTGGGGCTGGGATCCATTGATTTTGCCCCCCTGTTTGACTGGCTGCGCGGCCTGCAAAAAATGCCGGTAATCACACTGGAGCCGCATGACAGGGATGCCTTGGATGCAAGTGTTTCCTTCCTGGAAAAACAGGGCTTTTTCTCAACAGCCTGAGCAGATTTTCAAAGTAATTTTCCGGCGGCGAAGTAAAAAGTTCAAGATCAAGGCGCGCGAAATCCCGAGGAATGCAGCGTGCTTATCGTACGTGAAATTCCGAGGGATGAAGCGCAACGCAGATATTGGACTTTTTACTTCGCCGTCATTTTTTGATA
>JAWLEU010000266.1:0-2917 GCA_041685965.1 Desulfosalsimonas sp.
GGCCCGGGACGGAATCCGGCTTGCCTGTCAGCTGGTGCCTGAAAAAGACATGACAATAGAGATTCTGTCGGATTTTCACAAGGATGAGCACAGGATACTCGAAGGCGACCGGGATCCGTCTTTTTCAGAATGGGAGGCCGGAAGCCCGGGACAGGAATCGGCAAAACGGCATCTGTCGGATTCCGGGCCGCGGCTGCGCACTTCGCCTGCAGTGGCGCTTGACTGCACTGACGGCGGCTGCACAATGTTTTATGACAGGCAGGAGGCCGTAAAACTCGAGTCCTGGCAGGCAGGATCCGATCCCATGGGGCTTGCAATTGATCTTGGAACCACGACCCTTGTTGTCTCTATCATAGATCTGGTAACCGGAAGGGAGCTTGCCACCACGTCGAGTTTAAATCCCCAGATCCGCTTTGGCCACGACGTGGTACGCCGCATCCAGAAGGGCTCTGATCCTGAAGGGCTCAAAGAATTGTCCGAATGCGTCAGAAACGGCCTTAACCGGCTGATTGAGCAGGCCTGTGAGGATTCAGGCACTGATACCGGCAAGGTGCTGGACGTGGTGATAGGCGGCAATACCACAATGCTGCAGCTTGCTGCAGCAGTTGACCCCGAGCCCCTGGGCAGGGTGCCTTTTGAAGTAGGCCTTAAAAGCGGGCGTTCCTATCCAGCATCTAGGTTTGGTTTAAATATTCATCCTTATGCAAGGGTTTACGTGCCGCCTATAGTGCACGCCTACCTGGGCGCAGACATCAGCGCGGGTCTGCTGGTTTCCAGGCGGTTTTTTGAAAAAGACGGGGCAATGCTTTTTGTGGATGTGGGCACCAACGGGGAAATGGGGCTCAGCTTTGGCGGGCAGTACCTCATGACATCAACTGCAGCAGGCCCGGCCTTCGAGGGCATGGGGATATCAGCTGGCATGCGGGCCAGAATCGGCGCTGTGGAGGCGGTCACAACAGACGGCAGCGGTTCGTTTCAGATACACACCATCGGAAATGCCCCGCCTGAAGGCATCTGCGGAAGCGGGATCATAGATATCACGGCAGCCCTGCTGAAACTGGGAGTAATTGATACCACCGGCCGCATGCGAAAGCCCGGTGAGACCGAAGGCCTTTGTGAAACAGTCGCCTGCCGGATAAAGGAGACAGGCGGCGTGCCTGCCTTTCACCTGGGGGGCAAGGTCTATTTCACCCAGGAGGATGTCCGCCAGGTGCAGCTTGCAAAAAGCGCAATCAGGGCTGCCATTGAGATTTTGCTGGAGGAGGCGCAGGCCGGCCCGGGCGGCCTGGAAAGAATAGTCCTGGCAGGCGGTTTTGGTTATTCACTGCGTGCGGCAAGCCTTGAAACAATCGGGCTTATTCCTCCTGATACTGCTGAAAAAGTTTATTTCGCAGGCAACACAAGCAGAATAGGGTGCGTGCGGATGCTGCGCAGCATAAATTGCCGGAGGTTTCTCGAGGAAAAGATGTCTTCTGTGCGGCATGTATGCATTGAAACCCGGCCTGATTTCATGGAGCGCTACGTCTCTGCAATGGAATTTCCTGAACCTTAAAAAAACGTTTAAATGCTGCAGCCTGAAGGATAAAATGATAAATAGGGATCAAAAACAACCCACCCGCGTGATTATTGCATGCAGGGTAATGGAATACGAACTTGAGTCGCTGAGACAGCAGAAGGGCGGCGATGACGTTGAAATCCGTTATCTTGACCAGAACCTGCACCGTACCCCTGAGAAAATGCCTGATCTTATTCAGGCTCAAATAGATGATGCGGCCGATTATGCAGAGCTAATAGTTCTCGGCTACGGGCTGTGCTCAAACGGGATCGTGGGTATCACTGCCAGAAAGCAGCAGGTATGTATTCCCAGGGTTCATGACTGCATCGCGCTTTTGCTAGGATCCAGGCAGGCCTATTTCAGGGCCTTTAACGAAAGAGCCGGGACCTATTACCTGACCCCGGGCTGGGTGGCGGAAGAAAAGGACCCTCTGGGCATGATGGAAAACGAATACACCCCCAGGATGGGCCGTGAAACGGCAGAGTGGGGGATCAAAGAAGAACTCAAGCATTACAGCCACATAGTTTTAATAGATACCTCGACAGGCGACATCAAAAAACTGCGCAAGAGGGCCAGGGCCAACGCGGAGTTTCTCGGAAAAGAATATGAGGAGGTAAAGGGATCGCGGGCTTATTTTGAAAAGATTTTGTTTGGTCCTTATGACACAGAGGATTTCGTATGCCTGGAGCCGGGAGAAAAATCAGAGCAGAAGCCTTTTATGAAACAGTCTGAATATTGATAATCCCGCCCTTTGTATCCGGTTGCAAACCGGTAACTGCAGATCAGTTGTGAGAAAAAATTTAAAAATTATATAAACAAGCAAGGAGGTCAAAGATGCTAATCGTAGGAGAATTGCTCAATTCAAGCAGAAAGCCCATCAAGGAGGCAATAGATGCCGAAGATGCAGGGGAAATCCAAAAAATAGCAAAAGACCAGCATGAAAACGGCGCTGACTACATTGACGTCAATGCCGGCACTTACGTTGGAAAAGAAGACAAATACATGAAATGGCTTATTTCCACGGTGCAGGAGGCGGTGGATGCCCCCTGCTGCATTGACAGTCCTGATCCCAGGGTTGTTGAGGCTGCCCTGGAGCTGCACAAGGGCACGCCCATGATAAATTCCATTTCCCTGGAAAAGGAGCGATGGGACGCTCTGCTGCCGGTTGTCAAAGGCTCGGATTTAAAGGTGGTAGCCCTTTGCATGAGCGACTCGGGCATGCCTGAGACAAAAGACGACAGGCTTTCCATTGCCTCGGATTTAATAAACGGACTGGTCAAAAACAATGTGCCTGTGGAAAACATATACGTTGATCCCCTGGTACAGCCCATTTCCACAAACGACAGCTACGGAATCGAGTTC
>JAWLEU010000267.1:0-2914 GCA_041685965.1 Desulfosalsimonas sp.
CGGAAATGGCGTTTCCGGCTCCCGTGCCGATGCCGGCGGTACGGGCCAGTTCCGTTGCCGGCCGCGCTCCGGCGGCAACAAGAACCATGTCCGCGTTTTCCGTGCCCCCTGATGCAGTGTGTACGCGCAATTCATTATTATCCCGGGAAATACTTTCGACCTTCCGGCCCGTGATCACCCGCACCCCTTTTGCCTCAAGTTCTGCCCGGATCAGTGCGCCAATTTCCGGTATCTGCAGAAAATGGCAATTATATTTTTCTGATTGCAACTTTACGTATCTTCCGAATCTTGTTATATATTTAAATGTATAAGTCGGGAGCGGGCCCCAACTGGCAACCTTGTTTCAGAAGGAAATGATCAGGCGCCATGACTGAATTTGATGAACTGCAAGCGCTTCGAAAAGAAAATGCCCGTTTGAAAGAGCTTTTGATGAAGCACGGCATTGCCTGGCAGAAGGATTGCTGGGTTGAGCCGGGCGATCAAACCGAACAATCTGAAAAAAGCCCATCATCCGCCTACAATCTTGCCGCTGAGGAAAAGATAAAACTTTTCACGAGCCTGTTCCAGGTGCGGACGGATGTCTATGCGTTTCGCTGGGAATCTGCCAAAGGCAAATCCGGGTATTCTCCTGCTTGTGAAAATGAATGGAAACCGGGCCTCTGCCGGAAACCCAAAGTAAAGTGCGGGGAATGTACCCAGCGCCGTCTGCTGCCGGTCACTGATAAGGTGATTTATGATCACTTGGCCGGTAAACATACTGTGGGTGTTTATCCTTTGCTGCCGGATGATACCTGTTGTTTCCTTGCCGTGGATTTTGACGGAGCGTATTGGCGAAAAGACGCGTGCGCATTCATGAGTTCCTGCCGTGAACTCAATATTCCCGCCGCACTCGAAATCTCACGTTCAGGAAATGGGGCACACATCTGGATTTTCTTTTCCGAGCCGGTGGCCGCCCGTCAAGCCCGGCAGCTCGGGACCGCCCTGATAACTTTTACCTGCGCGCGTACCAGGCAGTTGTCACTTTCCAGCTATGATCGGTTTTTCCCGAATCAGGATACACTGCCGAAAGGTGGATACGGAAATCTGATTGCTCTTCCCTTGCAGAAACAGCCACGAGCCAATGGCTGCAGCGTGTTTGCTGATGAAAATCTGTCTCCTTATGCGGATCAATGGGAATATCTTTCCTCTGTAAAACAAATGTCCCGGACAGAACTGGAGGAAGCTATTCGCCGGGCAGCCAACGACAGGCATCCGCTCGATGTGGGGTTTTGCAGCATTGAAGGCGACACCAAGCCGTGGCAGCCTCAGCCGCCGCCCTCCAATCACATAGCAGGCCCTTTACCTGATTCTTTGCAATTGATAATGGCCAATCAGATTTTTATAGCCAAAGAGAACTTATCCCCGTCACTGACAAACAGTCTGGTGCGTTTGGCTGCTTTTCAAAATCCGGAGTTTTACAAAGCCCAGGCCATGCGACTGCCCGTATGGAATAAACCTCGTATTATAGGCTGTGCAGAAAATTTCTCGCAACATATAGGTCTGCCGCGCGGATGCCTTGAGCCGCTGTTGAGCTTGTTAAAAGAAAATGGGATACAGGCAGATATTGTGGACAAACGCAAGGCCGGCCGGAGGATTTCCGTAAAATTTACCGGTAAATTAAAACAAGACCAAAAGACGGCTGTTGATGAAATGCTCAAGAAAGAAACAGGCGTTTTGTATGCGCCCACCGCTTTTGGCAAAACCATAACCGCCGCCGCCCTGATCGCGCGTCGCAAGGTGAGCACCCTGGTGCTGGTTCATCGCACGGACCTGCTCCGTCAATGGCAGGAGAAGTTAACCGGTGTCCTTGATCTTTCCAAGGCCGGACTGGGTGCACTTGGCGGAGGAAAAAAGAAACTTTCCGGAAAGATCGACATTGCTGTAATGCAATCTTTGGCCCGCAGAAGTGATCTTGGAGAACTTCTGGACGGATACGGTCATATTGTTGTTGACGAATGCCATCACATTTCAGCTTTTTCCTTTGAATCAATCCTCAAAAAAGCCAGGGCCACTTATGTGCTCGGTTTGACTGCTACGCCCGTGCGGCGGGATGGTCATCAGCCAATCATATTTATGCAATGCGGCCCGGTACGTTACAATGCCCCCAGGTCTGAGACGGGGGCCATGCAAATGGAAGTGTGGCCGCATTACCTGCAGTCTCCTGAAACTCCGCCGGATTCGTCTATTCAGCAAGTGTTCCGTGTTTTGATTGACGATTCGGCCAGAAACTTCAGGATCATAAAAGACGTGATAAAGGCCTATCAGGAAGGCCGCAAGGTACTTGTGTTAACCGAGCGGACAGATCATCTATTTTTGCTGAGCAAGGCTTTAAGAAAAGAAGTTAAATATTTATATCCGCTTCACGGCCGCATGTCAAAAAGACAGCGAAAGGCTGTTTTTTCTGAGATCGCTGCGCTAAACGATTCGATTCCAAGGGTTTTGCTCGCCACGGGGCGATTGATCGGTGAGGGATTCGACCACCCGCCCCTGGATACACTGGTTCTGGCCATGCCGATTTCATGGAAAGGAACTCTGCAGCAGTATGCAGGCCGTCTTCACCGGGAGCACGTTCAAAAAAGAAGTGTGCGCGTTTATGATTATGTCGAAAATGAACATCCGCAGCTATCTCGTATGTGGCAAAAGCGCAGACGCGGCTACAAGGCTATGGGATATGAAATTAAACAGCCTGTCGGGGACCAAAGCATTTTTCAGATTTAAAGAAAATTAGTAGTGTGGTAAATATATCAGCATACTGACATGGGGGGTGAAAATGGGCGGAAAAGAAGAAATCCTGTTTTTTCTCAGGCAGCACAAAAAAGAACTTGAAAATCGCTTTTCCGTAACGCGGATCGGTCTTTTCGGTTCAGTGGTCCAT
>JAWLEU010000268.1:0-2863 GCA_041685965.1 Desulfosalsimonas sp.
ATCTTCTCTTTCGATAAAACCAAACCCCTTCTTGTCATTAAACCATTTTACTGTTCCTTTTTCCATGGTGCAATTACTCCTCTCTTACATGTTTCTCATCGTTTCGAACCGGAGGTCACAGTTCACAATAATGATGCCTCCTTAAACGAAACTGCCCCGAAAACAAGGCCGGGCTTTAGTGACTGATTTCAGAATAACACGTTGTATTAAAATTACAAATGGTGAATTTCATAATCTGAAACCATCGGGATGGTGTAATTTTTTCGCCATGATAAAGTATAAACATTGATTCATCATGCTTCTTTCAATGGATGAGGAAACTTTTAATCGAAGATTTGGTTATACTTGGAGGCCGAACTGTCAATGCCGGAAAGATATGCAGAGGCCCGTCATTTTATCCGAGCCCCTGCAATGGATCTTTTTACACAACTATCAGCCGCGTTTCCGCGGCTTGCTTTCCGGGCCGGGCTGCCATGCCCGGTATTTTCAAAAACCCCGGAAAGACCCGGTTAAAGTATTGCCTTAACCGGCCACGGGATCTTCTTTGCAGATTTTACCACAGCACAGGTTTCACAGTTTTCCCTGCACGGCTTGACTGAGCAGCCGCTGCACTGCTGAACAAGCTCGATTGCTTCGTCGATTTCGCTTTTCAACCGCTGATAATCGGCAAGTTTCTGCTCCACCACGGCTTTTTGCGCTTCAAGGTGCTTCAATACCACAGGGTAGGCTTTGTCCCCGGTCTCCCCGTTTCGCCTGGCCTGGTATATTTTTTTGATATCCTTTAAAGCCAGGCCGGAGTCCTTGAGTTTCTGGATGAAAAAAACAGTTTCCGCGACCTCCGGTTCGAACAGATAAAACCCTCCCTGGCTTCTGTCTGCAGCTTCAATAAAGCCCTCTTCCAGGTAATACCTGACAGTTCGCACCGAGGTTCTTGCTTTTTTTGCGATTTCACCGATTTGAACCAATTTTTTGCTGTTATTTTTATTCATGATTATCATTTAAACACACAATCACGTAATTGTCAAACACGCCTTAAGGAGTTCCAGACACAGGGCTTGATCGGCTTTCGGAAATGACTTCACAAACCCTGGAGGAGAGCATGACACAATTCGACGCCATTATCATCGGCACCGGTCAGGCAGGCCCGGCTCTGGCAGTCCAGCTGACACAAGCAGGATACAGGGTTGCCATTATTGAGCGGCACCTTTTCTACGGCACCTGCGTGAACACGGGCTGCATTCCCACCAAAACCATGATCGCCAGTGCCAGGGCGGCACACCTTGCAAGGCATGGATCTGAGTACGGCGTTGACATCAGAGGGTCAGTTCAGGTGGACATGAAAAAGGTCAAGGCCCGCAAGGATGCCATAGTGGGCACAACAAATGATCAGGTCCCCCAGTGGATGAAAGACCAGCCGAACCTCACGGTATTCAAGGGGCATGCCCGTTTTGAAGACGCCCGAACGGTCCGCGTAGGAGATGAAAGACTGACCGGAAATCAGATATTTATCAATACGGGCGCACGTGCCCTTGTACCGTCCATACCGGGTCTCGCCGATGTTGATTACATGACCAATTCCGACATGATGGAACTCGATTTTCTGCCGGAGCACCTTGTCATAATCGGCGGCAGTTACGTTGGCCTGGAATTCGCCCAGATGTTTAGCAGATTCGGGAGCCGGGTGACAGTGATTGAAAAAGGCCCGCGTTTGATAGCCCGCGAGGACCAAGACGTTTCAGATGCGATACGCGAAATCCTTGAAGGCGAAGGTGTAGAGATTCGTTTAAATGCGGAATGCGTGGGAGTTGGCAGGCATGAAAACGGAATTTCGGTTAATCTCGATTGCAAAAGCGGCGCCCCGGAAACAACCGGCTCACATTTGCTTGCCGCAGTGGGACGCAGGCCGAACACAGATGATCTGGGATGTGAGCAGGCCGGGGTGGACACCGAAGAACGGGGCTATATTGTGGTGGATGACCAGCTTCAAACCAGCGCGGAGGGCATCTGGGCTCTTGGCGACTGCAACGGCAGGGGAGCCTTTACTCATACCGCATATAACGACAGTGAAATAGTTGCGGCAAACCTGCTTGACAATGATCCGCGGCGGGTCAGCGACCGCATCCCCACCTATGCTCTCTACACCGATCCCCCGCTGGGCCGGGTGGGAATGACAGAAGCGGGGGTCCGGCAGTCAGGACGGCGGGCGCTTGTGGGTAAAAGGCCCATGTCCCGGGTCAACAGGGCCCGGGCAAAAGGCGACACCAGGGGGTTTATGAAAATTCTGGTTGATGCGGACACCGAAAAGATTCTGGGCGCGGCCATACTCGGGGTCGGCGGTGATGAAGCAGTGCACCAGATAACGGATATCATGTATGCAAATGCGCCATACACTGTAATTCAAAGGGCGGTGCATATCCATCCCACGGTATCGGAATTGATACCCACTGTGCTCGGACAGCTCGAACCACTGGAATAGTTATGCCTCCGGATCCACTTTTCCTTTGCCGGTTTTTGCCCGGACAAAATTGACGGTTTTTTTCACCGCCAGGGGAAAAATGCCGAGAATCACAAAGGATATGATCAGCGAGGGGGAAAGAATGTCGCCCATTTTGCTGATCTGGCCCAATTGGTTGCCTGCATTGATATAAACGGCCGTTCCCGCAAGCATGCCGACCTGGGAGACCCAGTAAAATGTCCACAGCCGCATTTCGGTCAAGGCCATGCCCAGGTTGATCGCAAAAAAAGGAATTGCCGGAATCAGGCGCAGGGTAAACAAATAAAATGCGCCTTCCTTTTTAATACCCGCATTGATTTTGTCATACCAAGCGCCCATTTTTTCTTTTGTCCAGTCCCGAAACAGGTA
>JAWLEU010000269.1:0-2842 GCA_041685965.1 Desulfosalsimonas sp.
GTTCTGCCGATCATCGGGCTCCACACGCTTGCCATTCTTTACGTGTCAGCCCGTCTTCATTTAAACAAAATCATGGCGCTTTCCATCCAGGTTTTGTATTCCCCCCCGTTCGTGCCCTTTGTCTGCATTGAGGTGGGGCACTATATTCGCAAAGGCTCCTTTTTAACGGATTTTTCACTGTCATCCGTCCCCGGAAACCTGTACGGCTTTTTTGCGGACTGGCTTGTGGGCTCCCTTGTCATGGCACCTTTTTATGCGGTTGTCGCGTTTTTTGCAGTGTATTACACTGCTACGGGTATTCAGAACAGAATGAACTTCACGCGGGAGAACAGGGGAAATGCCGAGACAGCGGGGTAATCTGCCGGGTTTTGTATTTTTCAGACTCCTGCTGCAAACAGGCGGGCTTTATGCAGCCTACGGCCTTCTGTACGGTGTCGCCCTCCACTACTGGCTTTTCGACCGGGACGCGGTGAAAAAGGCCTCAGCCTACCTTTCCAGACGGTTTCCGGAGAGCGGCGGAATCATGATCCGCCTTAAGTGCTACAGGCTGTTCATCAGCCAGGGAAAGCAGCTCATAGACAGGATGGCCGCGATCTCGGGCCTGGTGGATTTCGATTTCACACTCCTGGGAAAAGAGAGGCTTTCCGAGCTGTCCGAGCGGACAACCGGTTTCGTGCTCCTGACCGCCCATGCCGGCAACTGGCAGATTGCCATGACCACGCTTGAAAGGATCGGAAAAAGTGTCCATCTTGTGATGCACCCTGAACAGAACGCCGCAGTACAGGAGTCTCTCAACATATCAGCAGACGCCGCCATGCTTGGCACAATTCCTCCTTCCGGCGGACCGGGCGAAGTTGTCAGAATCATCAAGCTGCTCAAGGAAGGCGGCATCGTCTCGTTCATGGGAGACAGGCCCTATGAAGCAGCAACCGGTGAGGTGACGTTCATGGGAGACAGGGCGGCATTTCCCCTGGGCGCCTTTTCAGTGGCTGCCGCAGCAGAAGTTCCCGTGGTCATACTCCTGGCATCCAAAACCGGCCGGAAATCCTATACAGTGGATTTCACCAACGTGATGAACCCGGTGTATGAAAAGGGAAAAAGCAAACGGAAACAGCTTGCAGAATGGGCACAGCAGTATGCTGATATCCTGACGGATTTTTTCAGAAAATCACCCTACCAGTGTTTTCTGTTTTATGATGTCTGGGGTCCGCCGGAGAAAAGAAAAGACCCGAAAGGATAACCCCCTTTTAAAAATGGAATTTATACGGTATATCCAATACATCGACACAGATAAGTAAAGTAGATACAAGGAGTTTTTATGGCGGAGAAACAGAGTCTGGATGAAATACGCGAACAGCTGAAAAAAAGCCTGGTGGAGGAACTTTCCCTTGAGGATATCTCCCCGGAAGAGATGAAGGATGATGAAATTCTCTTCGGAGAGGAGGGTTTAGGGCTGGACTCCCTGGATGCAGTGGAGATCGTGCTCATTCTTCAGCAGAACTGGGGTATAGACCTTACGGATATGGACATGGAAAAGGGAAAAGAGATATTCGCCTCCCTGGATGTTCTGGCCCGGTACATATACGACAATGCCTGACCGATACAAATGACTGCTGCAAAAATTCTTACAGACCCCGTGGTTATAACCGGCACGGGTATTATCAGCGCCCTTGGCAGCTCAGGGGAAGAAAGCCTTGAAGCCCTTTCAAAAGGCGGCGCTGCGCCTTCGGCTCCCGGGCTGCCCGGCTGCAGCATTACAAAGCCCGTTTTTTCAGCCCGCCTGCCTGCCGGGCAGGAGACCCGAAAAAACAGGACCCTTGCGCTTGCTGAACACGCCTTCCTGCAGGCTGCGGCAGAGGCCGGACTCCACCACGGGTTTCCTGAACGGACCGGAATCTGCACCGGGACCACAGTGGCGTGCCAGCTGAACGATATAGATTTTTACAGCAGTTACAGGAACGGCACGGTTGAATCCTGGGACCCGATTCACAGATACCTTGCAGGCAACCCGGCAGAGGCGCTGAAACAGACCTACGGCCTCAAAGGTCCGGCCATTACAGTTGTCAACGCCTGTTCCTCTGCAACTGATGCAGTGGGAACGGCCATGGCCTGGCTCGGAACCGGAAGGTGTGACGCGGTCATTGCAGGAGGTGCGGATGAACTCAACCGGGTACCCCTTGCAGGATTCAACTCCCTGGGAATTTTGAGCGATTCTCCCTGCCGCCCGTTTGATGCGGACCGGGACGGGCTCAACCTTGGAGAGGGAGCAGGGTTTCTGGTACTCGAGACCCTTTCCGCGGCAAAAGCAAGAGGGGCTCGCCCCATTGCCGAATGCAGCGCGTATGCCACGGCATCTGACGCCTATCACCTGACATCCCCGAGACCGGACGGACTGGGACTTGAAACAGCAGTTACAAAAGCACTGAACCGGGCGGGTATATCAAAAGACCGGATCGATTTCATCAATGCCCACGGCACAGGCACCCGAACCAATGACAGAACCGAAGGCCGTGTGTTTGAAAAACTTTTCAGCAACAAAGCGAAAATTTATTCCACAAAAGGATATACCGGCCATACCCTGGGGGCTGCAGGGGCGATAGAAGCGGTTCTCTCGGTCTTATCCCTGCATCGGCAATGGCTGCCCGAAAGCAGGGGATATACCCGGTTCGACGAAAGCGTCCGCATCCGGCCCCTGGAAAATGAGCAGCCTGTCCACGCGGAATATGCCATGTCCACCTCCCTTGCATTCGGGGGAATGAATTCGGTGCTGATTTTCAGGAGCATGAACAGTGAAGATAATCGGTAAAAGTTTTGTTGACAATCCATCCGGCCTGAAAATCAA
>JAWLEU010000270.1:0-2804 GCA_041685965.1 Desulfosalsimonas sp.
ACTATCACCTATTGTGTCCGTGCCCGGGGACTCATGTATATGACCGGTAAAACATACCAGGGGCTGTTTCTCATGGATAAACTTTCGCAGAGCATTGCTTCCGACGTGTCTTCCGTCCCGAAGCCTGTCACATGATGTATCCGCGGGCGGCTGGTGGCTTACCATAACAAAGGGAAAGTTTTCATGCAGGCCTTCTGATGCCCGGGATAGAAAGTCTTCCGCATCTGCCTCGGAATATTCAAACGGGGTATTAAAGGGCGTGTATAAGGACCCTCCCAGGCCGGCAAACCCCAAATTTTCAACCATTCGTGCCTCCGGGTGAAGGTTTATTCCTTCGCTGTCCAGCCAGGCATTTACATCCGGATGATCACAGTTGCCCGGAACTGCCAGTACACAACCGGAAAATCTGCGTACAGCATCAACCACACGGCGGGCCTGTGCCGCATGCCCGAAATGGGTAATATCTCCTGCAAGTACAACCAAGTCAGCCTGTTTCAACACAATTCCCATTTTTTCAATTATTGCGGCATCTCCATGGACATCGCTTAACCCTATTACAATCATGCACCCTGCTTCCTTTCATCCTGAAGCTTTCACCTGTTTTAGTACCCTGTAATTCTATTTGACAGCCCTGCTGAGTCAATGTAATTTTTTCATATGAATGCCGGTATCATGCAATATTTAATCCATGGCGCAATCACAGGGCGGCAATTGTTATACCGGCTGATCTTTCTCCTTGCGGCAGTCTGTATCTGTTCTTTACCGCCGGCGGTTTCCGGGGCCGGGGCTGACAACGTACGCAAGCCCGCGGTAGCGGGAACATTTTACCCGGCCGAACCCGAAGAGCTCAAAAAAAACATAGCCGAACTCACTGCGCAGGCTGAAAAAACCTGCCCGACACTGCTGCAGACCGACAGATAAAGGCAATGATAATGCCGCATGCGGGATATGTCTACTCCGGTCTTGCTGCAGCCCATGCAGCGCCTTTATTAAAGGGAAAAATTTTTTCAAAAATAATAATCATAGCCCCTGATCACCGGGCGGGTTTTTCCGGGGCCGCAATAAGCGATGCAGACAGCTACCAGACTCCCCTCGGCAGGGTGCCGGTTCACAAGGATGCCCGTGAGCTGAGAGAAAGACACGGATTTTTCAGGGCGGTGCCGGCCTCTGATGCAAAAGAGCATGCAGTGGAGGTCATTGTGCCGTTTCTCCAGACGTGGCTAAATGATTTTGAAATCATTCCCATAGTGATCGGAAGCGGCACAGGGGTTGATTCATACGTTTCTGCACTTGAAACCGTGATTGACAAAAACACCCTTGTAATTGCAAGCACGGATCTGTCGCACTATCTGCCCTATGAAAAGGCCAAATCCCTCGACAGGGAAACAATTAAAAAAATTAAAAACCTGGAAACCGATGCATTTTCAGCTCAGTCGAACCGGGCATGCGGCCGGATACCTGTTTCCGTGCTAATCAAGATTGCAGACAGAAAAGGCTGGGAACCCGAGCTTATACATTATTCAAACAGCGGGGATACATCCGGTAAAAAAGATAAAGTGGTAGGATACGCAACTATAGCATTTCACGGAGAAAAGAAAATGACTGAAAACCAGACAGAAAAACAAATCAGCACCGAAAAGGGCGAGCTGCTCCTGGAGCTGGCCAGAAAAAGCATTGCCGACCGCCTGGGCGTAGACTATGAAACCGGACCTGATATTGAGTCTGACAAACAGGACCCTGTTTTCCAGTCCAGGCTCGGAACTTTTGTAACCCTGAAAATAAACGGCAACCTGCGCGGATGCATCGGGAACCTGATGCCTGAAAAGCCCCTTGCCGAAGGTGTAAAAGAAAATGCCATAAACGCGGCCTTCAATGATCCCAGATTCGCTCCCCTTTCAAAGGAAGAATTTTCCCGCATACAAATCGAGGTCAGCCTTCTCACCGAGCCCGCTCCCCTGGAATATAGTGACGCACAGGATCTTCTCGATAAAATCCGGCCCAATGTGGACGGACTGATTATAAAAAAAGGTCCCCGCACTTCCACGTTTTTGCCACAGGTATGGCAACAGCTGCCGGATAAAAAATCCTTTCTCAGCCAGCTCTGCATGAAGGCCGGGCTGCCCCCTGATGAATGGGAAAAAGGTGATCTGCAGGTTTTTACCTACCAGGCCAGATATTTTGAAGAAAACGCCTGAAACCGGAATACTCCAGCTGGTAATTGTCACCGGAGTCGCCTCGGTGGCAGGCCAGCTTCTTATAATCAGGGAGTTTCTGAGCCGGTTCGAGGGCAATGAGTTTGTAATCGCCCTGATCCTTTTTTCCTGGCTTGTCCTGGGCGGGGCCGGTACGTGGGCGGCGCACGCCGCTGAAAGGCGGCTTCTTTCACCGGGCCTTACACGGCTGGCAGTGCTTTCCATGATCCTTGCCGCACTCGGGCCTCTGACCCTGCTGGCTGCCAGGACCGCAAGGGACGTTGTATTTGTTCACGGAAGCGCAGCAGGATTTTACGCCACCTTCGGTTATATCTTTGCAATTCTTGCTCCCTACTGCCTGCTGCTGGGATTTCTTCTGCCCTACAGCCTGTTTTGCGCCAGGATTTCAAATCCCGGGTTTTCAGGCACCAGGGTCTATATTGCCGATAATATAGGAGATGTGTGCGGGGGCGCACTTTTTTCCTTTCTCCTGGTCCTGATCGCCACGCCTCTTGAGGCAATGTTTGCAATAAATGCAATACTTGTGGCTTCCGCGGTTATAATGCTTCCAGGAAACAGGCGGCTGCAGGCGCGCGTACTTGCATCCGCCGC
>JAWLEU010000271.1:0-2796 GCA_041685965.1 Desulfosalsimonas sp.
GTCGGTGATGAGACGGCAGACTCAGCAGATAACTACTCAGGCTTTGACAAGGATTTTGATCTGCCACGCATTGAGGCAGCCCATGTGTTCCGGCTGAACAACGACAATCTCAGGATACGTCCCGTGCTCGGGTATCAGACCTATGATGTTGAAATCTATGATGAAGACAAGGTAAAAACAAAGTCTGAAAGCATAGACAGCTACCTGGCCGGCTTGGGCGTGAGCGCAGACATTAACAATGCCTACGTCAAGGGAACAGTTTCCTACATGCAGAATTCCGGCAATTACGGGGACTATCAGCTCGGGCTTAGAAGCTATCTTGATACTTTGGGAAGTTCCGGTGGTCTGGATATCCCCAGTCTTAATATAATAAATGCCCAGTTTACAGAAGACGGGGTCAAGGACTCTGACGTGATCCAGGGCACACTGGTCGGCGGATACAACTTAAACGACATGGTGAGCTTTGAAGGCGGCATTGGATATATGAACGGCGAGGTGGACCTGCCGGCTGCAGTGGTGGCTTCGATAAGCGAGGATCCGTTGGGCGACTTTGAAATCCGCACAGCAGAGCAGACCACCATGGCGTATTACCTTCAGGCATGGATCACCATGACAGATAATGTGAGCTTCATCCCTGAAATCGGCATGCTCGACCAGGGCGATCTCGAAGTCGACGGTCTCGATGACGTGGACGGAGGCAAGATGACCTATTTTGACGTCTCCTGCAGGTTTGACTTCTAAACAACTGCTTTAGATCTTTTTTAAACATAAAAAGCCGGGGCTTTTGCCCCGGCTTTTTATTTGCCGCGCACAGGGTCAGCCCCTAATGCTGTATGGAATTTCCACGAAAGAATGTTTGCCAGGTGAGAAGTCTTTGGTGTTGCGCGTTACAAGCCTGATGTGATGATATACGGCAAGGGCTGCCTGAAATGCATCCGGCAGCTTCCATTTGTTTTTCCGCCGCAGTTCGGCCGCTATTTCGGCTGTTTCGGGTTCGATGGAAAGTATTGTAAACTGATGAAGAAAGTTTTTTGCCGTATCCTTTTCCGCTGCGGGAATGCCGACCATTATTTCAGCGTAGGTGATCCCGGAAATGGCTGTTCTGTCCGGATCCAGTGATTTGATATAGGCGGTGGCAGGTTCAAGGTCTTTTAAGTGATCAATTAAAATCACGGAATCCAGAAGCCGGTCAATCATGATGCCGGTCCCATTCAGCCCTCAGCTTGTCCTGCCAGTCGAGTCCGTCGCCTTTTTCCCATATGCCCCGGGTTTGTTCCGCCAGTTCCCGGTAAAGCGCGCCGGACTCGCTCTGCCTTAACCGGCTGATACCTTTACGGATGGCCTCGGCCATGGAAATGCCGCGGGCCTTACTGTAAGCTTCCAGCCAGTGCTTGTTTGACTCGGACAGTGTAATGATGGTCCTTTTGCTGCCCATTGCCGGTTTCCTTTAAATTCCGTGTTTCATGTGATATATATACCTATATATCGTCTTAAGCCGTATGTCAATAGATTCGCGGCCAAACCCCATTAATGGCTCCGCTTTCGGACTGTTTTTTTCGCGTAACCGGTTTTTTCATCCCTGGATTTTTTGGGTCCGGCGGGTTTTGCTGCGCGCCTGTCTGAATCCTTTTTCGGGTTCGGGGAAAAACCTTTCTTTTTGTACTGCACAAAAGGCTTTTTACCTTTTTTGCCCGCAGGCTGCTTTTCAAAACCGGGCGTCTTGTTTTCCGCCTTTTCCGGCATCAGCATGGGTGTCTGTCCCTGGAACATTTTTGCAAGGGCTGCGGCTATGTCCAGTGCGGGCACGTCGTGTTCCTGGCGGTACTGGTCCATGAGATCCCGGAAAAAGTCAAGATCATTGGTGGCAAGGGTGTCTGTTACAGACTGCTTGAACTTTGCGATCCTCTTGTCATTGATCATTTCCGTTGTGGGAAGCTCAAGGAGTTCTATCTGCTGCCTGGTTGTCCTTTCGATTGCATGCAGGAGGCTTTTTTCCCTGGGGGTTACAAACAAAATGGCTTCCCCGCTTCTTCCCGCCCTGCCGGTGCGGCCGATGCGGTGGACATATGCCTCGGGGTCGTAAGGGGCGTCATAGTTTATAACGTGGCTTATCCTGTCCACATCCAGCCCGCGGGCTGCCACGTCGGTTGCCACCAGGATGTCTGTTTTTTTTGACTTGAGCCCCGCCAGGGTCTTTTCCCGAAGGTTCTGAGAGATGTCCCCGTTTAGCGCGGCGCATAAATAACCCCTGGCTTCGAGCTTTCTTGCAAGCTCCAGGGTGGCGGTCTTTGTCCTTACAAAAACTATAACGCCGTCAAAGGGCTCGGCCTCCAGTATCCGGGTCAGGGCCTCTGTCTTGTGGTTTTCACCCACTATCCAGTAGCGCTGGCGGGTGGAGTCCACGGTCATTGTCTTTGATTTTACCGAGATGTGCTCCGGGCCGTTCATGTGCTTTTGTGCTATATTTAAAATTGCCCTGGGCATGGTGGCTGAAAAAAGCGCGATCTGGCGTTCTGATGGAGTGCGGCCCAGGATCCATTCAACGTCGTCTATAAATCCCATGCGCAGCATTTCATCAGCCTCGTCGAGCACGAGCGTGTCAACCGAGTCGAGCTTCAGCGACTTTCGCCTCATGTGGTCCATTACACGGCCCGGGGTTCCCACCACCACCTGCACGCCCTGCTTGAGGCGCTTTAACTGGCTGCCGTAGTCCTGGCCCCCGTAGATAGGAAGAACCCGGAAGTTTTTAAGATGCGCGGCATACCTGTGAAACGCCTCTGACACCTGTATTGCAAG
>JAWLEU010000272.1:0-2791 GCA_041685965.1 Desulfosalsimonas sp.
AGACGTGGCCCTGATCGAAGGGGCTGCAAACCCGTTTAACATGGAGGATTTTTTAAACGGAAGCCAGACTCCGGTTTTTTTCGGCAGCGCGGTCAACAACTTCGGTGTTCGGGAACTGCTTGACACTTTCGTAGAAATCGCGCCTCCGCCCTCGCCCAGGCCTGCAGCCACCAGGGTTGTATCCCCCGAGGAGCAAGAGTTTTCAGGTTTTGTTTTCAAAATCCAGGCAAACATGGACCCTGCACACCGCGACAGGATCGCATTTCTGCGCATTTGTTCCGGAAAGTTCAAAAAGGGCATGCGTGTTCGCCAGCACCGCACGGGCAAGGATGTTCTGATCGCAAACCCGACCATATTCATGGCCCAGGATCGCACATCTGTGGAAGAGGCCTGGCCGGGAGACATCATAGGGATACACAACCACGGAACAATCCGGATAGGAGACACCTTTTCCGAAAAAGAACCGCTGTCATTTACCGGGATTCCGAACTTCGCACCTGAGCACTTCAGGCAGGTGCAGCTCAAATCGCCGCTCAAGGCAAAACAGCTTCAAAAGGGCGTGGATCAGCTGGTGGAGGAAGGCGCGATCCAGGTATTCAGGACACTTTACGGAAACAGGCTGATACTGGGGGCGGTCGGAGTGCTGCAGTTTGACGTGACCATGTCCAGGCTCAAGGATGAATACGGCGTGGATGCACAATATGAACCGGTGAATTACGCCACTGCCAGATGGCTTGACTGCGATGACAAAAAAATGCTCGAGGCATTTAAAAAAGAATACCAGTCCAATCTTGCCGTGGATTCTGAAAACAATCTCGCATTCCTTGCCCCGAGCATGTTTCAGCTCAAATACGCACAGGAACACTGGCCGGAAATACGCTTTTTAAAAACACGGGAACATCAGTAGAAAGAAGGGCGGCCGGAAACCCGAGGCCGGCAGCCGCCGCAGAAACTACACGATATGTACACACCTAACCTGGAATATGAGCGCCGCGATGCTGAAAACTATCTCCTGCACCGCCAGACTGATTTTACAGCCACCTACATGCAGGTGTCGAATCTGCAGCATGTTATCAGCAACCAGCCGGAAATAATTACTGATTCCACCGTTTCCGCCCTTAACAGCGTGCTTTGCGGCACTATGCACAACTCCCGGCGCCAGGTTTTCTTTTTGTTTAAAAAGGCCGCAGACGCGCTTGCAGCTATTGTCTATCACCGGACTCCCCTGCAGGCAGGAAAAGCAGCAAGAAGCGCACTGGCGGGGATCCTGTCCTCGGTTTCCGGCCATCCGTTCCGGGCGGCTGCAGAGGCCGCGGGCGGCCTTCCCCTGGAAACCTCCTGCCCTGATGATCCTTATGCGCCGGATACCAAACACCCCAGGATCATCCCTGTAGACCATCTGGCCAGGATTACCGGCACCGGCAGGTACCGGAGCATTCAATGGCGCGGCAGAAGCCTTGTAATGGAAAAGGCTGAACACAGCGGCGAGCTTATTGTGCTCAAATTTGCAAGAAAGGGGCAGGATTTATCAGAACTGGCGGCTGAAACCGGCTGGATGAACTACTTGTCCCGGCTGAGGGTTTTTGAAAAATACCGGTTCGAAATTCCCCGTCCCCCTGAAACAAAGGAGCCTGTTATATACCGGGTAAGCCCTTCAGCGGTTCAAATCCCGGATGATCCAGATATTGATCCGAACCGTTACGCCGTGGCCTTCCGAACATCTCCGGGCTATTTCGCCTATCCCAACCATCCCGGGGACGGGAAAATGATTCCCCTGGATAAATGCAGGAAGCTTCTCGGCCGGCATGCCCGCGTCCTTGGCCACCTGTCCTGCCGGGGCATTATTCACACGGCCCCGATACCGCTTTTCCACAACCGTGTACAGCAGCACAGGAGGGATGACAGGGGCCTTTACCAGTGGCGCCGCGGCGGACGGCTGGACAGGTGGCTTGAGTCCTGCAGGCATCCTAACATAAGCACGCACGGCATAAGGGATTTTGAACATTTTGCCGTATTTGAAGGCCCGGCCCGCAGCCTGTATGAACATGTAGGCACCCACGTGCTGAGCCTCGTACTTGTTGCAGGCAGCTACTGCCGCAACCATGACGAAAGCAGGGCAGGCGTAGATGATGCGGGCAGTCCTGCGGACACCAGAGATCTTTTTGACCATGAATGGCTCAGGGATGTGCTGGCGGAAATTTTTGCCGGTTACTATGAAGGGTTTACCGGAAGTCTTTATTCAGGTGGATTCCCGCGCGACCTGGATCTTTTGAGCACCAGACTCATCGAGGAGATGGGAGTTGACAGGCACATGGAAGAAATCCTGCGCGCGGCGCAGCAGCAGAACATGAGCGATCCGGAATTCAGTGATTTTCTGGCGCAGCGCGGATTTGACTCCGAAAGAATTTCAGGGTTCAAAAAAGGCGAGCAGGACATTACAATTATTACCGGGCCGCACCTGGGCGGATTCAACCAGCGGATCTCCGTGCCCGAGCTGATTGAATACGCGGCATGTCTTTCGGCAATGTGCATAATGGACCGCTACTGCGGACAAAAGCTCAGTTCGCCCGATAATTCTCAGGGTCCACGCCTGTCCTGCGAAGAATCTTTTGCAGCGCCACCCTGCTGAGCCCCGCCAGCCTGGCACCCTTGCTGATGTTGCCCCCGGTTTTTTCAAGAAGGTGCTCGGCGTATTCGGTGCTAAATCTCTGCAGTACCCTTTCCCTGGCCTGACTGTATGGCTCCACCGGGATATCCGCCTTTATCTCCCCGCTAACGGCAGCCTCTCCGG
>JAWLEU010000273.1:0-2781 GCA_041685965.1 Desulfosalsimonas sp.
GCCTCTTCCAGGGTGGTTGCAGAAAGTTCTGACTGGAGCGGCAGGGGGCCTTCAGGGGTCATGAGCTGCGTGCTGCCGAAAAACACCTCGGAGCGCTGGGGGTCATCTGAACCGTCCGGTTTTATGGGAACCATCTTGCGGATCGAGGCCACCTTAAGGTCGGTGACTGATTCCTCGCGGTAAAGATTGTCTCTGTTTACGGTAAAATCGATATTCTGGCCTTCTGCACCGTTAGGCATTCTTAAAACCTCCTTTTTGTGTGTATGAATATCCAAAGATGAGCTGTTCATATAAAATACTCATAACGTGGCGGATGTCAAAATGAAAAAATACCATGAGATAAGATTTCATTTTATCTCCCCGGTTCTTCTGGCAGGGCTGCTGGTTGCAGGACTTATATTGAGCCAGACACACAGCTATCTTTTGTTCCACAGCCTGGCGGAGGTTTTCAGCATAGTTGTATCCTTTTCAATATTTCTGTTTGCATGGAACACGCTGAGCTTTACAAGCGACCGCTACCTGATAGTCCTGGGAATTGCCTATCTTTTTGTCGGCGCCTTTGATCTTGCCCACATGCTGGCATACAAGGGCATGGGAGTCATGGCTTTTGAGGGGTCGAACCATGCTACTCAGCTCTGGATTGCAGCACGCTACGTGGAAAGCCTCTCGCTGCTTGCAGTGCCCTTTCTGTTTAACCGCGCAATAAATCACCGCCTGGTGTTTTGCATATACTTCGCAGTGTCTGCGGCGCTTTTCGCAATGATTTTCCATTTTCAGGCCTTTCCGGACGCCTATGTTGAAGGCGTCGGGCTGACTTCTTTTAAACTCACAAGCGAATACATTATATGCGGAATCCTGATCGCCGCAGCAGCCGTGCTTTACCGCGCACGCTCTGCTGTTGACGTGGTCGTGTTCCGGCTGCTTCTGGCGTCCATCGGGCTTACCGTTTTGTCTGAACTGGCTTTTACGAATTATGCGAGTGTATACGGCCCTGCCAACATGATCGGGCATCTGCTTAAAATCCTTTCCTCATACCTGGTCTACCGTGCCATAGTTGTACACGGACTTAGAACACCTTATAAAAGCATGTTCAGGGAGCTTTCAGCCAGCAAGAGCGAGCTGGAACGCTATTCCCAGAGCCTGGAAAGCTGTGTTGCCGAGCGCACCAGGGAGCTGGAGCAGAGCAACCGGGAGCTGCGCTATCTTTCAAGCCAGCTTGTCACAGCCGAGCAGAAAGAAAGAAGGCGCATTGCAAGGGATCTTCATGACAGCATAGGCCAGTCGCTTTCGGCTATAAAACTGACCCTGGAAAATACTTCCAACAATTTAAGCGGAAGGCTTGATAAGAAGGATCTTGCCTCACTGGAAAAAGTCGCTTCCATGGCCAGAGAGGCGATACAGGAGGTGCGCCGTATTATCATGAACCTCCGGCCCCCGGCTTTAGATGAAGGCATCAAGTCGACAATCAATGCCATGTGCCGGGATTTCAACTCCTATTACCCTGAGCTGCATATTGAAAAACAAATCGAGATCGAAGAAGAACAGCTGCCAGAGGATGTGGAAACAACCATTTTCAGGCTGTTTCAGGAGTCGTTGAACAATATAGGCAAACACAGCGGAGCCGGAGAAGTAAAGGTCCGGCTTTTTTCCGAAAACGGGGCAGTACGCTTTGAGGTGGCAGATGACGGCCACGGCTTTGACCCCGAGACAACAGCCTCTGCAGACGAGCGCAGCGGATTCGGCCTTGCAGGCATGCGCGAGCGGGCCGAACTCTCCGGGGGCCAGTTTCATATCCGGTCACGCCGGGGCGCGGGCACATCCATAATAGTTATCTGGCCCGAGGGAGCAAGTGGCAGCAGGGTGGCTTCAGCTGGATAAGCCTCCGGCTATAAACCCCGGCCTGGCAAACTCGGGATCAGGATACGTGTAGAATCCCTTTCCTGTTTTTATTCCAAGGTTGCCTGAGTCAACGTATTTTTTCAAAAACTCCGCGTTTTTTTTCGACTGCGGTTTGTTTGTCCGTCCGGCCCAGTAATCTGTTATCTTCCAGGCCGTATCAATGCCTATGCTGTCCATTAGTCCGAACGGCCCGATGTTCATGCCCATGACCCCCATCCATGAGCGGTCTATGTCCCGGACTGAGGCCACGCCGTTTGCAGCAAGCGTCTGGGCGGATTCAAGCAGCTGCATTAGCATTGCATTGAAAACGTATCCGTTGTTTTCCTTTTTCAGCACGATCGGCACCTGGCCGATTTTTCTTGCAAAGGCTTCTATCAGGGCCACGGTTTCCGGGGATGTGCCCGGATGCGGCATTACGTCCACTATGTAGTTAAAGCGGGTGTCGTGGAAATGAAATGCCGCAAACCTGTCAGGCCTGCCGGTTGCTTCTGCAAACATTGAGGGCACAAGCGAGGACGTGTTTGTCGTAAATATTGTGTGCTCCGGGCATATCTTGTTGAACTCTGCAAACACCCTGCCTTTTAATCCCGGGTCCTCGGGCACTGACTCGCTTATAAAATCAGCCCCGCTGCCTGCCTTTTCAGGGTCGGTCTCGGTACGGATGCGCGCCGTGGCAGCATCTGCCTGACTCTGGTCAATCCTGCCGTTTCTCATGTAGTTTCTGGCAAGTTTTCCGATGCGATCCATGGAGGACTTTAATACATCCTCGCTCACATCGTGCATTATCACGTCACAGCCGCAAACAGCGCACTGAAACCCGATCTGCTGACCCATTGTGCCGGAACCGATAATCAGGATGGTGGAGATATCTTCTGCTTTCAT
>JAWLEU010000274.1:0-2773 GCA_041685965.1 Desulfosalsimonas sp.
TAATCGGGTACTGGACATATCATGAAACATCTGGAGGACGGCATGACAGAAATCGTTGATGTCAGGGCAAGAGAAATACTTGATTCACGAGGAAATCCCACAGTTGAGGTTGATGTATTACTGGAAAGCGGGGCATTCGGACGCGCTGCTGTTCCTTCCGGCGCCTCAACAGGCTCCCGCGAAGCCCTTGAACTAAGAGATGATGATTCATCGCGTTACGGAGGCAAGGGGGTTGCCAGGGCGGTGGAAAACGTCAACTACAGGATCTGCCCCGAACTGATCGGCCTGGATGCTTCAGACCAGCATATGCTGGATTCCGCCATGATCGAGCTCGACGGCACAAAAAACAAGTCCGGGCTCGGGGCAAACGCCATTCTCGGGGTATCAATGGCCGCATCAAGGGCTGCCGCAGATGCCTTCGGGATCCCGCTTTACCGATATATAGGCGGATTACGCGCCCTCAGCCTTCCCATCCCCATGATGAATATTGTGAACGGAGGAGCCCATGCTGCAAACAGCCTGGATATACAGGAGTTCATGATAATGCCTGCGGGCGCCGGCTCTGCTGCCGAAGCAATCCGCATGGGAGCCGAGACTTTCCAGTGCCTGAAGGGCCTGCTCAAAAATCGAGGCATGGTAACCGCCGTGGGAGATGAAGGCGGGTTTGCACCTGATCTTGAATCAAACGAGGCGGCACTCAAGATTATAATAGAAGCCATTGAAAAAGCGGGATACAGGCCGGGAACAGACATAGGACTGGCCATAGACGCTGCTGCAACAGAGTTCTACAAGGACGGAAAGTACGTTTTCGCCTCGGAAAACAGGGGTCTGTCTGCAGAGGAACTGATCGACTATTATGCGGATCTGGTGGACCGATACCCCATTTATTCCATAGAAGACGGCCTGGCAGAGCAGGACTGGGACAACTGGGCCCTTATGACGAAAAAGCTGGGCCCTCATGTCCAGCTGGTGGGCGATGATGTGTTTGTAACCAACCCGGAGATATTTGCAAGCGGCATTGAAAAAGGCGTCTGCAATTCAATTCTGATCAAGCTCAACCAGATAGGCACGGTCTCCGAGACCCTTGAAACCATAGAAATGGCAAAGAACGCGGGATATACCACGGTGATCTCTCACAGGTCAGGAGAGACAGAGGATCATTTCATATCGGATCTTGTGGTCGGAGTCTCAGGCGGTCAGATAAAGACCGGCTCAATGTCGAGAAGTGACCGGGTGGCAAAATACAACCAGCTGATAAGAATTGAACAGGAACTTGGAAACAGCGCAAAGATGTCCGGGAGCCCCTTTTAAAGGCCCCCTGAAAAATATTGTTTGAACAACAGATTTCAAAATACACAGCAATCAGGCTTCCAGGTAAACCTGCGGGCCGCTGCAAGGAAATAGTATGTCAGGAAAATCCAAATTTATTTTTGTTACAGGCGGAGTGCTTTCTTCTCTGGGCAAGGGGCTTGCCTCTGCCTCCATAGGCGCCCTGCTCGAAAGCAGGGGGCTGACAGTAACCCTGGTAAAGCTTGATCCCTACATTAATGTGGATCCCGGTACCATGAACCCCTTTCAGCACGGAGAGGTTTTTGTAACCGATGACGGTGCTGAGACAGACCTGGACCTTGGTCATTACGAGAGGTTTGTCAGCGTGCGCCTGGGAAGGGATAACAATTTTACAACCGGCAAGATATACCACTCTGTAATCAGCAAGGAGCGCAGGGGAGACTACCTCGGCGGCACGGTGCAGGTTATCCCGCATATTACAGACGAGATCAAAGAAAGTATATGGAAGGCCTCCAATGACGCAGATATAGTGATAGTGGAAATCGGGGGCACCATAGGCGACATCGAAAGCCTTCCGTTTTTAGAGGCCATCCGTCAGTTCAGGTTTGACGCGGGCAGGGAAAACGTACTTTACATACATCTGACATTTATCCCTTATATCGCGGCGGCAGGTGAACTCAAGACAAAGCCCACCCAGCACAGCGTAAAGGAGCTGCGAAGCATAGGAATTCAGCCTGATATTCTCATGTGCCGCACGGACCGGTATCTCCCCCCTGAGATGAAGTCCAAGATCGCGCTTTTCTGCAACGTAAGCAAGGACGCTGTTGTCACTGCCAAGGATGTGGACTGCATCTATGAGTGCCCTCTGGTGTTTCACAAGGAAGGCCTTGATGCCAAGGTGCTGGAGGTATTAAATATCTGGACCGGCTCGCCCAGGCTGGAAAACTGGGCGAAGATGGTTGAACGCTACAAGTCTCCCTCCCAATGCGTTACCATTGCTGTTGTGGGCAAGTATACCGATCTTACGGAATCCTACAAGAGTCTGAACGAGGCTCTTTATCACGGCGGCATCGCAAATGACGCCAAGGTCGAGCTCCAGTTTGTGGACTCTGCAGAGCTGACACCTCAAAACTGCGCTCAAACCCTTTCCGGGGCCACCGGAATTCTCGTCCCGGGCGGTTTCGGATCCCGGGGCATAGAGGGCAAGATAGAGGCCATCAGGTACGCCAGGGAAAACAATATTCCGTATTTCGGCATCTGCCTTGGCATGCAGCTGGCTGTAATCGAATTTGCAAGAAATGTTGCGGGTATTCCGGATGCCCACAGCTCGGAGTTCGAGCAGGACACTTCTTTTCCGGTGATTTACCTGATGACCGAATGGTTTGACGAAAGAACCCAGACCATGGAAAGGCGGGATGTGAATTCAGAAAAGGGCGGCACCATGAGGCTCGGTGCTTATCCCTGCAACCTGGAACGCGGCACC
>JAWLEU010000275.1:0-2753 GCA_041685965.1 Desulfosalsimonas sp.
GTTTTCAATGTCGCAGAGCTCCTGTTCCGAGATCAGGCCGCGCCTGACCTTTCCCACGGATTCGAATACCGATATCAGGTCCACCTTTTCCTTCGGATTTCCGGGGCTTCTGCCCGCCAGCATCGGGCCTCCGGAGATAAAAATTGCAGGAAGATCAAGGCGGGCTGCTGCCATGAGCATGCCCGGCACTATCTTGTCGCAGTTGGGTATCATCACCATTGCGTCCAGGGCATGGGCGGTTGCCATGGTTTCAATCGAGTCGGCTATCAGTTCCCTGCTGCCAAGGGAGTATTTCATGCCCTCATGCCCCATGGCAATGCCGTCGCAAACCCCTATGGTGCCGAACTCCACGGGCGTTCCTCCGGCCATGTATATGCCTGCTTTTACCGCTTCGCTTATCTGGTTAAGGTTCACGTGGCCGGGTATGATGGTGTTGGCGGAATTGGCAATGCCTATCAGGGGACGGCCTATCTCTTCGTCCGTGTAGCCGGAGGCCTTGAGCAGCGCCCGGTGGGGCGCCCTTCCGATACCCTGTTTTGCGATGTCGCTTTTCATGGTTTTGTTCCTTTCAAACAAAAAAACCGTTATCAGCTTTATGGGGCTGATAACGGTTTGTGTAAGAATTTATGAAGCTTTAAGATTCCACGCGAGCCATTATCAACCCCGTTTCCCGTCAAGGACGTTGAGTACGCCCAGTACGGGAACGATAATAAGGATAATAATGAGGCTGAAAATGACCGACCTGGAATTCATACCTGTGCCTGATTTTGTTCACGTTTGATTTATGCGTATATGTCCATAATAAGTACGCCGGATTCGATGTCCATACCAGTAATGCATTTTTTTTGTCAAGCGTTTATTTTGCCCGCGCAAACCACTCCAGGGTATGTTCCATAAATGTCTGCTGGTGGTCGGGACTGCTTACCGGATGATCAGAGCCCGGCAGGCGGAGCAGCTTTTTGGGCTCGTTTGCAGATTCATAGATACGCAGAGCGTTTTCATAAGGTACCACTTCGTCTGCATCCCCGTGGCAGATAAGCACGCTGTGCACAAGAAAGAGGCTGTCTGATATGTCAAAATCCATCTGCCCCTTTTTTATGCCTGAAAGCTCCGGGTCTGTTTCATAGGACACAGGCACCATGATTGAAGACATGCTCACAGGTGCGGCCAGGGTGACAACTGCACTGACCTCTGTCTCTGCGGCAAGGGAAAGTACAACCGCCCCTCCGAGGCTGCTTCCGAAAAGGCCCAGGAGGCCGCCCAGGTCGGTTCGCTTTGAAAGCATGTCAGCAGCAGCTGCAAGATCGCTGCGCCTGCCGTCAAAAGTGGTCACTGTGCCAAAATCCCCCTGGCTTTTCCCGCATCCGCGATGATCAAAACGGAAATAAGCGATTCCCATCCTGCCGCATCTTTCTGCAAGAGCCTTTTGCTTGGGGGAGTCCCCGTTTGACAGCATTCCGTGGACCCCTATGACAACAGGAGGTTTTTCAGCGTCCGGCAGATGCAGCGTGCCGTGCAGGCTGAGACCGTCTGCGCGAAAAAACAGAGTTTCCTGCATGACAAAAGCCTTTTTGCGTTTTATATTGCGGTTGACCTTATTTGATGGCACCGTAAAAAGTCCAATATCTGCGTTACGCCCGATTCCTCAGAATTTGCGGCTTACGCCTTGTAAACATGCACGTACGGTTAAGTACCCTGCATTCTTCGGAATCGCGCAAGCCTTGATCTTGACCTTCTAAGATAAGTCCAAGGTCGGGATCAGTTTTTGAAGCGACATTGAGCGTTCCGCTCAGGAGCGAAAAAACTGATCCCGACCGAAGGGCTTGCTTCCCGCAAAAACATCGGGAGAGGTAAAAAGCTTTTTACGGCGCCATCTAAAAACTTATTTTTTACGATTCCGTCTATTTGAAGGGTTCGCAGAAATCAGCGGCCGGCAGAGTAAAGCCGGTTTTTTAACACCCCTTGCACTGGGGCAATAATAAAGCTCAAATTAAATCAATGCAAGAGAAAGGGCCCATGCCGGTTAAAAAAAAGCAGGAGACAGAGCTTGATATTACGAAAATAGCGTTCGGAGGCCGCGGCATTGCAAAAATAGACGGGTTTACAGTGTTTGTGGACGGGGCGGTGCCGGGAGACAGGGTGGCGGCCAGGATAGTGAAAAAGAAAAAAAATTATGCCGAGGCACGAACCCTTTCGGTAATCAGTCCGTCAGCTGACCGTGTCGAGCCGCAGTGCGGGTATGCCGGATGGTGCGGGGGTTGCAAGTGGCAGTTTCTCGCATATGCACGCCAGCTTGAATACAAGCGCAGCCACGTGCAGGAAGCCCTCGAACACATAGGCGGACTCGGAGGCATCAGGGTCCATCCCGTGGTGCCGTCTGAAAGGATTTTCGGATACAGAAACAAGATGGAGTTTTCCTTTTCAGACAGGCGATGGCTGCTTCCCGAAGAGCTGGGCGACCCTGATATACCAAGGGACTTCGCACTGGGCCTGCACGTGCCCGGAACCTTTGACAAGATATTAGACATTGACGCCTGCCTTCTTCAGCCGGAAAAGGGAAACCGGATATTAAACGACTCGCGTGATTTTATAAAATCTTCAGGGCTTCCTCCTTACGGTCTTCGCAGCCACGAGGGTTTCTGGCGTTTTCTCATGCTGCGCCACTCTGTGGCCGAAGACAGGTGGCTGGTAAATGTGGTTACATCATCGCGGGACGACCGTACACTTAAATCCCTTGCGGATTATTTAACAGC
>JAWLEU010000276.1:0-2735 GCA_041685965.1 Desulfosalsimonas sp.
GACTACGGCATATTCCAGCCCATCCAGATTGCAAGCATAATCGCTTTAAACGGGCCTCAGGAATGCGTGGATGAAACATGCAGCATCTATAAGTCCAGGCGCGATGCCCTGATACAGGGCCTGTCACGGGCGGGCTGGGAAATTCCGCCGCCGGAAGCCACCATGTTCGTATGGGGTAAAATCCCTGAACCGTACAGGAACATGGGCTCGCTTGAGTTTTCAAAAAAGCTGATCCGGGAAGCCAAAGTGGCGGTATCGCCTGGTGTGGGATTCGGCGAATACGGTGACGAATATGTACGCTTTGCCCTGATTGAAAACAACATGCGGATCAAACAGGCGGTCAGGGGCATCAAAAAGACTTTGTAAGTGCAGCTGGGTGGATAAGATGAAGCAGATAAACATAGGAATCCTCGGGCTCGGCACGGTCGGCACCGGCATAGCTAAAATGATCACGGAAAATGCCGACGTGATAAGCGCCCGCCTTGGCGGAAAACTGGTGCTTAAAAAGGCCGCGGACCTTGACATAGAGCGGGACCGGGGCATGGATTTCGCCCCCGGTGTTCTCACCAGAGACCCCTACGAGGTTGTAGACGACCCGGAGATTCAAATCGTCCTTGAGATGATCGGCGGCATGGATATCGCCAGGGAACTTATTACCAGGGGAATTGAAAACGGCAAGCATATAGTTACCGCAAACAAGGCTCTTCTTGCCACTGCGGGCAACGACCTGGTTAAGCTGGCCTCGCAAAAAGGTGTCACCCTGGCTTTTGAAGCAAGCGTGGGCGGCTGCATGCCGGTTATAAAAACAATCCGCGAATCCCTTGCGGGAAACAACATCCATTCAGCCACCGGCATCCTGAACGGCACCTGCAACTATATTCTCACAAAGATCGGGGCAGAGGGCATAAGCTTTGAAAAAGCCCTGGAACAGGCAAAGGCGGAAGGCTACGCTGAGGCAGACCCCTCACTTGACGTGGACGGTTTTGACACTGCACACAAGCTGGCCATTTTATCCGCCATAGCCTTCGGCATGGAGATAAACTACGATGACGTATACATGGAGGGAATTTCCGCAATTACCCCGATGGACATAGAGTTTGCCGCACAGTGCGGCTACAGGATAAAGCTGCTGGCAATTACCAAGTCTGACGGGCAGGCGGTAGAGGCCAGAGTCCATCCCACAATGATCCCGTTTTCAGACATGCTCTCCAATGTCAGCGGCTCAATGAATGCAGTTACCATAGCAGGCGACGCGGTCGGTGACATGATCCTCTACGGCCACGGCGCAGGCATGATGCCCACGGCAAGCGCGGTAATCGGAGACGTGATGGACATCTCCAGGAGCATACTTGCCGGGGGAGCCATGCGGATTCCGATTCTTTCCTATCAGGCAGACAGGATAAGGAAATTGCCGGTGAAACCGATGGATGAAATCTTCACCCATTATTATTTCCGGTTTGCCGCCCTGGACAAGCCCGGCGTTCTTGCAAAAATCGCCGGCATACTGGGCGAACACGATATATCAATCAAGTACGTGCACCAGACAGAACACCGGATAAACGGAGTGGTTCCGGTTTACATGCTCACACACAGGGCCGGTGAGGCAAAAGTGAAAAAGGCTCTTGACCGGATCGCGGAACTCGACGCAATACAAGAGCGGCCGGTTCTGATCCGTATTGAATCGCCCGAGGAGGAAAAGGCAACTCAGCAGTAAACAAAACCCCAAGCAGCGAGGACGCATGCAGCACATACTCTGCTCAGACTTAGAAGGCGTTTTTGTACCGGAAATCTGGATCAATGTTGCGGAAAAAACCGGCATAGAAGATCTCAGACTCACCACCCGGGATATCTCCGACTATAATGTATTAATGGACAAGCGCCTTTCAGTGCTCGATGCCCACGGCCTGACCCTTGCTGATATCCAGGCGGTGATAGAAAAAATCGACCCCCTGCCAGGGGCGCTTGAATTTCTCGACACCATAAGGGCGCATCACCAGATAATAATCGTTTCTGACACCTTCATTGAATTTGCAGGCCCCCTGATGGAAAAGCTCAACCGCCCCACCCTATTCTGCAACTGCCTGGAAGTCGGAAACGACGGCCGGATAAATGGCTATGAACTGCGCCAGCCAGACGGCAAGAAAAAAACAACACTGGCCCTGCAGAGCCTTAATTACAAGGTAATAGCATTCGGAGACTCTTACAACGACATAAACATGCTCCAGGCCGCAGACAGCTCCTTTCTGTTCAGGCCCCCGGAAAACGTGATAAAAGAATACCCCGGCATCCCGGTAACATACACTTATGGCGAACTCAAAGACTACATAGAAAAAGCAGTTACAGAATGCAGAGGCAATTAGAGTCTCCACCCCCCCATCGCAAGTGCCACGTGCAGCCTCCTTAAAGGCGCCCAAAGGAAAATGCAGGGAAAAAATCCGAAATTCGAAGCACGAATATCAAAACAAATTCGAATTAGCAAAATTCAAAATCCAAAACAAATGCAGAATGGAACAACTGGTTGAAAAATCGTCCATATATAAAGCTGTTTTGTTTTTATCACTTGGTTATACAAATTTCGGATAAGTCAAGGATGACAAAATCGTAAAAAGTAAGTTTTTAGATGGCGCCGTAAAAAATTTAAGATCAAGGCTTGCGCGATTCCGAAGAATGCAGCGTACTTAGCCGTACGTGCATGTTTACAAGGCGTAAGCCGCAAATTCTGAGGAATCGCGCGT
>JAWLEU010000277.1:0-2725 GCA_041685965.1 Desulfosalsimonas sp.
GAGCGGTTTTTAATGCGCCGCGGCGATTCTGCTGAATCCCGTCCCATTAAGGGTACCAGGCCCAGGGGCGGTGATCCTGAAACAGATCTCGCCATGGCCGAAGAGCTGAAAAAAAGCCCCAAGGACGATGCCGAACTTTCAATGATAGTGGATCTCATGCGAAACGATCTGGGCCGTGTGTGCACGGGAGGTACGGTTGAGGTTTCGCAGCACAGGCGCCTTGAAAAGTACCACAACGTATTTCACCTGGTCTCGGTGGTCAGGGGGAGGCTTGCACCCGGGAAAGACACTGTTGATCTGATCCGGGCGGCCTTTCCCGGGGGATCTGTAACCGGATGCCCGAGGATCAGGGCCATGGAGATCATAGACGAGCTGGAACCCTGCCGCAGGCATGTCTACACCGGCTCCATAGGCTATATAGGCTTCCATGAAACCATGGATTTGTCTATTGCCATACGCACGGCCCTTATTTTCAACAACCGGATGTTTTTTTCAGTGGGCGGCGGGGTTGTATTTGACTCTGAGCCTGAAGCGGAATATGAAGAAACCCTGCACAAGGGAAGTTCGGTGATGTCAGTGTTTAAGGGCCGCACCGCGGACCCGCAAAAACAGGCAAGGATATGGATAAACGGGCTGGTGGTACCCGAGTCCGAGGCCGTGGTGCCTGTGTCCTGCCGGGGCCTTGAGTACGGGTACGGTTTTTTTGAAACCATCCGCGCGCAAAACGGGCGTCCGCATTTGCTTGAAAAACATATGGAGCGATTTGCAGGCACGTGGCGGGCACTTTTTGAAACCCATGTGCCTGATCTATCTTTCAACGAGATAATCAGGCAGGTGCTTGAAGGAAACGATCTACTGGAAGATGTTTGCGCTGTAAAGGTTCTTGCAGCAGCGGATTCCGGGTCGTTAAGCGGCACTGGTGCGCATATCGCCGTTTCCGCTGCCCCTTACGTGCACAGGCTTAAACGGGCCGGCAAGTCAGCCCTGGACCTGGCTGTGTATCCCCACCCCAGGCAGACCCCGCTTGCCTCGCACAAGACCTTGAATTACCTGTATTATTTCCGGGCAGGCAGGTGGGCCGGGCAAAACGGAGCCGACGAGGCTGTGATACTGAACCCGGACGGTACGGTATCGGAAACCAACACAGCCAACCTGCTTTTGCTGCGCGGCAAGACTGTGATCCTGCCCGAGTCTGATCACGTGCTTTCGGGCGTAATGCAGGACGAAGTGCTGCATTGGTTTGAAGCCGCGGGTTTTACCCGTACCCGGGCGCCCGTGACAATCGGGGAGCTTTTTGAAGCAGACATGGTTATCGTGACCAATTCGCTCATGGGCCCGGTAGGTGTCGGCTCGATAGACGGGCGCAAAACCCCGTGCGACCCGGAATGGATCGCAGAAATCCGATCACAGGTGTTTTTGTAAAAAGACTTACTTATTTTTAATCGCCTTTCTTACCCGTTCCATGGCGCGCTCCACGTTTTCACGGGAGTTAAATGCGCTCAGCCTTATGTGGCTGCTTCCGCAGGGACCGAAACCCGCGCCCGGCGTGCAGACAACCCCTGCTTTTTTAAGCAGCGTGTCGAAAAGCTCCCAGGAGTCGGTCTTCCCGTCCACCCAGATGTAAGGAGAGTGCAGGCCTCCTGCGCAGGAAAATCCCAGATCCTGCATCTGCTCTCTGATAATGTCCGCGTTTTTCATGTAATCTGCAATAATTGATTTTACCTGCTCCTGTCCCTCCGGGCTGTAGACCGCTTCAGCAGCCCGCTGTACCGGATAGGCCACTCCGTTGAACTTCGTGGAATGCCTGCGGTTCCAGAGGGGATGCAGCATAACCGGCCGGCCCTGGCCGTCAAATGCCCGGCATTCCTTCGGCACCACTGTAAATGCGCACCTGGTTCCCGTGAATCCGGCTGTTTTGGAAAAGCTGCGGAATTCCACGGCGACTTCCCTGGCGCCTTCCACCTCGTATATGGACCTGGGTATGGATTCGTCGCGTATAAAGGCCTCGTATGCTGCATCATAGAGGATAAGGGCGCTGTTGTCCCTGGCGTAGTCCACCCACTGCTTGAGCTCCTGTTTGGAAATTGTGGCGCCGGTGGGGTTGTTGGGAAAGCACAGGTAGACAAGGTCCGCTCCGTTTTCCGGGGGCCGGGGAACATAGTCGTTTTCGCCGGTGCACGGCATGTATGTAAGGTTGTCGTACCTTTTGCCTGAAAACTCCCCTGCTCTTCCTGCCATCACGTTGGTGTCCACATATACCGGGTAGACAGGATCCGGAACAGCCACCCTTATGTCTGTTGCAAGTATTTCCTGGAAATTTCCGGTATCGCATTTTGCCCCGTCGCTGACAAATATTTCGTCCGACGATATATTCGCTCCGCGGGCTGCGTAGTCGTGCTCTGCTATTTTTTCACGCAGAAAGGCGTATCCCTGCTCCGGTCCGTATCCCCTGAATGTCTCGTCGCTGCCCATCTCGTCTATTGCCCTGTGCATGGCCTCTATGCAGGCAGCGGGAAGCGCCCTTGTTGCGTCGCCTATTCCCAGGCGGATGATACCGGTTTCCGGGTTGGCCTTTTCAAACTCCGAGATCCTGGCGGCGATATCTGAAAACAGGTATGATGCCTGCAGCTTCTTGTAGTGTTCATTGATTCTGATCATCGTCTGCCGTCCTTGTTTATTGGGTTGTATTGATTGCCGGAAAGATTTGATGGCACCGTAAAAAGCT
>JAWLEU010000278.1:0-2695 GCA_041685965.1 Desulfosalsimonas sp.
TTTGAACCAACTACAATTCAAATATCCAAATTTCCGAGACTTTCGTTTCTGTATAAATATCAGAACCTATTGTGGGAAGCAACAGAAAGCAGTGGGTTCTTAACGTTAAATGGGATGGAGATCAGAGCGATTAATAATTTTCCATTTTGCCGCATGCGGCTATCCGCCGGCATTAATGCGAATCTCAGGCCGAAGAGGATTGCCAGAATCAAGGTGCAAATGACTGTAGCTGGCTTGCTTCGCAACCAATCTATTGCTGCTCAATCGCCTCGCGCACTTTTACCGCCAGATCATGTATTGAAAAGGGCTTTTGAATAAAATGCACACCCTCGTCGAGCACACCGTGATGAGCGATTACATCGGCTGTATAGCCGGACATGTACATTGATTTGAGCCCCGGGCTGCAATCAGGCAGTTTTGCGGAAAGATCGCGGCCGTTCATCTCCGGCATGACAACATCGGTTATTAAAAGGTGAATTCTGCCCTCGTATTCTTCTGCAAGCCGAAGTGCCTCATCGGGTTTCTCAGCGGTCAGCACTTTGTAGCCGAGTTTTTCAAGCATTCCCCTGCCCATATGCAAAATTGCCGGCTCATCCTCCACCAGCATGATCGTCTCTGATCCGGTGGGCATTTGCTTCGCGGATTCCTCTGCATTCTTCGATTCACCTGAGCCGGGACCTTCATCGGGGGGCAGATATATTTTAAATGTCGTGCCCTGAGCGGGTTCACTGTAGACGTTTATAAAACCTTTGTTCTGCTTTACAATGCCGTATATTGTGGACAACCCCAGACCTGTTCCCTTACCGACTCCTTTGGTCGTAAAAAACGGCTCGAACAGGTTGTCCTGAACTTCCTTTTCAATGCCACAGCCAGTATCGCTAACGCTCAGCATTACATATTTTCCGGGAACAAAATTGGAATACCCCCTGCAATAATCCTCATCAACAAAAACGTTTTTTGTCTCTATGGTCAATCTACCCACATCAGTAATGGCATCCCTGGCGTTGACTGCAAGATTTGCCATAATCTGGTCGAGTTGGGAGGGATCAATTTTTACCGGCCATAAGTTATTGCCTGGATGCCACGCAAGCTCAATATTTTCCCCGATCAGGCGCTGGAGCATTTTTATCATGCCCGAGACTGTATCGTTTAAATCCAGTTGCACAGGGCTGATGGTCTGCCTCCGGGCAAAGGCCAGAAGTTGTCTTACAACGTCTTCTGAACGCTTTCCGGCGTTATAAATTTCCCGGATATTGCCATAGAGGGGCTCTTCAGGTTTAAGCATGTCAATAGATATCTCCGCATAACCATTGATGATGGACAGCATATTATTAAAGTCATGTGCCACGCCGCCTGCAAGGCGACCAATGGATTCCATTTTCTGCGCCTCGTTAAGTTGAGCCTGGAGTTTTTCCTGCTCCTGCTCCCTTTTTTTACGTTCGGTGACATCCCGAGTTACGCCCTGTAAACCCACGAGGCTGCCGTTTTCATCACGAATCGCGGAAATATTCATGGATACCCATATAGTGGAACCATCAGCTTTGTAATGCTCAGCTTCAATCAGCCGCGTTCTGTTTTTGTCGATTGCAGGGTCTTTTTCTTTTTCAAGCTCTTCGGCAAGCACCCGGTATATTTTATCCAGATACACCGGCGGATGCTTTTCCGCCATGGTCCGCCGCATGTAATCTTCCGGGGTCTCGCCCAGCAGTTTCTGAATTGAAGAACTTACAAAAGTCGGATTCAGATTCAAATCAGTGGTCCAGACCACGTCTGTAATGTTTTCCGCTATTCTTCGATACTTTTCCTCGCTTTCGCGCAATTGTTGTTCGGCCTGCTTTCGCCCGGTAATATCCATGTGAGTGCCAAGCATGCGCAGCGCGCTTCCCTGCGCGTCTTTTTCCACGGTTTTTCCGCGGGCAAAAATCCATTTAACCCCTCCATCCTTTGCCTTCATCCGGAACTCGAGCTCAAAAGGTTCAGCAGATGTCAGATGCCGATCCACCACCCTCTCAGCCTCCGGCAGATCATCCGGGTGGAGCAGCCTGCGCCAGGTCTCAAAGGTTTCCGGCAGTTCATAAGGCTCGTAGCCGAGCATGGTATACCAGCGCGGGCTGAAATAGACACTGTTGGCACCTATTCGCCAATCCCATACGCCGTCGCTTACAGCGTCCAGTGCCAGGCTCAGGCGCTGCTCGCTTTCGCGCAGGGCGTCTTCCATCTGCTTTTGCTCGGTCCTGTCATAAATCATGGACAGCATGACAAGCCGGTTGCCCAAAGTTATTGCTTCGGCTGACCAAAGGGCATAAACAGTGCAGCAGGCACTTGTCCTGAACTCAATGGGTTCATCCTTAAAAAAACCTTTTTTATGCAGTTTCTGCACAATACGATCGCGTTGGCCGGGATCCGCCCAAATGCCGACCTCCTTTGAAGACCGCCCGATCATTTGTTCCCTGGTATATCCAAGCATCTCCACCCAGCGATCATTGACGTCAATAAACACCCCGGTGTCAATATCCGAGATGACGTGGGGGGCTGGGTTTGATCGAAACGCCTTTAAAAAGCGCTCTTCACTTTCCTTTAACTGCTGTTCGGCCTGCTTGCGCTCGGTTATATTTCTTGAATTGAATACGATTCTCTGAGGGATACCACTTTCGTCTCCAAGAAAATTTCCGATGGTTTCAAGCCAGAGGTAAGT
>JAWLEU010000279.1:0-2694 GCA_041685965.1 Desulfosalsimonas sp.
AAGACAGGGCAGTCGCTGATAGACGCCTATTATGCCATGGATCTTTTTGTTTTTTCCTCCAAGACGGAAACCCAGGGCATGGTTTTGGCAGAAGCTATGGCTGCGGCAACTCCGGTAATTGCACTGGATGCAACAGGTGTTCGCGAGGTTGTAAGCGACATGGAAAACGGCCGGCTTTTGGAAGGCGATGCATCTCAGGAAAATTTTGCCGCAGCAATAAAACAATTTTTTGAAGACAGGCAAAACATGGACTCCATGCAGAAATCAGCCCTTGAAACAGCACGCGGACTTGACAGGAGCAACTGTGCAAGCCTGCTTTCAGAGCTTTATGCCGATATATGCAAAACCTGGACTAAAGAAAAACGCAGCGCATCCATTGACGATCTGCTCGGAGACTGGGATGAGATTTTAAAAGCAGTGCGCATGGAATGGAATATGCTTTCCCGGAAAATCGATGCGCTGACAAAGACCCTGACGTCTTCGGACTAATTTTTCAATTAACCGGGAGGCCGAAATTGCCGCGGGATAAAAAGCAAACCGGATCGCTAATATACGGACCTGTGCCGTCAAGGCGGCTTGGACTTTCCCTTGGTGTGGATCTTGTCCCCTACAAGACCTGCACGTTTGACTGCATCTACTGTCAGATAGGCAGGACTGCGAAGACAGTAACGGAAAGAAGGCCGTATGTTGAACCTGAAAAAATTATATCGGAATTAAAACTCAGCCTGGCAGAAGGTGACGCACCTGATTTCATAACCCTGGGAGGCTCGGGCGAGCCATGCCTAAACAGTGAAATCGGACGGATAATAAGACAGATCAGGCAGATTTCTGATATTGAAGTGGCAGTCCTTACAAACGGCTCGCTTTTGTGGTCCCCGCAGGTGCGGGCCGATCTTTTGCAAGCAGACGTTGTGCTGCCGTCCCTGGATGCTTATGACGAGGAAACTTTCAGGAAAATAAACCGCCCGCATCCTGATGTTTCCTTTGAAGCCCTGTTTGGCGGGCTTGCTGAGTTCAGGAAAGTTTACAACGGCAGGATCTGGCTTGAAATTTTCATAGTCAGAGGTATAAACGACACACAAGAGGCAATGGCTGCTTTCAGGTCTTACATGGAGGAGCTTGCCCCGGATCGGATCCACATAAACACCGCGGTCCGTCCGCCTGCCGAAGATTATGCGGGTCAGGTATCCGGGCAAAAACTAGAGCACCTGGCCTCGGTACTGGGTAACGGGGCCGAGGTTGTAGCGGAGTTCAGGGAAAAGAAGGGCGCCTTAAACGGAAAACAAATGGACACCCGGATCCTGGAGATGCTGTCAAGGCGCCCGTGCACTGCATCGGATATAGCCGCGGGCCTCGGCCTGGAAGAAAAATCCGTTGCACGCAGAATGACTGAATTTTCGGATTCAGGCAAGGTGGAGACAAAAAAAAGCGGCGGCAGGAAATATTATTTCAAAAAGAGTTGAAGACCCCGGGTATTGCAGTGTCGCATGACGCACATCTTCCTTCTGACAAGCCCGGGGCCGTGACGTTGTATCCCTGTCGCCTTACAAGCATTTCCCCGCAGTTGTGGCACCAGGTATTGTTGGCCTCGTGCCCGGCTGCGTTGCCTATATAAACATACCTTATGCCTTCTTCCATGGCTGTGTCGCGCATCTTTTCCAAAAGCTGTACCGGCGTGGGCGGCAGCCGGTCAAGCTTGTACTGAGGAAAAAAACGCAGAAAGTGAAGCGGATGGTTCGGGCCCAGGTTATCTGTGATCCACTTGCACATTGAGCGGATCATTTCGGGGTTATCCACGTAATCAGGCACGATAAGCGTGGTTATTTCAAGATGAACGCCCTGGTCCGCAAGTGTCTTGAGGGTTTGGAGTACGGGTTTGAGCCTGCCGCCGTTTAATTTTCTGTAGGTTTCATCATCAAATGATTTGAGATTAATGTTTGCCGCATCAATTACCCTGCACAACTCCCGCAGGGGCTCGCGATTGACATAACCGTTTGATATAAGAAGGTTTTTGATTCCTTTTTCACGTGCTATGCGCGCGGTATCAATCGTGTATTCAAAAAAGGTGAGCGGCTCGGAATACGTATAGGCAATTGAGTCTGCACCGGCGCGCTGCGCGCGCTCTGCTGCCTGCTCGGGAAAAAGCTCGTAAGTCCTCACGTCTTCCGGTCTGACCTGTGAGATCTCCCAGTTCTGGCAATTTAAGCACCTGAAACTGCAGCCTGTGGCTGCCATGGAAAACGCACTGCTCTGCGGCATGAAATGGAAAAGGGGTTTTTTTTCAACAGGGTCCAAATGTACCGAGCATGGATTGCCGTAGGCAAGTGTGTAGAGTTTACCTTCAATGTTTACCTTTGACCTGCATATGCTGCGGTCTCCGTTTGACAGCATGCAGTGGTTGGGGCAGACATTGCAGACTGTTTTTTTGCTGCCTGTTTTTTCATAGGAAAAAGCTTCCCTGGAAAATTTCCAGAGCGAGTCAGGAGCATCTCCTTTGAAAACATGAACATCTCCCACGGATTTTGAGCTCTGCTCCGAGGCCCGCGCTGCGCTCTCCAGTGGCCCTGCAGGGCCGGCAAGTCCGGCCCACAGGCACATGGCGCCGCAGCCTGAAAGGAAATTTCTTCGGGAGATCTTATCCATAGCGCAGAGAAACGAATGTAAGGCTAATGGTTTTCATAGCCACCAGGGCCG
>JAWLEU010000280.1:0-2684 GCA_041685965.1 Desulfosalsimonas sp.
CATTGACCGTACGGAACTTTTGTTTCAGGAATTCCCGCAGCTGCCTGATTCGGTTCTGTTGCGCCAATTTATATTCTTCCCGACGTTACGGCCGGGGCAGCCAAAACCCCGGTCGGTGTCCAAAGGGAAATCCCCCCTCAACTCAGATCCTGCACACCCTGATATACGATATCAAACAGGGTGCGGATCTCGCTTACCTCAAGACAGGAAAATGCCACTCTCAAATCATTCTCGCCCAGTGCGATCAGGCCCACCCCGTAGTTATCCAGCAGGTGAACCCTTAACTTTTCCGCGTTTACCGACTTGAGCCTGATGCACATGAAATAGCCCGAGTTAAAAGGATAAACATCCCAGGCAGAAGCGTACTTGGGATCCGCCAGTACTGACTTGACCTTTTGCGCCCTTGATTTTAAAAGTTCAAACTTTTCCTGCTTTTCAGCCTGAAAGTTTTCCTCCTGCATTGATCGTAAAACAATTGACTGGCTCAGATGCGAGGCATTGGATATATTGCCGCGCACGCAACCGGCTGTCTTTCGCTCCAGGGCGTCATAAAGCTGACTGCAGTCGCCTTCTGTGCAGGCCCCGTACGTGACAAAGCCGACCCTCAGCCCCCACACGTAATTCTCCTTTGTTGCCCCGTCGAGCTTGACAGCCAGCAACCTGGGATGAGCCCCGCACAGTTTTGCAAATACTGACTCGCAAAGCACCTCTTGTTCGTAAAAAAGCCCGAAATAAGCATCATCGCATGCCACTATAACATTGGTTCCCGCCTCTGCCACCTCAGAAAGCGCCTTTACTATCCCGTCGGCCTCGGATTCGGTGACACTGTATCCCGTGGGATTGTGAGGGAAGTTAAGCAGAACTATGACCTTTCCGTTGTTTTCAGCCTCTTTTTTGACACAGTCGGCCAGGGCCTCCACATTGTAGCCTCCCTCAGGGGTGAAGATGGGATAGCGGCTCAGCCTAACCTTCTTGCGCACATTGAATATCATGTTGTAGTTGCCCCACATCATGTCAGGGGCGATTACAACGTCGCCCGGATCAGTCCAGATATCGGCGAATATGCTGATGGCATGGGTTATTCCGTTTACAGCAACAGGAAGGCTGACCGCCTTGCCCGCAAGGGACGGATTCTTCTCATAAAGGGACTCCCGCCACTGCCTTCGCAGCTCCGGGATGCCGAAAGACGGGGCGTATGTGACAGAGTTCTCCGCTGCCATACCGCAAACACTGCTCATCACGGAAGGCAGCACCATGGCACTGCCCTCTTGTTTTGCAATGCCGATGGTGGCGTTTAACCTTGTGGCCTTTTCCTTGGCCTCTGCACTCTGCGACAGTATCCCTTTCGGGAAAAACAGGTTTTTCCCCACATCCGAAAGCATCTCCATCAGATGCTTATTCTCCCCTGAAATGACTTCGTTTAACTGCTCGGCAATGGGATTCATGGCCAAAAGTCCTTTTTCTCCTTTCCCTGAGATTTATTTCACACAAACCTATAATTTCTACGATCTTGCCGCAAGTGTCAAGAATTATATACTGCGCGGCCATTGTCACAAAACCCTCCATCTGCCGTGTCTGGCACCCAGGTTTAAAAAAGCATTGAAAATAAGCAGCCAAGACAGTAAACAGTAGTCTGTAGTAAGGGGGGCATAAGACTTACATTGCTGCCTTTGACAAATAATCATCTAACCACATTTTGAAAAAATTAAAGTATATACCCTGTACAAGGACCGCAGAATGATAATTGTGACCGGAGGCGCTGGATTCATAGGAAGCAACCTCATCGAGGCCCTAAACAAAAGGGGCAGAACCGATATCACGGCCGTGGACAACCTGGAAAACGGCATTAAATTCAGGAATCTGGCCGATCTTGAGATCCGCGATTACCTGGACAAGGAAGAATTGCTGGCAGAAATGGAAAGCGGTAGCTTTTCATTTGACAACACAGAAGCCGTGTTTCACCTGGGGGCATGCTCAGATACAACGGAATGGAATGGCAGATACATGATGCGCAACAATTTCACGTATTCAAAAAAGCTTCTCCATGCCTGTGCACAACATGGGATCCCGTTTATTTACGCCTCTTCTGCAGCCACCTACGGGGGGTCGGAAAATTTTGCGGAAAACCCCGAATTTGAAAAACCCTTAAACATATACGGCTATTCCAAGCTATTGTTCGACCAGTACGTAAGAAGCCTTTTTCCCGGGATAAAAAATCAGGTAGCAGGCCTGAGATACTTTAACGTGTACGGACCCCGGGAATTCCACAAGGGCTCCATGGCAAGCGTGGCTTATCATTTTCACAACCAGAACAGACAGGACGGCAGAATCCGGCTTTTTGAAGGGTCCGGAGGCTACGGGGACGGAGAGCAGCGCCGGGATTTCATATACGTCTCCGATGCGGTTGACCTGACCCTGTGGTTCATGGACAACCCTGATGTCTCCGGCATTTTCAACGCGGGAACTGGCAGAAGCCAGACATTTAACGACGTGGCAAACGCGGTAATCAATTACCACGGATCCGGAAAAATAGAATACATACCTTTCCCGGAAAATCTCAAAGGAAAATACCAGAGCTACACCAGGGCTGATCTTTCAAAGCTTCGTGCTGCAGGCTGCGACCTGGAATTTAAAACCGTTGAGCAGGGTGTGGCCGAGTATTTGAAATGGCTTGACGGCAAACA
>JAWLEU010000281.1:0-2683 GCA_041685965.1 Desulfosalsimonas sp.
TGCCTGCGAAGCGCCTCGTCCACGAACGGAGACGGGGCCTCTTCCACCACCTTCTGGTGCCTGCGCTGAATCGAGCAGTCCCGCTCGCCCAGGTGCACCACGTTTCCGTGGGAGTCCGCAAAAACCTGGATTTCTATGTGACGCGGCTTTACTATCGCCTTTTCAAGTATTAGTTCATCACTGCCAAAGGTGCTCAGGGCTTCTGCGCGCGAGTTTTTTATGCTTTCGGCCAGGTTGTTTTTATCTTCCACCAACCGCATTCCGCGTCCGCCCCCGCCTGCAGAGGCCTTGACCATGACCGGCATCCCTATTTTTTCAGCTTCTGCCAGAAGTGTGGCATCAGACTGGTCCGTGCCGTGGTAACCCGGGATGCAGGGCACACCTGCTGCAACCAGGGTTTCCTTGGAAACCCGCTTGCTGCCCATGATCTCCATTGCCTCCGGCCCGGGGCCGATAAACACGAGCCCTGCTTCCCTGCAGTCCCTTGCAAACCCCGCATTTTCCGCCAGAAACCCGTAGCCGGGGTGAACCGCATCAGCACCTGTAAGCCCTGCAGCCTGTATTATGTTTTCCTTTGCCAGATATGACCTGCCTGCTGCTGCAGGGCCTATGCAGACAGCCTCGTCTGCGGAAACAACATGCAGGGCTTGGTTGTCAGCCTCGCTGTAGACCGCCACTGTTCTGTAACCCAGGCTCCTTGCGGTACTAATGATCCGCAGGGCGATTTCACCACGGTTTGCAATCAGAATTTTATTGATCATGATGCGTCTCCGGTTGTTTTGTACAAGCTTTCAGGATTTTAGTGTTTTACTGATTTCGAATTACAAAATATTTAAAACACCTCTCTGGCAAATCATTGTTTATGTCATTTAATGATTCGGATTTTTGTCATTGTTTCGGATTTCGTGCTTCGGATTTCGAATTTGGGGGCCGCAATCCCGGCCCTGTTTTAAACATCGCAAAGACACTTAAATCGGATTGAAAAAGAATTTCAGACCCCCCTTACATCCTTGCAATACCGAAAGTATTGGGCCTGACCCTGCGAATTTCAGCCTCCCTGCAAATACCCAGCGCGAATGCAATTATGCGGCGCGTGTCTCGCGGATCAATCAGCCCGTCGTCCCACAGCCGGGCAGTGTTGGCCAGCGCATGGGAGCGCTCCTCTAAGGCCTGGCGGGTGTCAGCCTCTATCTGGTCCAGGAAGTTTTCATCCACCTGGCCCATTTTTTCCATTCGGGCGTGGGCCACCTGGCGCAGCACGCTTCCCGCCTGGGCCGGTCCCATGATCGAGACCACGCTGCGGGGCCAGGCAAATACGAAATCCGGCCCCATGCCCCTGCCGCACATTGCATAATTGCCTGCTCCGTAGGATCCGCCCACTATCACGGAGATCTTCGGAACCGTGCAGTTTGTCACTGCCTGGATCATCTTGGAGCCGTGCTTGATAATACCCCTGCGCTCGGGGTCGGTGCCCACAAGGAATCCGGTTGTGTTGTGCAGGAAAATAAGCGGCGTGTCTGACTGCTCGCAAAGCTGCATGAACTGGGCGGCCTTGGCAGCCCCGTCCGAGGTTATCGGGGCATTGTTTCCAAGCACTCCGCAGGCATGGCCGTGGAGCTCGATGAACGCGCACACCGTGCCGCTGTCGTATTCCGGCTTGAAATCCAGGATGTCCGAGCCGTCTGCAATCCTGGCTATTATCTCGCGGCAGTCATACGGGGTCTTTGGATCCACAGGCACCACGCCGATGAGTTCTTCCGGCGGGTAAAGGGGCGCCCTGAAATCGCCTGTCTCGATTTCAGGCATGTCCTTGTTCCAGTGAAGCCTGGCAACTATCTCTCTTGCGATGCGAATGCCGTCAGCATCGTTTTCCGCAAGGTAATCTGACACTCCGGAGATTTCGCAATGCAGTTCAGCCCCCCCGATTTCCTCGTCAGTTGCAATCTCGCCTGTTGCAGCCTTGAGAAGCGGGGGACCCGCAAGATAAACGGTTGACTGCCTGCGGATCATTACGATGTAGTCAGACAGGCCCGGCTGGTATGCCCCGCCTGCTGTTGCGCTGCCGTGCACAACCGTGATCTGGGGAATCCCGGCTGCTGAAAGGCGGGCCTGGTTTGCAAAAAATGCACCGGAGTAGCCGAACATGTCGCCCGCCTCACGCAGGTCGCCCCCTGCGCTCTGGGCCAGCACTATAAGGGGCATTTTTTTGTTTAGCGCAATCTGCTGCATGTTCATCCGCTTTTCGGCTCCGAACCGCGAAATGCTGCCGCCCTTGGTTAAAAAGTCATCCACGTAAACGGCGCACCTGGTGCCCTGGACGTAGCCTATGCCCGCGATACAGGTGCCTCCGGCAGCAGAGCCGTCAGTGTCGTTTCCCTGCATGTAGCCTGCAAGAGAGTAGAGCTCAAGAAAGGGCGCGCCCGGGTCGAGCAGAAGGTTCAATCGCTCGCGGGGGCTTATGTAGCCCCTTTTCCTGTAACGCGGGATCTTGGCTTCCGCGGTGTCCAGGACGCGCTGTTCAATGTCGCGCACCTCCTGCACGCCTGCTTCCATGTGCTCCCTGTTGGCCCTGAATTCTTCTGACTGCGGATTGATTCCGGACTGGAAAACTGGCATAAGTGCTTTCCTTTACTCTGGTTTACAGTATGTGTTTGGATATGATTTCATTCATGATTTCATGAGT
>JAWLEU010000282.1:0-2676 GCA_041685965.1 Desulfosalsimonas sp.
AAATCCCGAGGAATGCAGCGTGCTTATCGTACGTGAAATTCCGAGGGATGAAGCGCAACGCAGATATTGGACTTTTTACTTCGCCGTCATTTTTTGATACCGTAGCGCGATACAAGCCTTGACAGGTAGGTCCTCTGAATATCCATGATCTCTGCTGCCCGGCTCCGGTTACCGCCTGTATTTTCGAGATTTGCCTCTATAAATTTCTTTTTGAATTCGTTTACCGCCTCCTCCAGGGTCATGCCCACCGGGATACTTTCAAGCGTGGTCTCAGCCTGGAGCATTGGAAGGTCGCCTGCTTCGATCTTCTTTCCCCTTCCCATTACCACGGCCCGCTCCAGTGCGTTTTGCAGCTCCCTTACATTGCCGGGCCAGTCATAACGCATCATCTTTTCCATGGCATCATCGGATATCTCCAGGGAATCGTAGCCCTTTTCCTTCTTAAACATTTCCGCGAAATGCCTTGCCAGCGTGGGAATGTCTGATTTTCGGTCCCTGAGTGCCGGCATATAAATCTCCACCACGTTTAGCCTGTAATAAAGATCTTCGCGGAATCTGCCGTTTTTCACCTCTCCGGCTATATCGCGGTTCGTGGCTGCAATCACCCGGATATCCACTGATATGGGGGCATTGCCACCGAGCCTGTAAAATACACCATCCTGGAGCACACGCAGGAGCTTGGCCTGCATGGAATGGCTCATTTCAGCGATTTCATCAAGAAAGATTGTTCCCTGGTCGGCAAGTTGAAACTTGCCTATCTTTGCACCAATCGCCCCTGTAAAGGCCCCTTTCTCATGGCCGAACAGCTCTGCTTCCAGCAGGGTTTCGGGAAAAGCCGCACAGTTAAGCGTTACCAGGTGCCTGTTTCTCCTTGCGCTTGCCCGGTGGATCAGCCTGGCTAAAAGCTCCTTTCCCGTGCCGCTTTCTCCCAGGATCAAAGTGCTGGCCATGGAGTCGGCCACCCGCATGGCGTCTGCCACCACATTCCGGATTGCCCTGCTTTCCCCTATTATGTCATGGTTTAATTCAAGCTCATCTTTCAAGCCCCGGTTTTCCAGCTCAACAAGCCTGAATTTCTGGGCGTTTTCAATGGCCACTGCGGCAAGCTCCGCAAAAACGTTTATCAGCTCAAGATCGCTTTCCTGAAAGCTTTCGCCGCCCTCCTTGTTTATAAACTCCACCACCCCGATGACCTTTTCTTCAACCTTCAGGGGAGTGCATGCGATGGAGTAGGTCTTGAAGCCGAGCTGTTCGCTGATCTGACGATGCCACCTGCTGTCCGCACCCACGTCACCGATTAAAAGCGCCTGCCCCTTGACAGCCACATGCCCGGCTATTCCCTCGCCGGGCCTCAGGGAAAACTGCTTGATCTCATGCTTTTTGGCGCCTGTGGCCACCCTGAAATTCAGCCTGCCGGTCCTGGGATCAACAAGCAGCAGAGAGCTGGCCTTGGCACGCATCATCCTCGCCCCGGATTCCAGTATCATCTCAAGCAGACGGTTGAGATCCTCGTGGGGTGAAACGTCTTGTTCCGCAGTTGTTTTCGTTGTTTCTGACTTCATGAAAACTTAGTTTCCCCGTTTAGCCGACAGTTAAAGCACCTGTTGATTTTTGATCCTGCAAAGCACCTCAGCATCAGGGACAAAGGGCACTAAAGGGCGTTGCGGCAGCTCCATCTTTAATTGTCCGGAAAAAGGAGTGTCTTCCACCTTAAGGTTGTAGGCAGCATGCATGAGATGTTCAAGATTTATAACATCCTCGATGTTATATGCCAGAAGGGTTTCAAGCACCCTTGGATCGCCATTTCTTTCATATTCATGCCAGAGCACGACAGCCATGAATCCGTCAACGCCTTCAAGTTCGCTCCTGTGCAGGCCGAAGCATTTTTCACACCCTTTCAGCCCTCCCTTATATCCCAGGCTTTTCAATACGTAGCGCAGGTCCACATGTGCCTGCGTCATCCGGATTCCGAAAAATCTTTCTATAAAAGGGATATCAAAGGTCTTGCCGTTATATGTTACCACAAGATCATAGCATGAGATATCTTCCGCAAAACGCTCGAGGTTTATGCCGTTTACGTAATAACGGATTTTTGACCCGTCATAAAGGGCGATGGTGGTAATCCTGGAGGAGTCAAAACCAAGACCGGTGGTCTCTATATCGATATACGCAGTGCTGTGGCAAAATTCGCCGAAAATCCGCCAATGCTGGTCAGCAGGCAGACGTCTGGAGAAATAAACCGGGTCTTTTTTCTGAAGGGCAACCTGCGAATCATGGAGTTCGCCGGCTATAAGTGCGGCTTTAGAAGCGCTTACCGCTGGGATTTCGGCCCGGTTAAAATCCGGCCAACTGCGGATACCGGCTTGCCAGAACCGGGCCTCGGTCTTTTGCCCTACTCCGTTTATATGACAAAAAGTATTCTGCAGCATTATAAATGCATCCGCCTTTTTTATTCAGTATGTGTTTTTTAAATATAGTAGTATCAAAAATAAAATCAATGTGATTTTTAAGGGCTTAACTGCTGTCAGCATGTATAAGCCCGGGCCGCATTATATCCTCAAGACGCTTTCTCTGTTCTTCAAACTGCTCAGGCCCCTTTGTATAGGGAATTGTTATCATGTTGCCGTAGCGCACGGTAACCCTTGAAAACGGTTTGGGGACCTGGAACCTGTCCCA
>JAWLEU010000283.1:0-2588 GCA_041685965.1 Desulfosalsimonas sp.
CATCACCGAGCTCTGGTGGTCTGTAACGTTCATGGCATCCACCTTGTCCTTTAACAGCTCAACATGGTGGGCCATTTTTTCCAGGTTGGTCCCCTTGGACGGGGCGACCTCCGAGGTGACCACGAATTTTCCGGAGTCCAGGGCCTTTTTGAATGCTGATGGCATGGGGATATCCTTATAAAGTTTTAAGTTTTAAGTTATTAAGGGTTTGATGTCGTGCGTTCAATCAGCCGGGATGTTGAATTTACCCGGTTTTGGTTCTCCCAGGTGATTGCGCGGTTTTTTGTACGAGCGCATGGCATCAATGCGGTCCAGGGCCTTTAACCTGTTGTAGATCATGGTCCAGGCGCAGTCCTTGTTGCTGTCTATTTCGCATTTTCCGTTGTTGGTGCCTCCGCAGGGGCCGTTTACCATGCCCTTGTGGCAGGTGGTGACCGGGCAGATGCCGCCGGTTTCTCCTATCACGCAGGTTCCGCATTGTATGCAGATCTCGTTGAACTGGCCGGCAGCGTTTTCCTTGCCTATAAAAAGCGTGTTCTGGGCGGGCACCACCATCTGGCCGAGCTGGGTGCCTATCGTCTGCACCCCGTAGGCGCACGACATCACCAGCAGGGCGTCTGCCTGGTTCATACGCGGCCCGAATTCGGACAAAATATCCGAGGTCAGGTTGTCGCAGGCCACCGGCACCACTGTGGAGCCGGTGATTACCTTGCCCTTGGCAGACAGGCTTTCTGCCATGGCACCCACCTGCTCGACACCTCCGGTGCGGGTCAGGGTGGTGCAGGTGCCGCAGCCGATGACAAATATCCTGTCCATGCCTTCGAGCAGCTGCTCGATTTCCTCCAGGGGTTTTTGCTGGGTAATGGATCGGATCATAGTGGTTAACTCCTCTCTTTTTCAAGATCGCACCTGAGGCATCGCCTGGCTTCAAAATGCGCCTCCTCGGCGTTAAACCCTCTTTCGACCTCCCGGAAGTCGCATACGCGTTCTTCGGGGGTTTCCATTTCGATTTTGACCCTGGGCTGATCCTCGGTGGACTCGGATTCCAGGGCCAGGGCGGCTTCCTGGGCCAGGGGAGTTTTTTCGTCCGGCATGAAAATCGGGGTCTGGTCCCCTGAAAGGTATTTGTGAATAGCAAGCGCCGCCCTCCTGCCTGAGGCTATGGCGCGGATTACGAAAGTCGGGCCGGTGGTAAAATCGCCTCCCGCAAACACGCCGGGCACGTTGGTGGCAAGCGTGTTTTCATCAACCGCCAGCGATCCCCACAGGGCGCGTTCAAGCTGTGAGTCCTCCGACAGAAAGGATATGTCAGGCGCCTGTCCGATTGAGATGATTATGTTGTCCACCTCCAGGTACTGGGTGTCTGATCCGTCGCACTCGGGCCTGAAGTTTCCCTCCTGGTCGAATACTGCAAGGCAGCGCGAAAAAGTGATCCCCTTTACACGGCCGTTTTCCTCGTAGATCTGCTCAGGCGACCACTGCGGGTGTAAGATTGCACCTTCCTCTTCTGTTTCCTCCACATCCTTTGCCCAGGCCGGCATCTCATCGCGGCTTTCCAGGCAGAAGACCTGGACCTCGTCGGATCCTGCCCTCAGGGCGGTTCGTGCCACGTCCATGGCCACGTTACCCCCGCCTATGACAACCGTTTTGCCTGAAAGCCTTATGTCGTGGCCCAGTCGAACATCTCTCAGGAAGTTGAGCCCGTAATAAAGCCCTTCCATTCCCTCTTCCTCGCCGGGGATTCCAATGCGCTTGCTTGACTGGGCCCCGGCTGACAGAAATACCGCTCCGTATCCTTCCTTTTTCAGGTCGTTTAAGGTGTGGTTCGCGTCTATCGGAGAATTGTACTCTATTTCCACCCCGGCGTTTTCGATCCAGTTGATTTCCGTTTCAATTACTTCCCTGGGCAGCCGGAATTCAGGAAGCGCGATGTTTAACATCCCCCCGCCCACTGGTTGAGCCTCGAACACCCTGGTCTTGTATCCCAGCTTTGCCAGAAAATAGGCACAGGTAAGGCCCGCGGGCCCGGCGCCCACTATGGCCACTTTTTCTGCCCGGGTGACCGGGAAAGGCTCCCTGTCTGCGCCGTATTTGTTGTAGTAGTAATCCGAGGCAAAGCGTTTCAGGGTCCTGATTGCGACCGGTTCGTCGAGTTCTCCGCGGCGGCACTTATATTCGCACGGGTTGATGCACACCCTTCCGCACACTGCCGGAAACGGGTTTTTCTCGCGGATGATTTCAACCGCTGCCTCGTAGTTTCCGCTGCCTATGGCTGCCACGTAGTTGGGCACGTCAATGCCTGCGGGACAGGCGTGCTGGCAGGCGGAAATTACCATTGAGTCGCAAACTGCGCCCGCGCACCTGTGCTCGTGGATGTGATCCTTGTACTCCTGCTCGAAATAGCGCAGGGTGGAAAGCGCCGGCTTCGGGCTTGCCTGGCCAAGGCCGCACAGGGAGGCCTCGGTCATTGTGTTTCCTATGGACTTGATCGAGTCGATGTCCTCAATATGCCCGTCTCCCAGGGTGATGCGGGACAGGGTCTCTAAGAGCTGGGTGGTACCCAGCCTGCAGGGCGCGCATTTGCCGCA
>JAWLEU010000284.1:0-2574 GCA_041685965.1 Desulfosalsimonas sp.
GGCATCTACCTGTCTGTTGACTTCATAGGCAGAATAGATGATTTTATTGAGTCAGAGCGCTCGCCTGCGGAAGCCGGATTTTATTTTCTGCTCAAGATCCCGCTGATAATATCGCAGATAACTCCGCTTGCGGTTTTGCTCTCGGTGCTGATAATTTTCGGTCTCATGAACAAAAACAACGAGATCATAGCACTGAAAAGCGGCGGTGTGAGCTTGTTCTACCTCCTTTTGCCGGTTGCCGTGCTCGGGGTGATATTTTCCGCCCTGCTGTTTGTATTCTCAGAAACGGTTGTGCCCATAAGCGCGGCAAAGGCAACTCTTATAGAAGAAGACAGGGAGGCTCAGGCCCGGGCCGTCTCATCAAGGCAGAAAAATATCTGGATAAGGCAGGGCGGAAGGATTGTGCATATAAAGCATTATCATCCTGATGAGGACGTGCTCTACGGAATCAGCATTTACGATTTTGACCGGGAGTTTAACATGACCCGCCGGATTGACTCCGTGCAAGCCGGATACAGGGACGACGGGTGGGTGTTTTTCGACTGCGTGGAGCAGCGCTTTGAGCACGGCAGAAAAGAACAGGACAGAAAGTCCGCCGAGACTATGAGCAGCCAGCGCCATGACGAGCTAAGAGACCTTGGTCTGGATCTGCAGCCTGATGATTTCAGGCGGGTGGCACGGGACGCGGAAGAAACCAGCTTCACCGAACTGCTCGACTATATTGAAAAAACCCGGGCTGAAGGCTATGACGCCACCAGGTACAGGGTGGACCTGCACGCCAAGGCGGCTTTTCCGTTTGTGTGCCTTATCATGGGCCTTATGGGATCAGGCCTGGCGCTGAGGGGCAAGACACGGGACGGAATGGCAGTGAGCTTTGCCTACGGAATTATTACAGCCTTTACATACTGGTCTTTATACAGCTTCTGTCTTTCTCTTGGATACGGCGACGTTCTGCCTGCCTGGCTGGCCGCGTGGAGCGCAAATATTTTATCCGGTCTGGCAGCGGCTTTTTTGCTGCTGAGCCTTGAATAGCGGTTATCGGTTTACCATGGCAGGGCTGAAAAACAAAATAGAATCCTTGATGCATACAGGCGGAAAATCCAAACACGGGGTCTTGGCAGGACTGCTTTCCGGGGCCTCGGGCTTGTACGGGGGGGCGGTGAAATTTCGCGACCTCTGCTATCGGGCCGGAATCTTTCAGGTACGGTCACTTCCCTGCAGGGTCATATCAGTGGGAAATATTGCCGCAGGCGGCACCGGCAAAACCCCGATGACCATCTACATGGCAAACCTGCTCGGTCAAATGCGATATCGCCCCGCAGTGCTCAGCCGAGGCTACAAGGGTGCTGCGGAAAAAGACGGCGCGGTAGTAAGCGACGGCCGCAGCCTGCTTGTTGATTCCCGTACTTCCGGCGATGAGCCCATGTTAATGGCCTGTCGCCTTAAGGGGGTTTCCGTGCTGGTGGGCGGCAACCGCTACAGAAGCGGCATGCGGGCTGTAACAGAGTTTGACCCTGATATTATAATTCTTGACGACGGTTTCCAGCACAGAAAACTGCACAGGGATCTTGACCTTGTTCTAATAGACGCAAAGCACGGCATCGGCAATGGTCGCATGCTGCCGAGAGGAACTCTGAGAGAGCCGGTTTCCGCGCTTGGCCGCTGTGATGCAGTTGTTTTCACGCGCAGCAGCCAGGCATTGCAAATTCCGGCTATTGAGGGGGTTCGGCCTGGTATGCCGGTTTTCCACGCGGATCATGAACCCTATCTGGCAGGCGTATACCAGGGAAACGACGATTCCGCGCTTTCTGTGTCCGGACTCAGCGAATCCCGGGATTTTTCGTTTTTGGAGCAAAGGCGGGTGTTTGCCTTTTCAGGGATTGCCCGCAACACTGAGTTCAGGGACATGCTTGAGTCCAGGATCGGCAGGCTTGCCGGCTTTTCGGGTTTTGCTGACCATCATTTATACACGGAGGCTGATCTGGAAGAAATTGTCAGGGCCTTCCGGGCATGCGGCGCAGACCTTATGGTCACGACTGAAAAGGATTTCATACGCATTGCAGGCCGTCTGCCAGCCTCGGTCACGATTGCGGTTGCAGGGGTGAAGATAAGTTTTACTGAAAAAGAAGAAGACAGGTTTGCAGGCTTTATAAGGCGGGAACTTGCAGGAGGAATAAAAAAAACCCCATGAGCGAGAGAATAACACGGACTGTATTCGAAAATCTTCCCGTGCAGGTGCTTTCCAGGGGAAGGTGGGGCAATGCGGACCTCAGCTGCTTGAGCTTTAACGGAAAGCTCTACGCCATAAAGGATTTCTCCCCGTGCCCGCCTTTTGTGAAAAAGACCTGGGGCAGATGGATGGTGCGGCGTGAATACCGGGCCTTTGTCCGGCTTGCCGGCCTCAGGGCCATTCCCTCGGAGCCGTTTTTGCTTGATGCCTATGCAGTGGGATACAGGTTCGTGCCCGGAAAGACCATGCGTGAAACCCGGGTTGATGAAATTCCTGACGGCTTTTTCCATGAGCTCGAAGATGCGGTCAATCAGATGCATGAGAGAAACATTGTGCATCTTGAT
>JAWLEU010000285.1:0-2562 GCA_041685965.1 Desulfosalsimonas sp.
CTTTTTACGGTGCCATCAATTTAATTCATTCATCATGGGTTTAGATTTGTGCTTAACTATCAGTATTTTCACAGCTTATGCAGGCACATCGCCTCTTTCTAGTCTCCAGTTTCCAGTCTCTAGTTTCTAGTCAAAACTGCCTCAAAAAACGGATATCGTTTTCGAAAAACATGCGGATGTCGTTTATCCCGTATTTGAGCATTGCAATGCGTTCCACGCCCATTCCGAAGGCAAACCCCGAATACCTGGACGTGTCGTAGCCGACGTTTTCAAATACCGCCGGATGCACCATGCCGCAGCCAAGAACCTCCAGCCATCCCGTGTCAGAGCAAACCTTGCATCCGGCGCCCCTGCATATTACGCACCGGATATCCACCTCGGCGCTGGGTTCTGTGAAAGGAAAAAAACTGGGTCTGAAGCGCAGGCTAGTTTCCGGGTCGAAAATCTGGTGTACAAAAGCGGTGAGGGTTCCCTTTAGGTCCCCGAATGAAACTTTTTCATCCACCAGCAGCCCCTCAACCTGGTGAAACATGGGGGTATGGGTCAGATCAGAGTCGCACCTGTAGACCTTGCCGGGTGCGATTATGCGTACGGGCGGCTGACGGGACTCCATGTAACGCACCTGTATGGGGGAAGTATGGGTGCGCAGCACAACGTTGTCCGACACATAGAACGTATCCTGCATGTCACGTGCAGGGTGGTTTTTGGGAATGTTTAAGGACTCGAAATTGTAATAGTCCGATTCTACTTCCGGGCCTTCTGCTATGCCGAATCCCATTCGTTCGAATATGCGCGATATCATGCGGGTGATACGGGTGATCGGGTGCAGGGTGCCCAGCGGTGCTGGTCTGCCGGGCAGGGAAACGTCTATGGCTTCCCCGTCTTCTTCCCGGTTTTCCGACAATCTGGCAAGGGCGTCATCAAATGCGGATTCAAGCTCTTTTTTGACCTCGTTTGCCCGTTTGCCTGCAGCAGGACGCTGGTCGGCGGGTAGCTGGGAAATATTGCGCAGAAAACTCGTTATCCGGCCCTTGCGGCCCAGATACCGGACAGATAATTCCCGGACGGTTTCCGCTTCCTCTGCCTGCTGGAGTTCAGACAGGGCCTCTTGCCGAATTTGTTCAATTTCTTGGCTCACGTTACATCAACCGGTTGCAGATAAAGGTTTGCGCCTGGTGCGGCAGATGCGCTTAAAGCATCAAACTTTCCGGATTAAAGCTGGGAAGAGGCTTTTTCCGCAAGCCTGGAAAAAGCGTATGGATCTGATACTGCCATTTCAGCCAGGATTTTCCGGTCAAGTTCGATGTCCGCCTTTTTTAATCCGCTGATGAATTTGCTGTAGGAGAGCTTGTTCATTCTGGCCGCGGCATTGATGCGTGTTATCCAAAGCCTTCTGAACTGGCGTTTTTTGACCTTGCGGTCTCGGTATGCATACGTAAGGGCCTTGTCAACCGCATCCGCGGCTGTACGATACAGCCTGCTTCTGCCGCCCTGCTGGCCTTTGGCCAGTTTCAGCACTTTTTTCCTGCGCTGCCTGGCTTTATATCCTCTTTTTACTCGCATTTTGTGATACTCCTTTTTGCCTTTTGCCTATCTTAACTGTAGGGCATCATCCTTCTGACTGCCTTGAGGTTGGTGGAGTCCATGACCTGCTTTTTCCTGAGCGCGCGTTTGCGTTTTCTGGTCTTTTTGGTCAGAATATGGCTGGCATGGGACTTGGCAAACGTGAATTTGCCCGTGCCTGTGCGTTTAAACCGCTTGGCAGCCGCGCGGTTTGTTTTGATTTTCGGCATGATCGCTCTCCCTTAAACAATTATAAAACAGTATGTCGGGCGTAAAAATTGCTAAACAATAAAATATGCCTCAACTTTACGGGGCCGTCAATAAAAAAATACAAAGCGCGGGAAAAGACTTTCCCGCGCAAGTGTGCCGGAGTTAACCGGTTTCCTCACATGGAAGTTTCGGCCTGATACGCTGCCGGGGGTGATAAATTTTTGCTTTGACAGCCCGGGATTGCTACCTGGGACCCAGGAGCATCGTCATGGTACGGCCTTCCATTTTCGGGGGCTGCTCAATTGAGGCGAACTCGCTTGCGTTTTCGGCAATGCGCTCGAGCACGTCCCTGCCCCTGTCTGTCATTGTAATTTCCCGCCCCCTGAACATCAGGGTGACCTTCACCTTGTTTTTCTTGTCGATGAATTTTTTGATATGACCCAGCTTTATTTCCAGGTCGTGGTCATCTGTTTTCGGGCGGACCTTTATCTCCTTTACCTGGATTGCGGACTGCTTTTTCCTGGCTTCCTGCTGCTTTTTGTCCTGCTGGTAACGGTAGCGGCCGTAATCCATTATTTTGCAAACCGGCGGGCTTGCATTCGGAGAAACCTCCACCAGATCGAGACCGTGATCCTCGGCTGTTGAAAGGGCGGTATTTATGGGAATCACTCCAAGCTGAGTTCCCTCGGGATCAATAACCCTTACTTCCGGGGCCCTGATCTCGCTGTTGATATTTACCTTTTTATCGTTGCTCTTTGTCTTGGCTATTTGACACCTCCTTGAAAATAT
>JAWLEU010000286.1:0-2561 GCA_041685965.1 Desulfosalsimonas sp.
TAAAGCTGCGCTACGCGGATCTTCCCAGCGGGCTGGAAGGGTTTGCAATTACAATGATAGTAACAGGCTTGATGGCAATGGCGTTCATGCTTTTTTCAGGCATCACCATGTAATGGCGGGGGTGAATTGATATATCTGGTCAGCATAAGCACATTTTCTGCCGTGATCCTGCTTCTGGTGGTCCTGCTGCTGTTTGTGGAATCCCGCGTGGCCCAGAAGGGCGAAAGCAGAATCGCCGTAAACGGGGACCGGGAAAACGAGCTTTCAGTGCGCACCGGCACCAGCCTGCTTTCAGCCCTGAATGCAAACGGTATCTACCTGCCGTCGGCCTGCGGCGGCAGCGGGTCGTGCGGCCAGTGCAAATGCAGGGTTTCAGACGGCGGCGGCGATATACTGCCCACCGAGCTGCCCCATCTTTCAAGGTCCGAAAAAAAGGAAAACATACGCCTGGCATGCCAGTTAAAGATCCGCGAGGATTTGGACATAGAAATTCCTCCCGAGATACTTGCAATTGAAAAATACCAGGCTGCGGTTGTGTCCAACCGCTGCATAGGCACGTTTATAAAAGAACTTGCAGTAAGCATACAAGACGGCCGCGAACTGTCCTTTGAGCCCGGCCAGTACATGCAGATAGACATCCCTGCCTACCGCGTTTCTTTTTCAGATTTCGACATACCCGAGCCTTTTAAGCAGACCTGGGACAGATTCGACCTGTGGAAACTCGAGGCGGCAAACGAAGAGCCCATATACCGTGCGTACTCTCTTGCAAACCCGCCGTCCGAGCCTGACCCGCTTATGTTCACGGTCAGGATTGCCACCCCGCCGCCTGATATGCCCGGAGCCCCGCCGGGAGTGGGATCTTCATATATCTTCAGCCTGAAACAGGGCGATAAGGTGAGCGTAAGCGGCCCTTTCGGCAATTTCCGTGTAAAGCAAACCAGCCGGGAAATGTGCTTTATTGGCGGCGGTGCCGGCATGGCGCCACTGCGGGGACAGATCCGGGAGCAGCTTCTGGCGAAAAAAACAAAGCGCACGGCAAGCTTCTGGTACGGGGCAAGAAACAGCCAGGAAATGCTATATGACGAAGAATTCCGGAAACTGGACGCGGATTTTGAAAACTTTTCCTATCACGCGGCCTTATCAGAACCAATGCCTGAAGACAACTGGGAGGGCATGAGAGGGTTTATCCACCAGAGCCTGGAGGAGCACTTCCTTCGCCCCCACCCTGACCCTTCAGAGGTTGAATACTACCTGTGCGGCCCTCCCATGATGCTCAGGGCCTGCCTGAAGACCCTGGATGACTACGGAGTCGAGCCTGAACTGATAGACTATGACGAATTCTGACCCGCTTTTTTTGCCTACATCCGGGCAATCACGCTTGCGGGCAGTATCTTTAAAAGCCTTCCCACCAAAAACCACGGCCATGCCGGCACGAACGCGGATTTCTTCTTTTTTTCTATCAGGTCCGCTATAATCCGGGCCCCCTTTTCAACGCTGATTAAAAACGGACGGCTCGGCAGGGTGTTGTTCAGGGGGGTGTCTATGTATCCGGGATACAGAACCGTAACGTCAATGTTTTTGCCCCTGGCTTCGGCCCGCAGGGCCTCAAGGTAGACTGCAATGCCCGCCTTGGACGCTGAATAAGCCGAGCTTTTAGGCATTCCCCGAAAGGCGGCCACGGAGGATATCCCCACCACGTGGCCGCCGCCCCGGGAGAAAAAATAAGAAACCGCGGCATCAATGGTTGCCATTGCACCCGTAAGGTTTACCTCAACGCTCTGCCTGGCCTTTTCAAACTCATTGAGGCCGATCCGCTCGCCAAGTGCAACCCCGGCATTTGCGAACACGATGTCAATGCCGCCCAGGCGCTGTGCCAGATCGTCTAAAACAACCGGAACACTATCGTAATCCGTGACATCGAGACCCGCAATCTCAACCGGCAGGGACGCATTCTTTCCGGCAATTTCATTGCGAAGTAATTCCAGCGCATCCGTCCGCCTTGCGGTCAGCGCCAGGGCGTAACCACGGTGCGCCATTTCTTTTGCAAGCTCCATGCCTATACCTGAACTGGCTCCTGTGATAAGAATGGATTTGCGCATAAAGGCCTCCTGGTCAAACATTTACAAACCCCGGAATCGTACAAAAATATTGACATATCCGGCACCAATGTCTTAATTAACACGACAATGTCGATTTTTTGAATTTTTTTTGATTTTTTTCGCTTTTACCCGCCGCAAGGGGGTTTTATTGCCTGCAAGCCAGCGAAATCTAATGTATTATTTTCATGCTGACATGCAGCGGAGAATTGCGTATTGGCCACAGAAGAGGAAATTTCATCCACAGAAAAACTTCTGAATGTTATCCGCAGCAGCCATGACGGCACCGCCCCTGCTCCGGGAAATACATCAAAGCAGAATTTCTGGGGATTCATAAAGAAAAACTGGCTCCCCTCCGGGTCCCGCGGCGTTACCGGTGTTGAAATTTTCCGCGACACACTTAATATCGTACGGATGAACAGGGAAAAATCCGGCTGGAGGGCTGTATACGCGGCCAGGACTGTT
>JAWLEU010000287.1:0-2527 GCA_041685965.1 Desulfosalsimonas sp.
TTCTATTTGTTTTTCTTCTCAAAATCCTTCATGAACGAAACCAGTCTTTCAACCGACTCAACCGTGACTGCGTTGTATATGGAGGCGCGGCATCCGCCGACCGACCTGTGGCCCTTCAGGCCTCCCAGGCCGTTTTGTGCGGCCTCGTCAATGAATTTCTTTTCCAGGTCTTCGTCAGGCAGCCTGAAGGTCACGTTCATAAGCGAGCGGCTGTCCTTGTCCGCTGTTCCCTGGTAGAAATCGCTTTGGTCAATTGCGGTATAGAGGGTTTCCGCCTTTTTCCTGTTTATCTTTTCCATTTCGGAAAGTCCGCCCACGGTTTCTTCCAGCCACTTCATGACCAGGTGGACCGTGTAGATGGCAAAGCAGGGCGGAGTGTTATACATGGAGTTCTTGTTAACGTGGGTTCTGTAGTCGAGCATGCTTGGAAGGCCGTCGGGAATGAGTTTTAACATGTCGTCGCGCACTATGGCCATGCATACCCCTGCAGGGCCGATGTTTTTCTGTGCCCCCACGTATATGAGCCCGAATTTGGACATGTCAATGGGCCTGCACATGAAGTCCGAGGACATGTCAGCCACCATCGGGACGTTGCCGGTATCCGGGAACTTGTCCCACTGGGTGCCCTTGATGGTGTTGTTGGAAGTAATATGCACGTATGACGCATCCGGGGTAAAGGAAAACTCCTTGGGTATATAGGCAAAATTGCGGTCTTCGGAAGAGGCTGCAACATTGTAGTTTTTGTTCTGGATGTCCGCTTCCTTTATTGCCTTTGTGGACCAGGTTCCGGTGTTTATGTAGTCCGCGGTGCGGCCCTGGGGCAGAAAATTCATGGGGGCCATTGCAAACTGAAGACTTGCCCCGCCCTGCAGGAAAAGCACGTGGTAGTCGTCTCCGATGTTTAGCAGCCTTTTTGTCCTTGCTATTGCGTCGTTTATAACCGCGTCAAAGTCCTTTGACCTGTGGCTGATTTCCAGTATCGACATGCAGCAGTTTTGGAAATCAACAACGTTTTTCTGGATTTCACTGAGCACGGGCTCCGGCAGTGCGGCCGGCCCGGGGTTGAAATTACAGATGCGATTTTCCGCCATATCTTTTCTCCTTTTTCTGTTGATTTTTAAAAAATGTTAAATATTAAAGTAAATTAACAATAATGTCAAAATTTGTTTGAAAAGTCAACAGTTTTTGGGTTTATGTTCAAATCCTGCGCACACCCCATTGACAATGTGAGTTGTATCTCATAAAAGATAAAGGTTTACAGGTTTATCAGAATAAAAAATTTCAACGGAGCATACGATTATGCCGGAAATACTGACTTATCCCTCGGCTGCCGCAGAAGACATGATAAGCACCATACTCGGCAGGGGCCTGGATTACAGGGACGCGGATTATGAAAAAGTATCCGCCATGGTAGATGACGTGCGCGCCAGGGGCGATGCCGCTGTGCTTGAATACACCAGGCGGTTTGACGCCCCTGAGATGACAACCGGCCTTGTCAGGGCCACTGAGGAGGAAATTGAGGATGCGGCTGAAAAGGTTGACCCCGAATTTATGTCCGCCTTAAACAGGGCTGCCTCACAGATCGAATCCTTTCACCGCCGCCAGGTGAGAAATTCATGGATCAGCACTGACAGGCATGGGGTTGTGCTCGGACAATTGGTCAATCCGGTTGATGCTGCGGGCATATACGTGCCCGGCGCAAAAGGGGGAACCACCCCTCTTGTATCATCCGTACTCATGGGTGCGATTCCCGCCGCCATCGCCGGAGTGCCGCGGATAGTCATGGTCACACCTCCCATGGCTGACTGCTCCATAAACCCCCATCTTCTTGCAGCCGCGAGGGCGGCCGGGGTAAGCGAGGTCTACAAGACAGGCGGGGCCTGGGCAGTTGCAGCCCTTGCCTACGGCACGGAAACAATTTTGCCCGTGGACGTGATAGCAGGGCCGGGCAATATTTACGTTACCCTGGCCAAGAAGATAGTCTCGGGCATGGTGGGCATTGACATGACAGCAGGCCCCAGCGAGGTGCTTGTGGTTGCAGATGAATCCGCGGATCCTGCCTGCGTTGCAGCCGATCTTTTGTCCCAGGCCGAGCATGACCCGCTTTCTTCGGCCGTGCTGGTGGCCGCATCAGAATCGCTTGCGCAAAAGGTTTGCACGGAGATTGACTCCCAGCTTGCCGAACTTTCCCGAAGGGATATAGCAGAAAAATCCCTGGCGGAATACGGGGCGGTTTTTACTGTGCCTGATCTTGAAACCGCAATGGCGCTTGCCAACAGGATCGCCCCTGAGCACCTGGAACTCCAGGTAAAAGAGCCTTTTGCGTGGCTGCATTCAGTTAAAAATGCGGGAGCTGTCTTTCTCGGAGGCTATACTCCGGAGCCCGTGGGCGACTATGTGGCAGGGCCCAATCATGTCCTGCCTACAGGCGGCACCGCGCGGTTTTCATCCGCGCTTTCAGTGGACTGCTTTGTAAAGCAGACCAGTGTTGTTTATTATTCAAAACAGGCTTTTTTAAACGAAGCCG
>JAWLEU010000288.1:0-2515 GCA_041685965.1 Desulfosalsimonas sp.
TATTGAAGGTCGCCTCCAGACCCGGTCGTGGGAACAGGATGGCACCACCAAATATATAACCGAAGTGGTGGCCGCAGACATGCAGATGCTGGGCAGCAAAGGAGCGGACAACAGCGGCGGATACGGCGCCGGGCCGGCTTACGCGGATGAGCCTGAAGCGCAGTCTTCATCAGGCGGAGGGTCGGTTGACGATGATATTCCCTTTTAAGGTTTTTGGGAAAAATCAGTCTTAGGCAAGCAGGTGTGGATCAAATTGATGTAAGGATGTAAGCCGGGTCTTTTGCTGACCCGGTTTTTTATTTGTTCTGTTTTTCTTTGTCCGTGTCTTCTATTTTTTCGTTTTCAGATTCATCACCTGAAACAGATTTCTTGAAATTGCGGATTCCCTTGCCTATACCTGATCCTATTTCGGGCATCTTGCCGGCCCCGAAAACAATCAGTATAATCACAAGAATAACAATTAATTCAGGCATACCTAGGCCAAACATTGAGCGTAATCCTCCTGTTATTCGGTTGTGTAAGCAGTTCTGGCGGCAAACACATTATTATATTTGTTTAATCTTAGGCAAATCCACGCTGCCTGTCAATTGCTTAATAACAGACAGGGCACCAGGAAGGTGTAATTTTTCCGGGAAATACCCTTGTCAATGTTTTTAAAATCAATTATTGTAATTATTTTAAGGGATGCAAGCAGTTTGCAATAGAAAGCATAAATTTGGAAAGGTTCTGTAATGACCACTGAATTTCGGCCGGGTGCCCTGGCCGCCTGGATAGGCAGTCTGCCGATGAATGATCATCAAGAAGCCGTCAGGGTGATGCTTGAATACACCCCGGATATACCCTTGTGGGTTCAACTGCCCGGATTTGCCGCCGAAGGGATGGTAGCGCAGTTTGCAAGGGGAATGCCAGGGTTGACTGTCAAAGACGGGCGAATGTTCGTTGAGTCTTTAAAAGAAAGCTTTGATGAGGAAATGCTGACTTTTTTTGAAGACTACATGGCGGTTACCGACGGCAGCCAGGACATATCCGATTCCCGCTTTGCTCTGCAGAAAGAGGAGGCCCCTGGGTTTTTCACCTTCATGCACGAGCTTGATAACGGTACATGCAGCCCTGCCGCGGTAAAAGGCCAGGTAACAGGGCCTTTTACCTTCGGTACCGGCCTTGTGGACGAACAAGGCAGGGCTGTGTTTTACAACGAACAGTTGCGGGATGCTGCAGTAAAGCTCATTGCCATGAAGGCCCGCTGGCAGGTCAGGCAGCTTAAAAAATACGGTTTGCCGGTAATCATGTTTCTCGATGAGCCCGCCCTTGCGGGATTCGGTTCCTCCGCATTTATCAGCGTATCCCGGCAGGATATTGATCAGTGCTTTGCCGAGGTCATCGAGGCGGTACACCAGGAAGGCGGGCTTGCGGGAATACACGTATGCGCAAATGCCGAGTGGTCGGTTATACTGGAGTCCGGTGCGGACATAGTAAGCTTTGACGCTTATTCCTATTTTGACAAGTTCATGCTGTATGCAGACCAGGTCCGCATGTTTTTAAACAACAGCGGCCTTCTGGCCTGGGGAATCGTTCCCACGGGAGACAAAGAGGCAATTGAAAACCAGAGCCCGGAGTCCCTGCACGAACTGTGGGAAAAGGAAGCCTCGCAGGTAGAGGCTCTGGGGGTGAGCAGGGAAATGATTGTGTCCCAGTCGATTGTCACCCCGAGCTGCGGTACCGGCTCTCTTTCCCTGGAACATGCCATGAAGGTCATAGATATGAACCGCCGGCTCTCTGAGCTGATCCGCGCAAACCAGGCCGGCTGACTATGTTTTAAGGGTTTCAGCCGGATATAAATTTTTAAAAAACATACAAGAAACATCAGGATTATTGGCTTATGACACAACAAAAAGATACAGGGAGTGGTTTTACAGGCGCCCAGCGCTATGTTCTCGACGATGAACTTGCAAGAATTGTCAACATTTCAATGTCACTGGAAATGCCCCTGCTGCTGAAGGGCGAGCCTGGAACCGGCAAGACAATGCTGGCCCATGCAATTGCGGAAAACCTGAGTATGCCTTTAATAATTTTAAATGTTAAGTCCAACATGAAACTCATAGATGCGCTCTATCAGTACGATACCCTGACAAGGTTAAATGACAGCCGTTTTGGTGATTCCACGCGCGACGTGAGCAGGATCGAGGACTACATAAAGATGGGCAAGATCGGCCAGGCCTTTACCGCGGAAGAGCGAACGGTTCTGCTGATCGACGAGATTGACAAGGCCGACACTGACTTCCAGGATGACATGCTCGATGTGCTTGACCAGATGGAATTCGATATAATCGAGACCGACAAGACCATAAGGGCAAAACACAGGCCCGTGATCGTTATCACGTCAAATGCGAAAAAGGACCTTTCTGACCCGTTTCTTGGCAGGTGCAATTTCCACCACATAGCCTTTCCCGACCCCGAGATGATGCGCAGGATTATAAGCGTGCATTTTCCGGAAATCGACAGCGAGCTCATGAAC
>JAWLEU010000289.1:0-2508 GCA_041685965.1 Desulfosalsimonas sp.
TTTCCCATGGGAACGTCTTTGCCGAGGGCAGTATCTCTTAAGAAATCAACACCCTGCAGCACGCCTTCGGCGTCTTCGTTTTCAATTCCAAGGCTCCGGCCCTTGTGCAGGCCTATGGCCATGAACACCGATGAATAGCCATCGGCTTTGAGGCTGTCAAACGTGATGTCCTTTCCAAAGGTCACCCCGGTTTTTATCTCAACTCCGAGATCCTGTATGACTTCTATTTCGCGCTGAAGCGTTTCCGCGGGTAGCCGGTATTCAGGGATTCCCACTGCCATCATGCCGCCTGCCACAGGCAGCTTTTCATATATTGTGACCCCGTAGCCCTGGCGGGCCAGGAAATAGGCTGCGGAAAGACCCGCAGGCCCGGATCCTATCACCGCAACCTTTTCGTCGCGTTTTTCCTCTGCGGTATCAGGCAGAACCTTTTCGCCCTCCTGGCTTTCCCAGTCCGCCAGAAACCTGTGAAGCTCACGGATTGCCAGCGGTTCGTCATAGTCGTTTCTTGTGCATATCTCTTCACAGGGATGGTGGCATACACGGCCGCAGATGCCTGGAAACGGGTGGGCGTCGCGGAACAGCTCAACTGCCTCCCTGTATTGTCCCTGGTTTATCAAGGCGATGTATCCCTGGATACTCACGTGCGCCGGGCAGGTTGCCTTGCACGGCGCGGTGCCGCGTTTGCTGATGGCATATGCCCCGGGAATGGCCTGGGCGTATTTCTTGAAAGCAGCCTTGCGCGTGGTCAGTCCGTAGTCGTATTCGCTCGGGACCTCTATGGGGCATACTTTTGCGCATTCCCCGCAGCTGGTGCATTTTGAGATGTCTATGTATCTGGGTTCCTGGCGGACGTGGGCCTTGAATCTGCCCGGCTCGCCTTTCAGGTCCATCAGTTCGGTGTTTGTAAGGAGCTCAATGTTTAGGTGCCGGCCGACCTCGACCAGTTTGGGCGAGATGACTCACATGGCACAGTCGTTGGTTGGAAACGTCTTGTCCAGCTGCGACATGATTCCGCCTATGGCAGACGTTTTTTCCACAAGATAAACGTAGTATCCTGAGTTGGCCAGATCAAGGGCGGACTGCATTCCTGAAATGCCCGCGCCCACAACCATGACCGAGCCCACCGGAGCCTGATTCTCTCCGTGTTCGGCGGCTGGTTCTTTTGATTCCATCTGTGCTCTCCCTTATATCAAAGCTTTGTGATTATGGATCGTGTAAAATTCCGAAAATGTCAGCAACTGAAAAATCTGAAATTTTCGGAAAAAATTTCAATACTATAAAAGGATAAAAGTGTCAATGAAGAAACATCTTTTTCGTGCCTCCCGCTACCTCCTCAAACAATTCAGCGGGCACTGGAATTTTTGCGTTCATAGTGTTTAAACAGGCCTTGCGTTGCGATCTGTTTTATGCCGTCTCCGTCTTTCTGCCGGGTTAGAACAAGGCTTTCAATGCCGAGTTTTTCTGCCAGATCAATGCCTTTTTCAGGGCCGGCAACCGTAATGGCGGTTGCTGCGCCGTCTAGCAGGGCATTGCTGGTGATGCCTGCCGGGTCTGCTGTGGTGACCCCGAGCACTTTGCTGTTTACAGGCTTTCCTGTTTCCGGGCTGAATATGTGATAAAATTCATGTCCCTGTATCTTGAGGGGCTGGCGGTAATTGCCGCTGGTGGAGACTTTTACGGCGCTTTTAGTTGTAATTCTGCCCCAGATATCCTGCATGTCAGTCGGGTGCTGTATGCCTATGCGCCAGGCTCTGCCTTCCTGGTTTGCGCCGAACGCAGCGATTTCTCCGCCAAGCTGTACAAGGCCGTCTGCTGCCCCGGAATCCCTGAGCAGGCCGGCTGTTCTGTCTATTGCAAATCCCTTTGCTATACCTCCGAAATCGAATTTAATACTTTTTTTGTCGCATACAACCGCCTTGTGTTCGTTGATGAGTCTTACATTTTCAAAGCCGGTTTTTGACAGAACGCTTTTTATTTCCCGCTGTGAGGGTATTTTCTGGGTATCTGCCGCATCCTGCCACAGCTTTTTCACCGCAGTGGTGGTGGGATCAAATGCCCCGTCCGAGGCTTTCCACAGCTTTAGGCAAAGCTTTAGCACCTCGAACATGTCGTCTGATACAGCCACGGGTTTTGTTTTGTTTGCTGAATTAAGCCTGCTGGTTTCAGAATCAGGATCAGAGGGATTGAAAATCTTTCCTATGCGCGCAAATTCAGCCCATGCGTTTTCAGCAATTTTTTCGGCTGAATCCCTGTTTCCTTCAGGCAGGTGAAACATGATGCGCGCCGGGATGCCGTAATATATGCTTTGTCTGCTTTCCCACCATCCGGATGATAACTGAGATACCTCCGCTGGTTTATTTTCCTGTGCACCCTGCGGCCTGATGGTTTCCGCCGGCCCGTCGCCCCGGTTGTTTCCAGTGAGCAAAAAGGCCCCGGCTGCGGCGAGCATTGCGGCAATTGAGGCTGCTGCGGCAAGTTTTAATAGGCTTGAACGGCTCAAAATTT
>JAWLEU010000290.1:0-2505 GCA_041685965.1 Desulfosalsimonas sp.
GCTTATGGCCTGGGGAATCGTAACAAACGCCAGACCGACTCCCTGGCCCACAACCTCCTGCAGACCTACACCCTGCTCTTTTGCCATGTATCCCAGCACACCGAACACCATTATGCCGGCAAGCAAGCTGAAACCGCAGTTTATAAATGCTGTCATCATGCCATTATTGTTTATATCGGACTTTTCAGGCAGATAACTGGAGTAAGTAATCATGATGGCAAAGCATACGCTGAGTGTAAAAAATATCTGTCCGTAGGCAGCGGTCCAGACCTGGTAGTCCATTATCGCGGTGAAATCAGGCCTGAACAGCCATCCAATGCCCTCTGCGGCTCCTTCCAGGGTCACGGCCCGGCCAAGCATTATCAAAAGAAGAAGGAAAAGAAGAGGCATGAAAATCTTGTTGGCCATTTCTATTCCCTTTTTTACACCGCTGAAAAGAACGATCCAGGTGACAAGCCACATGGCAAGTGCAGCCAGAAAGACAGGCCATACAATACCCCCCAGCTCCATGGGGCCGGAACTTATTTTCAGGAATTCTTCAAAGAAAAAACCCTCGGGGTCTGAGCCCCAGCCCACGTTCAGTGCCAGCATGGTATAGTTTAGAGCCCAGGCTATAACCACCACGTAATAAATACCTATTACAAAGGCCACCAGGGATTGCCACCATCCCAGCCATTCCCATTTCTTAAAGATGTTGAAAAATGTAAGAGGCGCGGACCCCTTGTATTTGTGCCCCACACCGAATTCCAGGATGATAATCGGAATTCCCGCAGTAAGCAGTGCAAAAAAATAGGGGATCAAAAAAGCTCCCCCGCCGTTGTCATAGGCCATATAAGGAAACCGCCAAATGTTTCCCAGGCCTATGGCCGATCCCACTGCAGCCAGAATAAAACCTGTTCTCGTGCCCCATTGTTCACGTTTAGCCATAAGACTGTTACCTCCCGCAGTTTTAATGGTCCTTGTTACCAGCAAGATCCGACAAGCAATAATTGAATCAATTAGTAAACCGGATATTTCGAGTCAAGACAAAAATTCCGGGATTTTAGAATCAATAAAGCCTTCCGGGCACCTCCTGTTCAGCATTTGACATTTTTCTGCCTCGCATTATGATAATAGGAATCGGAATGCCGAAAATCCGGGAACTGGAAACCCTGGTGGACCTTGGCGAACACAGCCCTGCGCTTCCGGACGACAGCATGTTCAAAAATTTCCGCGACTTTTACTGGCAAGCAACCACGAGCACTTATGAGCGAGCCCGGATATGCCTGGGCTCTTTATCTCAAGGACGGTTCCCTGGGTGCAGGCTTTAAGCCGAGCCCGGAATTTTCCCTCTGGCCGGTGCGGGGAAAATTGAAGTTTTGAATTCCTAAAAACCTCAGAGGCACATAATGCGCGAGGATATAAAGTCCCTGATCCGGAGCCGCAGGCACTGCGTTATGGCAACCGCGGAAAACAGCCAGCCGTATTGTTCCCTTATGAACTATGCAGCAGATGAATCCTGCACCCGTATATACATGGCCACCAGCAAAAACAGCCGCAAATACCGGAACCTGGTATGGAATCCGAAAGTAAGCCTGCTCATAGACGACAGACATGCCTCACCGCCCCTGGCTCTGACCGTGATCGGTACATTTGAAAAAATTGCTGATCCCGAAGAAATAAAAAGACTCCGCAACCATTTACTTGAAAACAGCCCGGATATTAAGGCGTTTCTGGATGGACCTGATGCGGCCCTGATATGCATCCGGGTATGCTCAGTGGTTTTTTTGGACAATCTCAGCCACGCCTACAGAGAGGAAATCCAATGAACGACTCCGAATCAACATCCGCCGGCCTGCAATCTTTAACTTCCGGCCCGATACTTGTTCTGGGCGCCACAGGCTTTATCGGCCGCCGCCTTCTCTACCGCCTGGATGAAATGGGCTGCAGGGTGAGGTGCATGGTCCGCAGTCCTGAAAAATGGCAAACGCCGTATCCGCTGAAAAACGAACCGGAAATCGTCAAGGGAGACCTGCTGGACCCGGCATCTCTTGAAAATGCCCTGGAAGGGGTGGACACTGCCTACTATCTGGTACATTCCATGGGCGGCAAAAATTTCAGGGAGATGAGGGCTTTTGCGGAAAAAGACCGTATGGCCGCCCAAAACTTCGTGGCTGCAGCAGACCGCAAGGGACTGTCGCGTCTGATTTATCTTGGCGGCCTCGGCGATGTGGCGGATGCCGGTTACATGTCCCATCATCTGGCCAGCCGCCAGGAGGTTGGACAGATTCTTTCCTCCGGACAGGCCCGGACCACCGTGCTTCGGGCAGCAGTAATAATCGGGGCCGGAGGAGCTGGTTTTGAAATCATAAGATACCTGGTAGAGCGCCTTCCTTTGATGCTTTGCCCGCGCTGGATATATACCAGGTCCCAGCCTGTTGCGGTTGAAAACGTGCTTGACTACCTTACCGGATGCCTGCAGAACCCGTCCACTGCAGGCGAAACATTTGACATAGGCGGCCCTGA